>DFUT01000028.1 GCA_002381125.1 Bacteroidales bacterium UBA4179 | reverse complement strand
TGATATAAATTTGCCAAACCAAAGATATCCACAAATTATCGAAATAAAAAACAATTGAATTTTTTTGTAAATAATATTAAATTCTCTATCTTTCGAAAAGATTTAAGCACACATTTATTCTTTTAAATTTAGTAGCAATGAGTTATCTTAAATTCGATAGAAGTTTAATGATAAATCTGGAATATTCGTTATATCGAAGCGTTCTAAGGACAAACAGGAAAGGGGCTTATCAAAACACATCCATTTCGGGATGTAATACCAGTAAATACCAAGGATTGCTTGTGATGCCCATTCCTTATCTCGACGATGAAAATCATGTAATCCTATCTTCTGTCGATGAAACCATAATTCAACATGGAGCCGAATTCAATCTCGGAATTCATAAATACAGCGGAGATATTTTCTATCCAAAGGGACACCAATACATTCGCGAATTCAATTGTGACGGCGTCCCCAAAACCATTTATAGGGTGGGCGGCGTTCTTCTTTCCAAAGAAACCATGTTTTCATCGCGAGAAAACAGGTTGATGATCCGTTATAAACTGATCGACGCACATTCCCCCACTATCATCCGATTTAAACCGTTTTTGGCCTTTCGAAAAGCTTCGCAATTAACAAGAGAAAACGATCAGGTCGATCGCTCGTACCGACAGGTTGAAAACGGCATAAGCACATGTATGTACTCTGGTTATCCCGAACTTTTCATACAATTCAACAAAAAACCCGAATTTATATATCATCCCGATTGGTACCGCGGAATCGAATACATTCAAGACCAACAAAACGGCGATTCCTATCAAGAGGATCTTTACGTTCCCGGTTATTTCGAAATGTCTATCGAAAAAGATGAAGAAATTATTTTATCGGCAAGCGACATAGTGGTAGATACTTCTATCTTGTTTGATGAATTTGAGTATGAATTGAAAAAACGCACACCGCGTTCCAATTTTTATAATTGTCTCAGAAATTCAAGTCACCAATTTTGTTATATCCCCAAAAACGAGGAAACGTATTTATTGGCAGGTTATCCCTGGTTTAAGGTACGTGCGCGGGATCTATTTATTTCACTGCCGGGTTCTACGCTTGCAGTAGATAGGGTCGATGATTTCGAAAAAATAATGGATTCGGCCATTCCCCATTTAATGGATTTTATGGAGGAAAAACCGTTAAAAAATATTATTAAACAAATTGATGATCCTGATGTTCTTCTCTGGGCAATTTGGGCATTGCAACAATACTGGAAAGAAAACAAAGAGGCATTTAAAGCAAAATACCCGCCTTTCCTTTTCTTCGTGATGAACTACATTTTAGCGAACAAACATCCCAACTTAAAGGTTAATAAAGAAACCGAATTGGTTTTTACCAACGGACATGACGTTGCTGTTAGTTGGATGAATGCCATGCTGCACGGCAAACCGGTGGTTCCCCGATCGGGTTATTTGGTTGAATTCAACGCTCTTTGGTATAATGCTTTATGTTTTGCCGAGGAAATAGCCGAAATTACGGGTGAGATGGAGTTGACGACATTATTTCGGGGAAAAGCAGAAATTGTGAGACACACATTTGTTTCCACATTTGTGAACGAAGCAGGATATTTATATGATTACGTAGACAACGATTATTCAGATATAAATGTTCGCCCCAATATGATTTTTGCCGTTTCGCTCGACTATTCACCTCTGGAACGCAACCGGCAAAAATCGGTTATCGATTATGTCACAAAAGAATTACTTAGCAATTGTGGCATTCGAACACTATCTCCCAAAAGCGGTAATTTTAGACCTCATTACACGGGCAGCATTGAAGAAAAAACATTTGCCTACTTTAATGGAATGGCTTTCCCTTGGCTATTCGGCCCTTATATCGAAGCCTCTTTGAAAGTGTTTCATAAAAGTGGTTTATCGCTTGCCGACAGAATTATGGTGGCAATGGAAGGTGAAATGCAAAACAACTGCATCGGCACTATATCCGAAATGTACGATTCTACGCCTCCATTTATCGGACGAGGGGGATTCTCCTTTGCCATGAGCGTTTCGGAATTGCTTCGAGCACTAAAATTAATAAAAGCCTATAAAAAAGAACCTCAAAAAGGAGTAACGATATAAAATATGAAAGTTTTGATGTTTGGATGGGAATTCCCACCACATATTCTTGGAGGACTTGGAACCGCCAGTTATGGATTGACAAAAGGTCTTTCCATGCAACCGGACATGGAAATAACCTTTGTAATGCCCAGAGCTTGGGGTGACGAGGATCAGAGTTTCTTAAAAATAATTGGAGCAAACAACACTCCTATCGTATGGCGCGATGTACCGTGGGAAACAGTAAAAGAGCGATTAGGCAAATTTATGGATCCTCAGGAATATTACCGTCTGCGCGATCATATTTATGCCAATTTTAGCTATATATATACCAACGATTTAGGATGCATTGAATTTTCGGGACGTTACCCTTCCAATATTTTGGAAGAAATCAACAATTATTCCATTGTAGCCGGCGTAATTGCCCGTGCCTACGATTTCGATATCATTCATGCCCACGATTGGGTCACCTATCCCGCAGGACTCCATGCTAAAAGCGTTTCGGGCAAACCACTTGTCATTCATGTTCATGCAACCGAATTTGACCGAAGTCGAGGAAAACCCAATCCTATGGTTTATGGCATCGAAAAAGATGGGATGGATCATTGCGACAAAATTATTTGCGTAAGCAATTTGACACGTAAAATTGTAATTGAAAATTATCATCAACCCGAAGATAAAGTAGTAACCGTTCACAATGCGGTAGACCCATTGAATCCCGAAATTGAAACCATCGAACGATTGGCCGGTGTTCCCGAAAAAATTGTTACTTTTC
The DNA here is from genome assembly GCA_002381125.1 of Bacteroidales bacterium UBA4179. Lineage (GTDB taxonomy): Bacteria > Bacteroidota > Bacteroidia > Bacteroidales > Dysgonomonadaceae > Anaerorudis. The sequence continues at coordinate 39,725 of DFUT01000028.1, read as the reverse complement.
TTGGCCGTATAACCATGCAAAAGGGTCCTGAATTTTTTGTGGAAGCAGCCACCCAAGTACTTAGAAAAACAAAACATATCCGTTTTGTAATGGCTGGAAGCGGCGATATGTTGAACGACATGATCCATATGGCAGCCGATAGAGGTATAGCCGACAGATTTCATTTTACGGGATTTCTTCGAGGAAGGCAAGTATACGAAATGTTTAAATCGAGCGATGTGTATGTAATGCCTTCTGTTTCGGAGCCGTTTGGCATTTCCCCTCTCGAAGCCATGCAATGCGGCGTTCCATGTATTATTTCCTATCAATCGGGTTGCTCCGAAATTCTGAATTATGTCATTAAAACCGATTACTGGGATGTAGATGCAATAGCAGATTCAATCTATTCTCTTTGCACTTATCCCGGTATATCCGAATTCCTTAAGGAAGAAGGGAAAAAAGAAGTAGATAATATTAAGTGGGAATACGCAGCTCAAAAAGTACGCGATATATATAATCGTCTTGTTTATAAATAAAAAATTAGAAAAAAACAAAAAAAGTTTATATGAAAAAAATTTGTTTTTATTTTCAAATTCATCAGCCCTTTCGTCTAAAAAGGTACCGCTTTTTCAATATCGGAAAAGATCATTATTATTACGACGATTATTCCAACGAAAGTATTCTTCAACAAATTGCGGATAAATCGTTTTTACCTGCCAATCGTATGTTTTTGGATCTTGTCAATCTTTACAAAGGGAAGTTTAAAATTGCCTTTTCTATTTCCGGCGTAGCGTTGGATCAACTTGAAATCTATGCACCGGAGGTAATAGACGGCCTTATGGAATTGAGCAAAACGGGAAATGTGGAATTCCTTTCCGAAACATATGCTCATTCATTGTCCTCCCTGGCCGATCCGGTAGAATTTGAAATGCAGGTAAAACAACATGCAGAAAAAATAAAACTGTTATTTAATCAAGAACCAACGGTATTCCGCAATACTGAACTTATTTATTCCGACAAAATATCGGAAATGGCTTATAAGATGGGGTATCGCAAAATGATCACCGAAGGTGCAAAACAGGTTTTAGGTTGGAAAAGCCCTAACTATGTTTACCTCTCCGAAACTCAACCCAACGTAAAATTGCTGCTTAGAAACTCGGGGTTGACTGAAAATATTACGTTCCGTTTTTCCGATTACACTTGGCATGATTATCCATTAACAGCAGAAAAACTCATCGATTGGATAGCAGCAACTCCTCCGGAGGAAGAGGTTATCAACCTTTTTATGAATTACGAAACATTTGGCAATTTACAACCTTCCTATACCGGTATCTTCGAATTTATGAAAGCATTGCCTCGTTTTGCTTTTGAAAATAATATCGAATTTGCTATGCCAAGTGAAATACTTGATAATCACAAACCTATTGGCTCCATATCGGTACCTGAACCCATTTCTTGGTCAGACGAAGAGCGCGATTTAAGTGCTTGGTTGGGTAATACCTTGCAACGTAGTGCATTCAATACGCTTTATAACATTAGTGAACGCGTGCGCCTTTGCGATGACCGGCGATTGAAACAAGATTGGCTCTATTTGCAAACTAGCGATCATTTTTATTATATGTCCACAAAACATTTTTCAAAAGAAGGAGGCTACAATCTGTTCAGTCCCTACCCCTCTCCATACGATGCTTTCAACAATTACATGAATGTTTTAAGCGATTTCATTGGTCGTGTTAAAGCACAATATCCCGATACTGTGGATAACGAAGAACTTAGTTCGCTGCTTACCATTATTCGCAATCAAGAAAAGAAAATCAAAAAATTAGAAGCCGAACTCAAAAGCATCAGGGAAGCCAATGTGGAAAAATTTGTCAAGAAAAAAGAAGAAGTGGAATAGTCATCGCCTACTCTCAATAAAATGCATAAAAAGGCTGTCTCAAAAAGGCAGTCTTTTTTGTTAACTTCAAAAAGTCCAAGAACTCAATCAAAAATTCGTTGCTTTGTAAATTTTGACGCCTATCTTCTCCACTCCAAGCAAAGGATCATCCTTCATAAACTGATGAATAAAAAAACAATAATTTTTTACTGTGCTTTCCACACTTATATTTTTCCTATAAGGTACGGAAAGTTGATGCAATCCACTTCCACCTGCACCCACCCATTTTCCAAATTGATCGCTAACCCAACATTTTAAAGTATCATATTGCAAAATAGAATCTTGCAGATTTGATCCGATCAAAAACCACAAATCTTGATAAGGATAACTTTTATTGTGTATAATCTCAATATCTACATGATATACATCGGACGAATTTAACCGAAGAGAGTCAAATTGCAAACATATAACGCTATCCTTGAACCATCGTCCATCCGAAATATGTTTAAATGCATAATACTCTTCACTTTCGGTGCAAGAAAACAATAAGGCAAAGAAACAATTCAAGAAAAGAAACACTTTACCGTTCATTCTTATTATTGGAATTATTCGACGACTTCCTCGTCTTTCCTCTGTTGGATTTTTTAAATTGTTTCCGTTTTTTCTTCTTTTTCTTCTTTTTGACACCGGAATTCGTACTTTCTTTATCGAAACGATTGATATTCTGATCATTCAGCAAATCATTCATGTACAGGGAATTCTCTTGATTTCCACACTCGTCATCCAATTCCAACTTCAACGGTTTTTCCCCTTTTTTATTCATATCGATAATTTCAAAAACGCGTTCCTTTGAAAGGGTAACCGAATTAATCGGATTTTCTTTATCGGCGGAATAAGTCAATCGCCCAAGAAAAATATCGGTTTTTACATGATAATAATCGGCATCTTTAGTTTGAAGAACAATCTCGGGTGAAGGTAAGTTTTTTTGCGCCTCTACATAAGCATCGACTTCGTAATTGAGACAACATTTTAATTTTCCGCACTGTCCCGCTAATTTTTGAGGATTAATAGAAAGATCTTGACAACGGGCACAAGATGTGGAAACCGATACAAAGTTCGTCATCCAGCTACTACAGCACAATTCACGTCCACAAGGACCAATACCTCCGATTCGCCCTGCTTCTTGCCGTGCTCCAATTTGCCTCATTTCGATTTTCACCTTGAATTCGGCTGCTAAAACTTTAATTAGCTGTCGAAAATCCACCCGTTCATCGGCAATGTAATAAAAAATAGCTTTACTCCCGTCACCTTGATATTCCACATCGCCTATTTTCATTTCTAAGCCCAAATCTTCGGCTATTTGACGAGAACGAATCATGGTTGGGTACTCCCTCGCTTTCGCCTGATTGTATTTCTCCAAATCCGTCGGTCTTGCAATACGGTATATCCGTTTTAATCCGTCGTTATTTTCTTCGCGAAAATTATTTTTTTTCATTTGCAGTTCCACCAACTTGCCCGTTAGCGAAACCATTCCAATGTCGTGCCCCGGATTAGCTTCTACGGCTACCATATCGCCTATATTCAAATCGATATTGTTGCTATTGATATAATATCCTTTTCGCGTATTTTTGAACTGTACCTCCACCATCTTGGTAACCGCCTGCATTTCGGGGTAATTATACAACCAATCGTATGTATGCAATTTATTGGTATGTGGAGTACAACCATAACAACATTTTATGTTTTTTATTGAGAATGATTCTTCGGATGTTGCATCCGAAAAGTCGTCGTATATTGATTTATCTTTACTTTCCATACAAAATAGATTCTATTTTACGTGATTTATGGTGATTCAACTTGTTAAGTTGTAATTCAGGACAAATTACAAAAATTATTTTAATAATAAAACGGTAACCTTCAAACAAAGATCAAGAAAAATAATCTTCGCATTGCCATTCTGTTCAATTTGCCGATAGGCAATGGAAAACTCGTCATTAAGTTTTTCCACATTTCGTTCATTAATAAAAGAAGAAAACCGAATACCAAAATCGGCTTCTTCACTATTCAAATACACGATTTTGGGTTCATTCAGGTTATTCATAAAATATTCTCGAAACATGCGCAGACAATACAGGAGATAACTCTTTTGCATCTCTCGACCTATCCCTGCTATTTCGTTTGCTATTGCTTTGATGTTTTTTATTTTTCGTGAAGCGGAAGCCCGCATCATTTTTTTAAACAAATCGAAGAAAAACCTGTTCTCATCTGTCGATTCAATGATCGAAATTGCTTTGGTAAAACTACCGTTGGCGACATGAGCCACAGCCGAAGCATCTTTTTTTGAAAAACGATATTTCGATTCAATTATATCAACCATTTCATTTTCTTCAATCGCCCTGATATGAAGGGGTTGGCAACGCGACTGAATGGTTGGCAATACTTCATTCGGTTCTTCGGAAACCAAAAGAAACACAGTATTCGATGGTGGTTCCTCAATTATCTTTAAAAGTTTATTGGCACATGCCTCATGCATTTTTTCGGGCAGCCATACAATCATAATGCGGTATTTTGCCTCGTAAATTTTCAAACTGAGCTTGCGAAGGATCTCGTTACTTTCCTTAGCATAAATAATTCCTTGTGCATTTTGCGCATCAATAAAATTTAGCCAATCGTTGAGATTGAAATAGGTGTTTTGGGAAAGAAAATTTCGCCATTGAGGCAAATATTCGTCAGAGACCTTAGATTTAACGACAGGAAAAGCAAAATGCAAATCGGGATGCGCCAATTTATTGAATTTAAGACACGAAGGGCATTCGCCACATGCATCTTCCGCCCCGGGATGCAAACAATTGAGATACCTTGCGTATGCAATGGCAAGAGGCAGTTTGCCTACTCCTTCGGGGCCATAAAACAAACGGGCATGAGGAACAAATCCCCTTTGCACGGATTCGATAAGATGCTTCTTAATATCTCGCAACCCAATGATATCTCCAAAATACATTTGCTCTTCCAATTTATTAAGAAAAATACGCGGTTCTTCCGGCCTATTCTTCGAAAAAACTATTTAATAAATTTCCTTCGCAACCCTGTAAACACTCTCTGTTGCCATAAAAGAATAAAAATGAATACTGGGCACATTATGTTGAATCAGTTCCCTACACTGTGCTATACACCATTCGATCCCCACTTCTTTGGCATCATCATCGTTTCTACACTTCCGCAATTCTTTTGCCAGATCTTCCGGAATGTTTGTTCCAAAAACTTTAGGTAAAACCGTCAGTTGATTTTTCAGGTGAATGGGTTTTATACCCGGAATGATGGGTACATGAATCCCTTCGGCATGACATCGATCAACAAATTCAAAATATTTGCGATTATCGAAAAACATTTGGGTTACCAAATATTCTGCCCCATTATCGACCTTCATTTTCGTATAAAAAATTTCCGATTCCATATTGGGCGATTCCGCATGTTTTTCCGGATAACACGCCATTCCGTAAGAAAAAGGTTCTTCGGGAGGAGTAAATTCGGTACCGTCGAGTGCTATTCCTTTGTTGAAATTATTTACTTGCTCTTGCAAATCGGTTGCGTGTTCGTGACTATCCATTTTTTTCTGTTCCTCATCCAACTTATTGACATCTCCACGTAAAAGCAACAGATTATTCACACCCAAAAACATAAGATCAATCAAAGCATATTCTGTTTCCTGTTTCGAAAAACCTTTGCATATAATGTGAGGAACAGCCGTGATACCGTATCTGCTTTGAATGGCTGCAGCAAGGGCAACCGTTCCCGGCCGTCGACGAATATTCACCTTGCGAATTACACCGTTTGCATCTTCTTGATATACCGTTTCACTATGATGAGTTGTAATATTGATATATTTTGGATCAAACTCTTTCAGCATATCTATCGTATCAAAAACCCGGTAAATCCCGTTTCCTTTGAGAGGAGGCAACAACTCAAAAGAAAAAGCGGTTTTTGTTGCTGTTCGTATTAATTCTGAAACTTTCATATTTTTCCAACTTATTTAAATAGGGCTCGTATTATATCCATTCCATTGGCATAAAGTACCAGAGCCAACAAAAAAATCATACCTGCAATTTGAGCATACTCCAAGAATTTTTCGCTGGGTTTTTTCCCCGAAATCACTTCACAAAGCAAAAACAAAACATGTCCACCATCCAATCCCGGTATCGGGAGTATATTCATAAATGCCAAAATCACAGACAAAAATGCGGTCATCATCCAAAACGCATGCCAATCCCAAACGGGTGGAAACAAACTGCCGATAGTTCCAAATCCGCCCAATGAGGAAACACCCTCCTTGGTAAATACATATTTAAACTGATTCACATAATCTTTTAATGTCTGGATTCCCATTTTTATTCCGGCCGGGAACGCCTCAAAGAAATTGTAGCTAATGGTTACCGGTTGATATATTTGCATAGGCGATTTGGGATAAAATCCCAATAATCCGGTAGAATCGACCTGCGCAACCGTTGTATTCAATATACCGTTTCGATAAAATTCAATGGTAATTTCCCGATTCTTATTTTTCTCCAATTCTCTTTTGAAATCGATAAAAGTCGGCGTTGGAACACCGTTTATGGCTACAAGACTATCCCCCGAACGCAATCCTGCTTTGGCCGCTCCGCTTCCCTCTTGTACTTCGGCCACTACCGTAGGAAAACGATAAGTGGCAAAACCTTCTTTTGCCGCCATCAATTCATTCATAAAATTCTCGGGAATCGGTATTACTACCTCTTGTCCATCTCGCAACACAGTTACCTGACGAGCATTCACGATATCGAGAAGCGTGCTCACACCAAATCGTTCCAATTCTTTATCGTCGGCCTTCAGTAGAATATCCCCATCCTGAAAGCCGACTTTATGTGCTACTTCACTGAACTCCATACCCATATGTACGTTTCTCAACGGCAAATAAGTATCATCCCATGTAAAAAGCACCATCGCATAAATAATGAATGCCAACAGAATATTGAACAAGACGCCTGCAATCATCACCAACAACCGCTGCCACGCCGGTTTGGAACGAAATTCCCACGGTTGGGGTGGCTGTGCCATTTGTTCTCTATCCATAGATTCGTCAATCATACCGGCTATTTTCACATAACCGCCCAATGGCAACCAACCAATGCCGTATTCCGTCTCGCTGTTTTTGGGTTTATACCGAAAAAGAGCAAAACCGGGATCGAAAAAAAGATAAAATTTTTCGACGCGAATTTTGAAAATACGCGCAAAAACAAAATGCCCAAACTCATGGACGATAACGAGTATCGATAAACTCAATATCAATTGCAAAGCTCTGATTAAAAACGTTTCCATTAAATTCTACAAGTTTCTATTGATTCTGTTATTGTTTTTAAATAAATTCCGAAGCAATGGCTCTTGCTTCAAGATCGGTACGAAAATAATCGTCTAAATCGGGTGTTTTCACAAACGTTGCTCTCTGCATGGTTTTTTCGATAATTTCGCTCATTTGAAGGAAACCAATAGATTCCTGTAAAAACAATTCCACGGCAACTTCGTTGGCAGCATTGAGTATACAAGGCATATTCCCTCCCATTTCGATCGCTTGATATGCAAATGTTAGATTTCTAAATTTGTCATGATCGATTTTTTCGAACGTAAGGCTCGATATCTCTGTAAAATCCAAAGGTTTTATATTCAATTCAAGCCGTTCGGGATAGGACAACGCATATTGGATAGGTATCCGCATATCGGGTTGACCAAGTTGAGCAATAACGGAAGTATCTTTAAATTGCACCATAGAATGGATGATTGATTGTGGATGTATTACCACTTCAATATCCGAAGGATCCACATCAAAAAGCCATTTGGCTTCAATCATTTCAAAACCTTTATTCATTAATGTGGACGAATCGACGGTTATTTTTTCGCCCATTTTCCAATTGGGATGATTCATTGCCTGCGATTTGGTCACTTTTGCCAATTCCTCTATCGAAAAGGTGCGAAAAGGACCTCCCGAAGCCGTGAGAATGATTTTATCGATTTTATTGCAACCTTCGCCGTTTAAACACTGAAAAATAGCCGAATGCTCCGAATCGACAGGTAAAATCGGAACACGATGTGCCAATGCCATCGATACAATTAGCCCTCCGGCAACTACCAGCGTTTCCTTATTTGCCAAAGCAATGGTTTTCCTTGCTTTTATTGCCGATATAATTGGTTTTAACCCTGCAAAACCCACTATTGCCGCCAGTACGATATCAATAGCATCACTTTGCACCATTTGGCAAATGGCATCGCTACCTGCCCACACTTTTATAGGCAAATCGGACAATGCTTCTTTTACTTCGGTATATTTTTTTTCGTTGGCAATCACTACTATTTCCGGAAGAAATTTACGCGCTTGCTCAACCAAAAGTTTTACATGATTATTTGCCGTAATGGCAAATACCTCAAAACGATCAGGGTGTTGCCGAATCACATCCAGAGCTTGTGTTCCAATAGATCCCGTAGAACCCAGAATGGCTATTTTTCGCTTTTTTTCTCTCATTTTTGAGACACAACGTCTATTAAGTTCGCAAAGATAGTAAAATTCATTCCTGTTTACAAGTAATGAAAAGGAGTGTTTATCAACTTGTTCACACAATCCAACATTTCGCTTATAGTATTGGCGATGAACGATTTACCGTCGGATAAAACAAGCCAATTACGCTGTTTGGCTTGAGGTCTGACTTCTACATGGGCACTATTGCTGACAGCAAATCCCCGTCGGCGTAATGCTTTAAGTGTCCATTTGTCAAGAAGTTTATCTTCTTTCGAAGGAAGAAATTTCACTTTACCTCCCGAATTGTGTTGAATTACAAATACCCCAAGTTCACTATCGAATCGATACAATGATGCTTTATCTTTAAAAGCCTCGTTGAATGTTCCGTTTATAATCAGATCTTCCGGCGAACCTTCAATGATGCCCTTCCCTTTTTGCATCAGCCAAATTTTGTCGGCAACCTGCATAGCCGTTTCCAATTCATGAGTTGAAATAAGAATGATTTTACCGGTTTCGTGAGCCAGTTTCTGAAGCAAAAGCAATATGTTGACGCGATTGGATAAATCAAGATGGGAAGTGGGTTCATCCAACAAAATCAAAGGAGTATCTTGTGCTAACGCACGGGCAATGAAAACTCTTTGTCGTTCACCATCCGAAAGCTCATGAATCGTACGATTTTCAAAATCCTTTACATTGGTCATTTCAATAGACCAATCGATAATCGACTCATCGGTAGCCGAAAAATTTCCCAGCCATCCCGTATAGGGATCACGACCAATGGCAACCAGCTCGCGAACCGTAAACGATGCAACGGCTTGTTGCCCCGTAAGTACAATGGAAATCAACCGAGCACGTTCGTTAGGGGTTATATCGGCCACATTTTTATTTTTAATAAAAATTTTTCCGGATAAAAGAGGTTGAAGATGTGCAATGGAACGCAATAAAGTAGATTTTCCACATCCATTATTGCCAATCAGCGCAATCAACTCGCCTTTTCGAGCAGAAAGATTGAGCCGTTGCTGCACAAAAAAAGGTTTCTTTCCAACAAAATAGCCGACGCTTACATTTTCAAGACACAAAAAAGCCACAAGAGAAATAGCGTTTTTAGGTTTATTCTTCAATCAATCCTTGCGGAAGATCTACGTAAAGAATTTTTCTCGATTCATTAATCTCAAGAATAAAATCTTCGGTAGCGGGAACCAAATATTCCCTGTTATTTTTTTTCACGACAAAAAGCACATTCATAGTAGAATCATCTACCGCATCAATCACGCCTATATCTCCTAACGTCTGATCCATTATGGCATACCCGACAAATAAATCCCACGCGGTTCCGGTATCGTCGTTTGTGATTTTTACGCTTTCCTTAGGAAGATAAACACCGCTATCGATATATCTACTTGCCGTATCTACATCGTCTACGTCTTCAAATTTTATCCGTGCCGTCGTATCGCTCGTGAAGCGCATTTCTTCAACAAAAAAGGGAACGAAAATGCCATCGATTTCCAGAAAATAATACGATGTATCCTTATCGGCACACCCTTCCCTCTCGAAAAGAAGAAGCATCTCCCCCCTTATCCCATGAGGTTTCAATAATTGTCCGATTCGAACAACATTTTCTGCCAATATCATGAGTATGTTTAGCGTTTTCGCTGAACTCTGGCGGTTTTCATTTTCCTGCCAAAGCCATTCGTTTTTACTTCGGGAATAGAATAAGTCGACGCGTCCAATTTTATTTTCCCATCCGATAGTTCATACAAATCTTGAAGAATTTTCGCATCGTCTACTTCTTTATTCCATTGAATGTATGATCGTTTCATTTGACTTGTCAACATATCGATAAGATGATTTTTCGCTTTACCCTCTTCCATATCGGCAGCAATTTTAATCATCTTTTCCAGAATTTTACCGTAATGACGGTACTTCATGGTAGAACGACTGTATTCGATACGACCCGGAGGCGTATTCAACTCTTCTTTTTTAACTATTTCATAGGGATAATCGATATCGAGTTTAAAATCCGACATGATGGCCAAATGATCCCATAGAATATGTTTGAAATCGTCTACATCACGTAAATGCGGAAACATATTCCCCATAATATTAATCACTGCCTGAGCACATTTTTTTCGCTCCTCTCTGTCGGAAAGTGAAACGCAATAATCTACCATATTCTGAATATTTCTACCATATTCAGGCAAAATCAATTGTTCCTGTTGTGTGTTATATTTCATATATACTTATCTTAATTTAAGCACATCCCCTTCTTCGGGAACATAATCATAATTTTTTTTATTTAAACGATACAAATTGCGTAGCCGGATACCGTATTTCTGGGAAATACCGTGCATCGACTCGCCAACCTGTATTACATGTTGATAATAAGGTTCATCAGCTTTACTTTTCTTCTTTTGAAAATAAACAATATCACCTTCATTTAGCGGAAAACCTTTAGGAACCTCATTATATTTCAATAAATCCTTTTCCTTGAATCCAAATTCTTCTGCGATACTCGCATAAGTATCGCCCTCTACAGCAATTACATATACCAAACCATGCGTTTTATAAGGCTGATGTTTCCAACCTTCGTGAGCAAGAGAGTTGCTTTCTTCTTTGTATTTTTTCCGATAATTCTTGTCATCAAACCTATACAGCTCGTAATCTTCAATCAATTTGATAAGTTTATTCGCATAAGCCTTATCGGTAGCATATCCTGTTGTCTGAAGTCCTCGCGCCCACCCTTTGTAATCGGTAATCGAAAGATCAAACAAAACTTTGTAACGACTTCCATACGCCAGGAACTCTGCGTGATCCCGGTATGAGTCTTCCACTGTTTTATACTTTCGGAAACAATCATTGGGACCGTCATCGGGAGCATATACGGCCGGTCCCCTCCAATTGCGGTGGCATTTAATTCCAAAATGATTATTGGAATAACGCGCCAAGTCGCTCATTCCTGCCCCCGACTCCAATAACCCTTGAGCTAATGTTATGGATGCCGGGATACGATACTTTTGCATATGCTCTATGGCAATGTCGCTGTATTTTTTGATATAAGCTTCGTAAGCTTTTATCCTTGTCTGCCCGTAAACCCCTGCAGAAAAAAATAAAGTCGACAAAACAAAATAAACATACAAAATATATTTATATTTGTCTCTAAAGAATGTCATTACACGATATCCGAAAAAATCAATAATTTACCAACTATTATAATGAACGAAATCAATCTAATCACAAAGATAAGAGTTTATCGGATAGAAGAGTGCTCCGAAATCGAAAAAAAACTTATAAAAGAGGCAAAACAAGCTTCGCAATACGCCTATGCACCTTACTCAACCCTCCAAGTAGGGTCTGCCATCCTATTCGATGACGGCACTATCCTCTCTGCCAACAATCAAGAAAATGCTGCCTATCCTTCGGGATTATGCGCAGAACGCATTGCGGTTTTCTTCGCCAATGCCCGCTATCCCGAAAAGAAAATCACGGCGCTTGCCGTTGCGGCTTTTCACAAAGGAAATTTCACAAAGCATCCCATTACCCCATGTGGTGCTTGCAGACAAGTTCTTTTGGAATCGGAAAACCGATTCGAAACGCCCATAAAAATAATAATGTATGGCGAAAACAGCATTTATATGGCAGATAGCGCAAAAGACCTACTTCCGCTCAACTTTGGAGAAAAAATATCCTTATAAATTCAATCCCATCAAAACGAAGTTTCTTCAAGAGCAACCAGATACCATTGCCCATTCTCTCGTTTAAAGTAGTAATTGGCGTAGATACCGTTATTTATACCACGAAGCTCCACAATAGCCAAATCCGATTTAAAAAGAACGTCTTGATAATATTGATCGCACTCGCGGGTTATATAAGTACTGTCATAAGTAAGATCGAGATGCTCCCACTCATATTTTTGAATTGTTCCTTCTTTGAGAATCACCTCTTCATCATCAGGATCAGACTCAACGGCTTTGACGGGAAATGCAATACGTTTCAATTGAAATATCCTGTCGGTGCTGAATTTTTCGAGAAAATCATAAAAATTTTCATTAACTGCTACAGATTGATGAACGTTTTGGTGAATATTTTGGTGAGTGTTTTGGTTTGAATTTGCAATTATACCTTTGTCATTTGTTTTTTCGCTTGAACATGAACTCAGTAAAATGGCCAACTCGATTAAAATAAAATAGATAATCTTCATTTATGTTGGATATAAAATACAATGCAAAGGTACATAGAAATGTTGACTGTCAAAAATAAATGCTATAGTTTCACTTATTTCGTCGAGATTTATCCAATCTCAAAAAAATGAAAAGCAACAAAGTAAATCCCCACAATGAAGATCCCCCATAACTAAAGAAAGGTAGAGGAATTCCGATTACCGGCATAATTCCGATTACCATACCGATATTGATAATAAGATGGAAAAGAAAGACACTAACCACTCCATAGCCATAAACCCGTCCAAAAGTCGAGGTTTGTCGTTCAGCCAAATAAATTAATCGAAGAATAAAGCACAAATACAAAATCAAAACGATACTTGCCCCTACAAATCCCGCTTCTTCGGCAATCGTACAGAAAATAAAATCGGTATCTTGTTCGGGCACATACTTCAATTTGGTCTGGGTTCCCTTTAAAAATCCTTTGCCCAAAAAGCCGCCCGATCCAATAGCTATTTTCGATTGTCCAACATGATAACCCGCTCCTCGAAAATCTTGTTTCATCCCCAATGCCACTTCGATTCGAATCCGTTGATGGGGCTGTAAAACATCGTTGAACACATATTCTGTCGATTCCAAAAAGACAAAAGATCCAATTGCAAAAGCCACCATATATATATATACCCTTTTCCCATACATGAAAAAAAGGTAAAGCAAATACAAAATCACCGTTCCCAAGGCGATAAGCGCAACGAGTCCCCAATCTATTTTTACGCCGAAGAAACTAATAAGGTAAGCCGTCAAAAAAACCGAGGCCGGTGCTCCTAAAATGACACGCACGACTTTTTTTCGTTTTACATAATTCCCTACCAGAACAGCAGTAAATAAAATAATGAGAATAAGCGTAATAAACTCACCCAAGGAAAACATTCCCATTTGCGTATCCGAAAACTTGATACCGAGCACGAAATAAACAATTGCGGCTACCAACACAAACAAAATACCTCCCGGCAACCCTTCTCTGAAAAGCACCAAAAGAAAGCTCGCATAAACCAGTGCGGTACCGGTTTCACTTTGCAAAACAACCAAAATGGCAGGAAGCAATATAATGGAAAACGTAAATAGTAAATTTTTCCGTTTCATCAACCGAAAATCGTATAAACTAAATACTTTGGCCAAGGCCAAAGCAATTATAAACTTCATGAATTCGGCCGGTTGAAGTCGCACAGGTCCCACTACCAGCCACGAACGCGAACCATTGATTTCGGGAGCAACAAGATATGTTACGATAAGCAGAAAAATACCCGCCAAATAAAAAACGAAAGCATATGTTTCATAAAATCCCGTATCGATTTTCAGCAATGCAAAAGCCAACACGAGAGAAGTACCTATCCATACCAGTTGCATTGTTGATCTGTCGGACAAATCAAACAAACCCGCTGCATTTTCAATATCATAACTCGCAGCGTATACACTAAGCCAACCGAGAATAAGAAAAATCACGTACATCCACACTGTTAGCCGATCTACATGCCCTCTATCCGATATTTCTTCCCTGTTTAGATACATAATGTCGAATCATTTTTTGTTTTGAAGCGAATCGTTGTCGACAATCGAAAGTTCTCGACTGTAAATATGGGGAAGAATGGTTGTATTTACAATTCGATTCTCAAGCCATTTATCTGTTTCGGGTATGGAATCGTTAAAGAATTTCTGAAGCATAAGCCTTCCAATGGGCACGGCATTGCTTGCTCCAAATCGTCCGTTTTCTACAATCACCGCAATGGCCACACGTGGGTTATCTTTGGGAGCAAACCCCATGAAAAGGGAGTGATCGTCGCCATGCGGATTTTGGGATGTGCCGGTTTTTCCACATACTTCAATTTCAGGCAAAAGATTGGCTGTGCGGCAAGTACCTCCCGTTACGGCATTTGCCATTCCTTGTGCGATTATTTCAAAAATAGAATGCTCGATGCCCGTATAATGTTTTCGGGTATAAAGTGTATCCAATGGAGCTCCTTTACGTTCGCGCACCACATGTGGCACATAATAATAACCTCTATTTGCCACAATAGCGGCAAAATTGGCTATTTGCAAAGGCGTTGCCAAAATTTCACCTTGTCCTATGGCAATCGATATAATATTGTGTGCATTCCAATTGGTTCTTTTCAACACTTTATTGTAAAACTTGCTGTTTGGGATAAATCCTTTTTTTTCCGATGGAAGATCGACACCGAGTTTCTCTCCATACCCCATCTTGCTCAAATAGCTTTTCCATACATCGAAAGCTTCATTTACGTCGGCATATTTTTCTCTGTTGCCAAGCATGGCACTCAGCCCATAACAAAAAAACGAATTACACGAAGTTGCCAGTGCCGGCACGATAGACAATGGCGATGCATGACCATGACAAGCCGGTCGCCCACCCAAAGGGGGATATCCATGAAAACAACTGTATCGTGTTTCCAACGTAATGATTCCTTCCTTCATAAAAACAGCACCTTGCGATGGTTTAAAAGTAGAACCCGGCGGATACATTCCTGCTACTGCACGATTAATAAGAGGCTTATAAGGATTTCGTTCCAAATCGAGATAATTTCTGCCAAAATCTTTTCCTGTCAAAATAGCCGGATCATAACTAGGCGATGATACGATGCATACTATTTCTCCCGTTTTGGGTTCAATCATCACAATCGATCCAATTTTGTTTTGCATGAGGTATTCGCCGTAAGCCTGCAAATCGATATCGATGCCGAGCGTCAGATCGCGCCCGGATACGGGAGCTTTATCCTCCGCTCCATCTTTATAGCGCCCCTGCAATCGTCCTCTCGCATCCCTCAGCCAGATTTCCACTCCTTTTTCTCCTCTAAGGTCTTTTTCATGTGACGATTCAATACCCGATTTTCCGATATAATCCCCTCTAACATAGTAGGGGTCCGATTCCAACGCATTCTTATCGACTTCGGCAATATATCCGAGAATAACGCCCATATTGGGATACTTATATTGTCGTCGTGTACGATTTTGAACATATATGCCGGGAAATTTATACAACTTTTCTTGCAGCAGTCCGTATTGTTCCACGGTAAGTTGCGACATAAAAAGCTGAGGCGTATAAGATGAATAGCCGGGGTTTTTTCGCCTATCTTTCATGTCTGCCTCCAGCATCAGATATGTCGATTTGTCGATATTCAGCGTATTGCAGAAATCGAGTGTGTCGAATTCGCCCATCTCGCGCACAACCATCATTACGTCGTAAGTAGCCTGATTATAAACAAGCAAATTGCCGTTGCGGTCGTAAATTGCTCCTCGTGCCGGATACAGTGTTTTTCGCAAAAAAGCATTGCTATCGGCAAATTCACGGTACTGAGGACTCAAAATTTGCAGATAAAACAATCGAGAAATATATACAACCATCACAAGCACAGCAATCAAGGCAATGATGTGTTTGCGTTTAGCATATGGATTTTCGCTATTATACCCCACTCGTTTTCCTATACATTAAACCGTCTAAAGCAATTATCAATATCAACGTAAGTACGGACGAAGCTCCTATGCGGATAAGCGTACTCGTCAAATTGAAAAAAGTAAAAGATTCTATAAAAAACAACAGCGTTTGATGCAACAACACCATGACGACACTATAACGCAAAAAGGCTCCGGTTTCGGTATAAATGCTTGGAACAAAATCTTCGTATTCGACTTTCGAAAAAAATATGTTCATTAACGGTTTTCGTAAGGTGGCAACAATGGTTGTTGCTGCTGCATTCATTCCCGGCGTATTAAGAAAAATATCGATGATCAACCCCATCAAGAACCCCGAAATAACCACATAAAACAAATTTCTGTTCTTTGGCAATTTAATCAAAAAATAGATGTAAAGGATGGGTACGGCTACTCCGAAAACACTGATTCGATTCAACACCAACGTTTGAAGCAACACCAACACGACAAACCCTGCCATTTCGCGTAAAAAAGTTGTTTTCATCGCTGCTCTACCGATTGTTCAAGAATACTTTCTTCTTCATAATAAACATCCTCTATGACAAACACATGCTGCAAGCTGTAAAAATCGGTTGCCAAACGTATTTTGAATGCATTAAAATTATCGTCCTTCGTTTTACCCTGTCCCACAACATAGCCAATCACCATATCTTTGGGAAAGATGCGCGAAAAACTGGTTACCACAGTATCGCCTTCACGAAACACCTCGTGTTTGGGCAATTGTTCAAGTTGGGCATAATGCAAATCTTTCCCATCCCATACGATAGACCCCGAGTTGTCGGAATTTTTTAATTTCCCACTTAACCTGAACTTCGGATTCACGATTGGGATTACTACGGAAAAATGATCGGAAACAGCAAGAACAACCCCTACAATACCGTTTTGCGACACAACCCCCATATCGGCTTTAACGCCATCTTGCAGCCCTTTATCCAGCGTAATGTAATTGTTGCTTCCAAAAAAACTGATATTTACCACATTTGAAGGAATAAACCGAAATTGCGCAGTAACCATAGAATCGCTCACAAAGGAATTTGTTTGAATCGAATCCAGAGCAAGGTCGTTTAAATAACTTTTCAATGCATAAAGTTCGTTTTGCAATTTTGCATTTTGTTCCAGCAACTCGTTATTGTTTTTCTGCATGTAAAAATATGAGTTCACTTTCCCCGACAAACGATATAATTCGGCAGAAACGCGGTTTGCCGATGAAAGGTATACGCTCCGTTGATACGAATTTTGTGTAAAAACAAGATAAAAACTAACGATTATCAATAAAACAGCCAACAACCACCAACTGTTTCGTATGATAAAATTAAATAGATTCCTCATACTGCGTTGTCAGCCATTCGGTTCGGCTTTCTGCCCAATAGATGTTACCAATAGCCGACTATCTCATTAAAAAGTTAAACTTATTGATATTTCGCAACGCGATACTTGTACCTTTTGCCACCACATGCAACGGATCATCCACTACCTTAAACGGTATGCCGATCTTATCGGTCAGCCTTTTATCGAGTCCTCGCAGCAAAGCCCCTCCTCCGGTCAGATAAATACCGTTGCGCACAATATCGGCATAAAGTTCGGGGGGCGTTTGTTCCAACGCACTTAGTACGGCCGAATCGACTTTCGACATCGATTTTTCGAGACAGTGGGCAATCTCTTGATAAGATATAGGCACATCCATCGGCAATGAAGTCATCCGGTTTGGTCCATGCACAACAAAGTCTTCGGGCGGATCTTCCAGTTCGGTTGCCACGGCACCCACATTGATTTTTATTTTTTCTGCCGTTCGTTCTCCCACCTTCATATTGTGTTGGCGTCCCATATAATCCATAATATCTTCCGTAAAATCGTCGCCGGCTATTTTTATCGACTTATTCGAAACGATTCCTCCCAGCGAAATCACGGCAATTTCGGTTGTCCCTCCACCTATGTCCACAATCATGTTTCCTTCGGGGGCTTCCACGTCGATTCCTATGCCTAGGGCAGCAGCCATAGGTTCAAAAATCATATAAACGTCGCGTCCCCCGGCATGTTCGGCAGAATCGCGTACGGCACGTATTTCAACTTCGGTACTCCCCGAAGGAATGCAAATCACAACACGCAATGAGGGAGAAAACAATCCTCCTCCTTTGTTTTTATTGGCCATGCGAATCATCCCGCGAATCATTTGCTCGGCAGCGTTGAAATCGGCAATCACTCCATCGCGGAGTGGTCTTACCGTGCGTATATTTTCGTGGGTTTTGCCATGCATTTGTTGCGCTTTTTCTCCTAAAGCAATCATTTTATCGGTTTTACGATCCAATGCAACAATCGATGGTTCGTCCAGTAAAATTTTTCCGGCATTGTTTGCAATAATGGAATTAGCCGTTCCCAAATCCATGGCTAATTCTTGTGTAAATGAAAATAATCCCATGTAAACGTTGTTTTTTACAAAATGTTTTAATGTTTAAAATGTCGGACACCTGTAAATACCATACTCATATCGTGTTCATCGCAATAAGCAATGGATTCGTTATCCCTTATGGATCCGCCGGGTTGTATAACGGCACCGATTCCCTCACCATGCGCAATTTCCACGCAATCGGGGAATGGGAAAAATGCATCCGAAGCCATAACTGCTCCCTTCAAATCGAAATTGAACGACTTGGCTTTCTCTATAGCCTGTTTCAATGCATCCACCCTTGAAGTCTGCCCGGTTCCGCTTGCCAACAATTGCTTGTTTTTTGCCAATACAATGGCATTCGATTTGGTATGTTTCACCACTTTATTGGCAAAAATCAAATCGTCTATTTCACCGGATGAAGGGGCTTTTTTTGTCACTACTTTCAGGTTGTCTGCCAATTCGACTTTCGTATCTTTGTCTTGCATCAATATTCCGTTTAATGCAGACCGATATTGAAGAGGGGCTATCGTTTCGTGAGTTGCTTTTTGAACCAGTATTATGCGATTTTTTTTCTGACTCAAAATTTCGAAAGCTTCTTTCTCGTATTCCGGTGCAATAATCACTTCAAAGAAGATGGAATTGATGAGCCTGGCAGCTTCTTTATCGACAGGACGGTTGGTGATGACAATTCCGCCGTATGCCGACACGGGATCGGCCTGAAGTGCCGCTTCCCACGCTTCGCGAACAGTAGGACGGGAAGCCATGCCACAGGCATTATTGTGCTTGAGAATGGCTACCGATGTTTCGTCGAAATCGGCAATCAAAGCAACCGCGGCATCGATATCGAGCAAATTGTTGTACGATATTTCTTTTCCATGCAGCTGTTCGAACATATCGCCGAAATTGCCGAAGAAAACGCCCCTTTGGTGGGGATTTTCACCGTAACGAAGTTTTTTGGATCCATTTATGGCCAACCGTAGAGCCGAAAAATTCTCTTTATCGAAATAATTGAATATGGCCGCATCGTATTGCGAAGAAACGGCAAACGCCTCTTTGGCAAACCATCGACGATCTTCGAGATCCGAATCGCCCTGTTTTTCTTTCAATAATTGCAACAGCGATTCGTAGTGTTGTTTGGAAGCAGCAACAAGCACATCTTTGTAATTTTTGGCGGCAGCCCGGATCAGCGAAATGCCGCCAATATCTATTTTCTCGATAATTTCTTCCTCCGATCCTCCATTTGCCACCGTTTCCTCAAAAGGATACAAATCCACGATCACCAAATCGATCGAAGGGATATCGTACGCTTTCAATAGTTTTCTATCAGCCTCACTATCCCTGCGATAAAGTATTCCTCCGAATATTTTTGGATGCAATGTTTTTACTCTTCCTCCCAAAATGGGTGGATAACCCGTAACGTCCTCTACCGTTTCGCATTCATATCCCAGCGATTGAATAAATTCTTGTGTCCCTCCGGTAGACAACAGTTTAACGTTCAATTCCTTCAATACTTGAAGAATTTCTTCCAATCCATCTTTATGATAAACGGAAATCAGTGCTGTATTTATTTTCTTCGCCATAATTTAATAAAGCATTTTTATAAGAGAGTACAAAAATATAAAATCTATCGCTATTATTTTCAAAAAAGTTGTAATAATGAAACAGCCAACAAACACTGTCAGCCGTCTCTGATAAATAAACAGCAATTTTTACAATTGTTCGTCTATTGCCTCTATTTTTCTGACAATAAGTGCAAGTTCGGCTTTGATTCTTTCCATTTTCCGATTCATGTCCTCCAACACGCTATTCCCGCGTTTGGACGAAACCGACAAAAATCCGATATTGTTTTCATACGTCTGCAATTCGTTTTTCATACGTTCATATTGACGCATAAGTCTTTCTCGTTCGCGTAAATTTCGATTTCTTGCATTGCCCGATTTGTCGGCACCCGAGCCACGAATTCCAAAACTTCCCAATCTACGATCGGATTTATCGATATTCAACCGATCGAATTGTGCATCCACTGCTTCATAAAAATCCTTGTATGCCTTATCTTTCAGTTTATAGGGTACATACCCAATTTTATACCATTCGTCTATCAGCTGTTGTAATCGATTCAACGCCTCTTCCAATGGTAATGCCGGGTCTAAATTGTTTATTTTTTCTATGATTTTTCCCTTTTCCTCCAGATTTTTCGTCTCCTTTTCGTATCGCGAGGAGGTTTGTAATTTTTTTTGTTCGAAAAAATGATCGCAGGCTCCTATAAAACGTTGCCAGATACTATCTACATGTTTACGGGGAACCGGACCGATTTCTTTCCACTCTTTCTGAATATCAATCATTTCTTTGGTGGTTTGTTTCCAATCCTTGCTATCTTTCAAGGCTTCGGCACGTTCACACAAAGCTATTTTCTTTTGGAGATTTTCTTCCATTTCTTGCCGCATCGACTTGTAAAATGCACTCTTGTTCTTAAAAAAGATATTGCAAGCCGCATGATAACGCTCATAGATGTTTTTGCGGGATTTCCTGGGCACATGTCCTATCTGACGCCATTGTTTCTGAATATCGAGCACTTCGTTCAGCTGTGTTCTCCAATCATTGAAATTTGTAAGCTTGGTGTAATCGATAGCTTCCAATTTTTCGCACAACTCTGTTTTCTTTTTGAGGTTTTCTTTCTCTTGTTCTTTAATCTCCTCGAAATGTTGCTGATATTTTTTATTTATTTTTGTCGATGCCTCTTTGAAGCGCAACCAAATTTCCTCTCTGTCTTTTCGGGCCACCGGTCCTATTTCGCGCCATTGTTGATGCAGACTCTGTAATTGATGAAACGCCGATACCACATCGGGTTCGTCATCCAACCGTTCGGCGGCTTCGCACAATTCGGTTTTTAACTCGAAATTCTTTTTAAAATCATATTTGCGAAACTCGTTGTTTATACGTACCAGATCATAAAACTTCTCCACATACAGTTGATAAGTTTTCCACAACTCATTGGCTTTCGACTGCGGGATCAGTTGAATTTCCTTCCATTGCTGTTGCAGTTCTTTAAATTCGCGATAGATTTTATTGAAATCTTCCTGTCCTTGATCTTCAATCAATTCTTTTATCCGATCGATGATGGCCAGTTTTTTTGCCAGATTTCTTTCTTTCTCGGCCTCTTCCTGAGCCCTTACTTGTACCCGTTTTTCTTTTATTTTCTGAAGAAGGGATTTGCCCTCGGTATACAGTTCCGATTCTTGGGCAACAAAATCGATTTCTTCCCCACCTTCTTCGATGAATTTACTTTTCTGTTTCTCTACTTCGTTTCGAAGTGAACGATAAAACTGAGCTTTCACCGCATCCACTTCTTTACGTTGAGGTTTGTCGGATGCAGCCAATTCGCGAAGCTTTTCAATAATCTCTTCGATAGAAAGCGGTGTTGTCGATTCATCTTCCGATTCTTCTATTTGTTCATCATCTTCTTCCTCTTCCGGCTCTTCTTCCTCTTCATCCGCTGCCATTTCAAATTCGTAATCTATTTCTATCGGAATATTTTCATCCCATTCCTCGTTTCCCGATTTTTCATCCGATTTGTCTTCCTTATTCGCTTCGCTTTCATCTCCCACATTTTCGGCAGATTCTTCTTTTGAAGGAATATTCTCAAGTTGCACATCCGATTCAGGAAGAACAGATGCTTTTATTTCCCGTTTTTCTTCGGTTTCGGAAATTTCGGTCATTTTATCCGAAACTTCTTCTCCCGAACTTTTCGAAACTTCTTCTTCCGGATTTTTCGGTAAAAGAGCTCTGGGTGTAATGCTTTCATCATTAACGGTTAATTTTCCGTCATCAAGATTATTGTTCGTATTCATCGGTTTTTAATCCTTCTTTTTATTTCAATTTCGATGCATTGAAATCCTACTTTTCACAAGGTATCCAACATAACTATATTGGATTTACAATCTTTTATACAAAATAACACATTATTTTTCGTATTTCATCGTTTTTGTGGAATTTTATTTTAGCCGAAATTTCTAAAAAAGAATAATCATTGTTTTTTATTCTTATCATCACAAGGTTGAATTCAACCCACAAGTGCACCTTTTCATGCCCTACGCCATGCTCATACCCAAAACCAACGCCGTTCCTTTCTCCTGCTTTTCGCTCTTTCCTTCGCTGCCGATCGACGTCCTTTCCGCACGGCAATCGTCGAGGATGCCGCACAGCTGCTCGATCAACCGGGCGTGTTCGTCGTTCCTCAACAGCGCCATCCAACTCAACTTGAATTTCTGCATAATCAACGTTTTTAACAAAAAAATAAAAACCCCCTGCGAGGCACGGAGCGTATTGGTTAAAGAATAATAATGAAATTGGAGGGGAAAAAAAATTCCCCACTTCAAAAATTCACTCATCCACGTTTCGCTTACTTTTCTCTGAAAAACAAATTAATGGGAGTTCCCGTTAAATTCCAATTTTTCCTCATTTGATTTTCAATAAATCGTTTGTACGGTTCCTTAATCCATTGAGGAAGATTGCAAAAAAACACGAACGACGGTATTTGGGTGTTGGGCAACTGAGTAATATACTTAATTTTAATGTGTTTCCCTTTGTTCGATGGAGGTGGTGTCTTTTGAATAATCGGAAGCAATACCTCATTGAGTTTTGCAGTAGGAATTTTTTGTTTTCGATTTCGATACACCTCATTGGCTGCATTCATTACTTTCAGCAAGCGCTGCTTATTCAATGCCGAACCAAAAACAATAGGAAAATCGGTAAAAGGGGCCAATCTTCGCCGAATGGCATTTTCGTACTCTTTAACCAGCTTACTATCTTTCTCTTCCACCAAATCCCATTTGTTCACAAAAACCACCAGGCCTTTTTTGTTTTTCTGAATAAGTGAAAAAATATTCAAATCCTGACTTTCGATTCCCCGCTCGGCATCGATCATAAGGATGCACACGTCGGCATTTTCAATGACGCGAATCGCACGAATCACCGAAAAATATTCGGGACCTTCGTGTACCTTTTGCCTCTTGCGGATACCTGCCGTATCGATTAGATAAAAATCCATGCCAAACTTATTGTAACGAATATAAATGGAATCGCGCGTTGTGCCGGCAATATCGGTCACAATGTTGCGATCCTCGCCAAGCAAGGCATTCACCAAAGATGATTTCCCGACATTTGGACGCCCAACGACGGCAAACTTGGGAATATCCGGCAAAACCTGCTCGGCTTCGTCTTCTTCGAATAAGGTGAGAATATGATCCAATAAGTCGCCTGTTCCGGTACCATTGATAGCCGAAACACTAAACGGATCTCCAAGACCGAGAGCATAAAATTCGGACGAATGATACCCGAGCTCAAAATTATCGGCTTTGTTGGAAACTACCACCACAGGTTTTTCCGAACGCCTCAGCATGTTGGCAATATCTGCATCCCGATCGGTTATGCCGCTTCTCACATCGACTACAAAAAGAATAACGTCGGCTTCTTCAATGGCAATATCGACTTGTTTGTTGATCTCATCCTCCAGCACATCGTCGGAATTTACTATCCAACCGCCGGTATCTACCAACGAAAACTCCCGGCCATTCCAAAAAACCTTTCCGTATTGACGATCACGCGTAGTGCCGGGAATATCCGTCACAATGGCCTGTCGACTTTCCGTCAACCGGTTAAATAACGTCGATTTTCCAACATTGGGACGTCCTACGATAGCAACCAATTTTTTCATGCGGAAGATCCTTTAATCCAATTTATAACCTAATCCCCTCAGCATTCTGTCGTTGTTTTTCCAATCTTTTTCAACCTTTACAAAAAGCTGTAAGTAAACTTTCTTACCGAAAAAAAGTTCAATATCTTTCCGCGCCATCGTTCCCAGCTTTTTCAAGGCTCCGCCTTTACGTCCGATTACGATGCCTTTTTGCGATTCGCGTTCAACCCATATGACGGCACGAATGCGAATGATATCTTCCTCTTCCTTGAATTCTTCGATGATCACCTCCAAGGAATAGGGAATTTCTTTTCGGTACAGCATCAACGCTTTCTCGCGAATAATCTCCGA
Organism: Bacteroidales bacterium UBA4179; assembly: GCA_002381125.1. Taxonomy (GTDB): domain Bacteria; phylum Bacteroidota; class Bacteroidia; order Bacteroidales; family Dysgonomonadaceae; genus Anaerorudis. The sequence continues at coordinate 15,242 of DFUT01000028.1, read as the reverse complement.
TACGAAAAAACGTGCCGGCTTATCCGTCAATGCGTCTTTTTCGAAATACGGAGGCGACTCGGGCAACAATTCCACAACTCGTTTTTTAATTACATCTATCCCGAAATCGTTTAATGCCGAAATCGGATAAATTTCGGCATTAGGCAGCAATTCATGCCATTGATCAACCCGTTTTTCAAGGTCCGATTGATTGGTAAGATCAATCTTATTGATGAGCAACAATACAGGAATGTCCAGTCGTCGCACCCGCTGCAGAAAATCATCGTTTTTGTCGATCGTTTCTACCATATCGGTAACATACAACAACACATCGGCATCATCCAAAGCCGAAAGCGAAAAAGCCAACATTTGCTCTTGCAGTTTATAGTTGGGACGAAGCACACCCGGCGTATCGGAATACACCACCTGATATTCCGGCGTATTGACGATGCCGATGATGCGATGCCGAGTAGTTTGCGCTTTCGAAGTAATGATGGAAAGCTTTTCACCTACCAACAGATTCATAAGGGTGGACTTGCCCACATTGGGATTGCCGACAATATTGACGAATCCCGATCGATGTTCTTTTTCTTTCATTCGATATATTAAAAATGCATGTTTCTTAAATAGAGATACCGTTCGCGGTGTTGTTCTTTTTGCAGACGAGGATTTTTGCCAATGATCATCACATCTGCCGGTTCATCCGGCTTAACGGGTAGCCAAACCGGAACGCCAAGCCCATTGGGATTGCCGGTTTTGATGAAATGGGCAAAAAACAGCTGCGAGAGGGTCGAAACGAAATAATCTTCCGATTGCCAATCATAAACATCGTTTACCGGTAAATTGCCCAATACATATTCGATTTCGGCAGAATGCGTCGCCCCTTTTATCGACAGGTTGTTGTCGTTTTTTGCGTTTTTGTAACCCGGACGGGGGTGAACGAAATAATACCGGTAAACTTCTTTGTTCCCGGTTTTCGCGTGAATATCCGACCAATTCCATGTACCATAACCGATAAACATATCACTTGCCAAATCGGTAGCCACCTGCGCCACTTCATCATCGGAATCGGCTTTGTAGACTTTCAATAATCCGTCTGCAATGTCGGGATATCTTTTCCTGACAGCTTTTTCGTAATTTTCTACCGTTACTTCTTCATTTCCCAATATCGCTTTGTAATTGCTTTCCATCGAATTCCAACCTACAAGCAAAGGTACTTGAGCTTGTTCGCCTTTCAAAAAAATAGTCTCCGGTTTGTCGGGAAAAAAATAACCGTCGACAATAACCCCAAACGAAGGGATGTCTCTTCGTTTGGTCATCTCCAGCAACCGGTCTGCCGATATATTGCGTAATTCACGAATATTCTCGGCTCCTACCGCCTTTTGGAACAAAAGTCCCTTTTTTTCGGCTTCCGACAAAGAAAGCATTTCCCCGAAACCCAACAACGAACCGCTTTCTCCTATGGCACCGGCAATGAGGTTTCGAGACAAGGGCGATGCCATCTGAGCGCTCACGGAATACGACCCGGCCGATTCTCCACCAATAGTGATTTTATCGGGATCGCCTCCAAAATGGGCAATATTGCGCTTCACCCATTGCAAGGCGGCAGACTGATCGAGCAGCCCGTAATTTCCGGAAGCACGGTGAGGCGATTCTTTTGTCAACTCGGGATGACTGAAAAAACCGAATATACCCAGCCGATAGTTAATGGTTACCGTTACAATGCCTTGCCTGGCCATGCTTTCACCGTCATAGCGATATTCCGATCCATCTCCGGCAATGAAACCGCCGCCATAGAAATAAACCAACACGGGGAGTTTTTCACGATTGTTTTTCGAAGGAGTCCACACATTCAGATACAGACAATCTTCACTCATTCCATTGGAACGAAAACGCATGTCGCCAAAAATCGGCAATTGCATGGCACGCGGACCAAAGTGCGTTGTTTTTCTAACTCCCTCCCAATTTTTTACGGGTTGCGGTTCTCTCCAACGCAATTCTGCTACCGGTGGCTGAGCATAAGGAATGCCCCTGAAAATCTTAACCCCGGCCCTTTCAAATCCTTCAATAACGCCATTTTCGGTATTGGAACGAACAAAAACGGTGTCGTGCTTCTCTTGAGCGTAACCTTTCAAAAGCAAACCGAAAAGCACCATGACTAAAACTGTTTTTTTCATCGAAATCGTCTATATTAAAAAATGATTGATTTAGTATTTTATATCATTCGGGCATTAGTCTTTGGCAATACAAAAGTAGAAAATATCCGGAAGTTAACCAAATTCAACCCTCAATCGCATTATTTAAGCATTATTTACCTTATCTTTTTCGTTAGTTCAAGAACATCTTGTAATTTTGCCATTTAAAAAAAAATGGAGTAACTATAAAATAAAAATTTCACACTATGAGTTTTCTGACAAACGAGAAATTAACTATCGTCGGAGCTGCCGGCATGATTGGATCAAACATGGCACAAACGGCGGCCATGATGCGCCTTACCTCCAATATTTGTTTATACGATGTTTATGGACCCGGAGTAGAAGGAGTTTATGAAGAAATGCGTCATTGCGGTTTCGACGAAATTGAATTCTCTTTTACTACGAATGTAAAAGAAGCATTCACCAATGCCAAATATATCGTTTCTTCCGGAGGGGCTCCACGTAAAATAAAAATGACCCGCGAAGAGCTGTTGCGAGGGAATGCGCAAATTGCCGCTCAGTTGGGTAAAGACGTTAAAACATATTGCCCCGACCTGAAGCATCTTTCCGTAATTTTTAACCCAACAGACATTACCGGGCTGATAGCATTGATTCACTCGGGATTGAAACCTTCGCAACTGACCACTCTTGCCGCTCTTGACAGTATACGTTTACAAAGTGAATTGGCCAAATATTTCAACATAAAACAAAACTTGGTTACCAATGCCCGCACATACGGAGGACACGGAGAAGAAATGGCCGTTTTTGCCTCGACCGCAAAAATTGACGGTACACCACTTCTCGATCTTATCGGGACACCGGATTTACCCCGAGAAGAATGGGAAGAGATAAAAAAACGCGTAATCAATGCCGGATCAAATATCATCAAACTACGTGGACGCTCATCATTCCAAAGTCCGGCTTATGTGTCGGCCGAAATGATGCGTGCAGCAATGGGCGGAGAACCTTTCCGTTGGCCGGCAGGTTGCTACGTCAATAAATACGGATTTGAAAAAATCGTGATGGCGATGGAAACAACCATTACCAAAGACGGCGTTACTTATGAGGAAGTCAAAGGGACAGAAGAAGAAATGGCCGAACTGAAGAAAAGTTATGAACACTTGCAAAATTTACGCGACGAAGTTATTGAAATGGGAGTTATACCGCCCATTGATCAATGGCATACACTTAATCCGTACTTGTAGTCGCAATAAATAATCATCAATTACCACAGAGAGGGTACTCAATACGAATTTTGAGTACCCTCTCCTTTTATTTAAAACCCTAAAACGGGGAAACGGTTTTATCCCAACAAACTCCAAGAAACGGTCAAGCCGGCCATAACAATGGAAACCATGCTCATAAGTTTGATCAGAATATTCAACGAAGGACCTGAGGTGTCTTTAAAAGGATCGCCAACGGTATCGCCTACCACGGCAGCCTTGTGGGCATCGCTTCCTTTCCCTCCAAGATTGCCTTCTTCGATGTATTTCTTGGCATTATCCCATGCACCTCCCGCATTGGCCATAAAAACGGCCAACACAAACCCTGTACCGAGCCCTCCGGCCAATAGTCCCATCACGCCGGGAACTCCCAACGTTACACCGGCTAAAACAGGAACAATAATGGCGAGCAACGATGGTAGCAGCATTTCCTGCTGAGCTCCCTTGGTAGAGATGGAAACACATCGGGCATAATCGGGAACGGCTTCTCCGGTAAGAATGCCTTTTATTTCTTTAAACTGACGACGGACCTCGTCAACCATCTTTTGCGCGGCACGCCCCACGGCATTCATGGTAAGTCCGCAAAACAAAAACGCCATCATCGACCCGATAAAAATTCCGCTCAAAACTTTGGGATTCATCAAGGTAATCTGAAAATAATTCACAAAATCGATCAAACTCGCTTTTGCGACCTCAACCGTGTTGCCGTCGGCAAATTCGAGCACCGTATCGCCCAATCGCAACAATCCGATTCTGATCTCTTCCATATAAGAAGCCAGTAGTGCCAGTGCCGTCAATGCAGCAGAACCAATGGCAAACCCTTTACCGGTAGCCGCTGTGGTATTGCCCAATGCATCAAGCGCATCCGTACGTTTACGTACCTCGGGGTCCAAACCACACATTTCTGCATTTCCTCCGGCATTATCGGCAATGGGACCGTATGCATCGGTAGCAAGCGTGATTCCCAAGGTGGACAACATGCCGACGGCTGCAATGGCAATGCCGTATAATCCCATGCTTATGTTTTCGCCCGAAAGCATGTTCTTTATATCAAATCCAATAGGACTCAAATAAGAAATAAGAATGGCAAAAACAATGGAAACAACCGGAATAACCGTCGAAATCATCCCCGAACCCATGCCGGAGATAATCACCGTGGCAGGACCTGTCTGGGCACTTTGGGCAATGTTTCGTGTCGGTTTAAACGAGTGAGAAGTAAAATATTCCGTACCCTGTCCAATGATTATACCTGCCAATAATCCGGCAATAACGGAAAAAGACAACCCTATCCAATTTTCGAATCCGAGTAAATACAAAATTACAAATGTGAAAACGGCAATGAAAAAAGCACTGGTATTCACCCCCCTGTTTAAGGCCTTCATCAGCATCTTCATGTCGGCTTCTTCCTTGGTTCTCACCAAAAAAATACCCAAAATAGACAAAAAAACGCCGATCGCCGCAATAATCATCGGGGCAAACACCGCTTTTTGCTGCATTTCGGGATTTGCAATAAAAGCCGATGCGCCCAGAGCAGCCGTGGAAAGAATGGATCCGCAGTACGATTCATACAGGTCGGCACCCATACCGGCCACATCGCCCACGTTATCGCCCACATTATCGGCAATGGTTGCCGGATTTCGGGGATCATCTTCAGGGATGCCTGCTTCCACTTTACCTACCAAATCGGCACCCACGTCGGCAGCCTTCGTATAAATGCCACCACCTACACGGGCAAACAACGCTTGCGTGGAAGCACCCATCCCAAAAGTAAGCATGGTGGTGGTGATCATGATGAGTTTATGCCCCGTATCGGCATCCTCTACAAAATAATCGAGAATAAGATACCACAACGAAATATCCAACAGGGCAAGCCCAACTACCACAAGCCCCATCACGGCTCCCGAACGAAAAGCAATCTGCAACCCTTTGTTTAACGATTGCCTCGCTGCATTTGCCGTACGAGCCGAAGCATATGTAGCCGTTTTCATTCCGAAAAAACCCGCCAATCCGGAAAAAAAACCTCCGGTCAGAAAGGCAAACGGAACCCAATTGTTCTGTAATCCAAAATAAGCCATTACAGAAAAAACAACAACCAATACAGCAAAAACGATGGCTACTACTTTATATTGCTGCTTGAGATACGACATTGCACCTTCACGAACATATTGGGCAATGGTTTTCATTTTTTCCGTTCCTTCGCTTTCGCGCATCATCCTTTTATAAAAATAATAAGCAAATCCTAACGCAAACAAGGAAGCTGCCGGAACAAGATAAAAATAATTCATAGACATGATGTTTTAGATAAAAAAATGTATGTTAGCTTACCAATAAATCAAAATCAACTGCAAAGTTGCATAAAATAATTCAAAATTATGCATAAATTTAAAGAATTACGAAGAATGAAAAGTAAAAACCGATACCTTTGGTTTTGTATCCCGATATTTATTATTTTTATATATTTTCGATAACCGACAAATCATTCATAAAATGATTAAAATTCAATCTAACTATGGCTAAGAATTTTTTTATAAGCAGCGAGAAGAACCCCAAAAATGTTCAGATAAAAAAAGATATCATCAACCATTTCATAGCAAATGGCAACGATACCATTTCGGAACTATCCAAAGAATTGGATTTGAGTGTACCGACCGTCACCAAATTCATTGGGGAATTGATAGAACAAGGATTAATTTGCGAATACGGCAAGATGCAAACTTCAGGTGGGCGTTATCCCAGTGTTTACGGATTAAATCCCACTTCCGTCTATTTTGTGGGGGTAGACATGACCCGACATCATTTGAATATTGCGCTGATGGATTTTAAAGGCGATATCGTACAAAGTCAAATGGGTATCCCCTTTATCTATGAGAACACATCCGAAGCATTCGACACGTTGTGCAATCATATTCAGAACTTCCTTGATCAAACGGGCGAACTCAAAGAAAAAATCTACAGTATCAACTTGAATATTTCGGGACGTGTAAATCCCGAATCGGGATACAGTTACAGCAGTTTTTATTTCAGCGAACAACCCGTTACCGAAATCCTCTCCAAAAAACTCAATTTTAAGGTAGGGATTGATAACGACACCAGAGCAATGGCCTATGGCGAATATATGAAGGGAGTTGTTGAAGGAGAAAAACAAGTAATCTTTATCAATATAAGTTGGGGGCTGGGCATTGGCATCATTATCGACGGAAAATTATATTACGGAAAATCGGGGTTTTCGGGAGAATTTGGACACTTCCCCGCATTCGACAACGAAATTCTTTGCCATTGCGGAAAAAAAGGATGCCTGGAAACCGAAACCGCCGGAATTGCCATTCACCGAATGGTGTTGGAAAGAATTAAAAACGGCGAATCGTCTATTCTTACCGAAAAAGTGAAGGATTTGAACGATCTTACCCTTACCGATATCATCGATGCCACCAATATGGAAGACCCGTTGTGTATCGAAATTATTGAAGAAGTAGGATATAAATTGGGCAGATACATTGCGGGACTCATCAATATCTTTAATCCCGAACTGGTTGTAATAGGCGGTCAAGTTTCTCAAACCGAAGGGTTTATCATGCTCCCCATTCGCAGTTCGGTAAGAAAATATTCGTTGGGATTGGTAAACAAAGATACACGCATCGTAAGCTCAAAACTGAAACAAAAAGCCGGTATAATAGGTGCTTGCATGATTGCACGAAGCCGATTATTCGAACAATAAGCATGCTTTTTTGTTATCAGCAAGAAAATTTTTTCCTTTGCAAATCAGTGTTTGAATTTAATTTTAAATAAATGAAGAAATTACATTTCGATACCCTGCAAGTACATGCAGGACACGAACCCGATTCAACCGGATCAAGAGCTGTGCCCATTTATCAAACCACAGCCTATTTGTTCAAAAATGCCCAACACGGCGCCGATCTTTTTTCACTAAAAGAAGACGGTAATATATATACCCGCATGAACAACCCCACTACCGAGGTTTTCGAAAAACGAATGGCAGCACTCGAAAACGGCGTGGCTGCTGTTGCTACCTCATCGGGGCAAGCCGCAGAATTCATCTCCATTACCAATCTGGCTTCGGCGGGCGACAATATTGTTTCCACATCCTATCTCTACGGAGGTACCTATAATCTTTTCAAGGTATCGCTTGCCCGACTCGGCATTGAAGTGCGTTTTGCCGATGGCGATAACGTGAGCAGCATTGCAAGCCTCATCGACAACAATACAAAAGCCATCTATCTCGAGATGATCGGAAATCCCGAATACAACATCCCCGACGTGGAAGCCATTGTGGCACTGGCTCGCAAACACGAGATTGCCGTGATCATGGATAACACTTTTGGTCAGGGCGGTTTTTTATTTAATCCCATCGATTGGGGAGTTAACGTAGTGATACACTCTGCCACAAAATGGATTGGAGGACACGGCACTTCGATGGGCGGAATTGTTATCGATGGCGGAAACTTCAACTGGGGCAACGGCAAATATCCGATGTTCAGCGAACCTTCCGAGGGTTATCACGGATTGAACTTCTGGGAAACATTCGGCAATACGGCTTATGCCGTTCGTGCCCGCGTAGAAGGACTGCGCGATTTTGGTCCCTCGATCAGTCCGTTTAACTCCTTTATGTTGCTTATCGGATTGGAGACGCTCTCGCTTCGTGCCGAACGTACCAATGCCAATGCGTTGGAAATTGCCCGCTGGTTGGAAAAACACCCGAAAGTTGAAAAAGTGAATTATCCGGGATTGGAAAGCAGCAAATACCACGCATTGGCAAAAAAATATCTCAAAAACAACGGCTTTGGCGGAGTGCTTTCCTTCTTTGTGAAAGGCGATGTGAAACAAACGGCCAAACTGATCGATAATCTGTCGCTTATCAGCCATTTGGCCAATGTGGGCGATGCAAAAACCCTCATTGTGCATCCGGCAAGCACAACGCATGAACAACTTCCCGATGAAGCAAAAATTGCCTCAGGGGTATACCCCAATATGCTTCGCCTATCGCTCGGTATCGAAAATATCGAAGACATTAAAGCCGACTTGGATGAGGCACTGAAAAAACTGTAGAAAGCTGTTGTTCGAAAAGAAGGGTTTTGCAAATCTATTTGTTGCCCTGCTTCGCACCTTCTCCGCTTTTCCTTCGCTCCTTGCTCGCTCTTCCTTCGCTTCAAGGCAGGGACAACAACACCAAATGCTGCGCGTTCGGTGTAAGGCAAACCTGCGTATTTGCCGCATGTAGAGCGGGATCCGGAAGCGGAACGTGAGCCAACTTTTTGCGAGGATGGCGCATAGGTGAGGCAAGCATGAAGCGAGGAAGGTGCGGACTTGATACGGAGAAGGTGTAAAGAAAGTGTGTCTAGTCCTGAAATAAGTTTACGGTAAATGTAAACAAAATCGGGACAATATACTATGTTTGTACAAGAAATGCGAACCCATAAATATTTTCCGGTGTGAATACAAAAACCCATTTCAACATCCTGCTAATCGTTTGCTTGATCTTCAGCCTGACAGGCTGCAAGGGAAAAACCGCTCATCCGCAAAAAAAAGCCGGTAATCCATCGGGAAAAACCATCGATGAAAAAGTAGCCACTGTTGACAAAGAAAAATATGATGCCGGCATACTGAAATTGGCTAATGGCGACACAACCGGCTTATGGCCCGTAAAACCGCAGCCATATCCGCTAAAAGGAGCTATTCTCCCCTTTAAACGGATAGTTGCCTATTACGGCAACTTATATTCTAAAAATATGGGCATTCTCGGCGAATACCCTCCAAAAGAATTGTGGGAAAAATTGCATATGGAAATCGATGCATGGGAAAAAGCCGATCCCGCAACTCCGGTACAGCCCGCTATCCATTACATTGCCGTAGTGGCACAACAAGGCCCCATGAAAGATGGCACTTATCGGATGAGAATGCCGGAAAATCAGATCGATTCGGTATTGGCCATCGCCAACATGGGCAATGCGATTGTCTTTCTCGATATTCAGGTAGGATTAAGCACGGTGGAAAAAGAGGTTCCGTTACTGGAAAAATACTTAAAAATGCCCCATGTCCATTTGGCTATCGATCCCGAATTTTCTATGAAGGACGGCACACCTCCGGGTAAAAAAATCGGCACTTACGATGCAGAAGATATCAATTATTGCTCCGATTTTTTGGTTAAGTTGGTTCGGGAAAATACCCTTCCTCCCAAAATTTTTGTGATCCATCGTTTTACGCAACACATGATTACGAATTACAAGCAGATCAACCTGCATCCCGAAGTTCAGCTTGTCATCAATATGGATGGATGGGGTGCTCCCCCGCTTAAATTAAACACCTATAAACAATATATTTGGAGAGAGCCGGTGCAGTTTACCGGATTTAAATTGTTTTATAAAAACGATTTGAGGCAATTCCCTCACCGCATGCTTACTCCGGCAGAATTGATGAGACTGCAACCCCACCCCATTTATATCCAATATCAATAACCGGAGAATGTGTTTATATTAAATAAACGAAAAATACAATTTAACGATTGGTTTATTTAGACGGAAACAGCTATTTTTGCAGAAAATTATACGACAGAGACTAATTTTTCATGAAAATAAATTTAAAAGAAAATATCCCGCAACTCATAGCTACCATTGTTGTGCTGGTTGTGGTATTGGTTATTGCCATTATATTCGTTGTCACCAAAACCCGTCAAGTAAGCCATTTGGAGCAACAATATGCAATCGAGAAACAGCTACTCGAAGACGAGTACGAAGCCATTGCCCTACAATATGAGGGATTCAAATTTAGTGTAAAGAACGATTCGCTCCTTGAAAAACTTGAAAACGAACAAGCCAAAGTACAACGATTGCAAGAAGAACTCAAACTTACCAAAGCAACCGACCAAAAAGAAATCCAACGTTTGAAAAAGGAGCTGGAAACACTACGACAAATATTGAAAACGTATATCATTCAAATCGACTCGCTTAATCGATTAAATCAGGAACTCCAAACCGAGAATATACAAATTAAACAACAATATCAAGAAACCAGTCGTACTCTCAGTCAAATTGCCCGCGAACGCGAAGAGCTTTCCCATAAAGTGTCGCTCGCAGCAAAACTAGATGCTATCAACATTAACGTAAAAGCAGTAAACGACAGGGGAAAAGAACAAAAACGTCTCAGCCGTAGCACACGATTTGTCATATCGTTCACTATTGCCAAAAATATTACTGCCGAACCCGGCGAACGCATCATCTATGTGCGTATCATGACACCCGACGGCAACGTCCTCACCAAAAATCCGTCAGACACTTTCCCATTCGAAAATGGGAACCTTCAATATTCCATCAAACGTATCATCGAATATGGAGGCGAAGAAATGCCCGTAACGGTTTATTGGAATATTGAAGAATATTTGATGCCCGGCACCTATAAAGTCGATATTTTTGCCGACGGCAACCACATCGGTTCCCATAGTTTTACCATGCAAGAATAGCCGATTCCTATTTCCTGTATTTCGAAAAATCGGCATTCAGCATACTACCCGTTTCCAAAAAAGCCCGGTGAAAAGCAAAACAAGAATATAAATCTTGAGGAATATGACCTTTCACTCCAAGATTCAAATATTCATGCAACAATGGACGATAATCGGGATGTGCGCATTTCTCGATAATTTCCTCGGCACGACGTCGAGGCCCCTTCCCACGTAAATCCGCCACGCCATATTCGGTTACAATAATTTTTACCGAATGTTCGTTATGATCTTCGTGAGTAGCCTTTGGTACAATGCAACTTATTTTCCCGTCTTTTGCCGTAGATGGCGTAAGGAAAATCGATAAATAAGCATTGCGCGTAAAATCACCCGAACCTCCAATGCCGTTCATTATCATTGAACCATTGATATGCGACGAATTTATGTTGCCAAATATATCAGCTTCAATTGCTGTATTAAGGGCAATCACTCCCAATCGACGTGCTATGCCGGGATTATTGGAAATTTCGGAAGGACGAAGAATTATTTTACTCTTGAAAAAATCGAGATTATCGTACACTACCTGCGTCACCTCATTACTCAACGTAAGCGAACAAGCACTGCCAAACAAAATATTGCCTTTCTGCATCAGATCGATTACAGCGTCTTGAATAACTTCGGTATATACTTCGAAACGAGGAATCCCCGGATTATTGGCTAAAGCTGCTAAAACGGCATTGGCAATGTTGCCGACACCGGACTGAACGGGAAGAAAAGCAGAAGGAATACGCCCTGCCTTCATTTCAGATACAAAAAAATCGGCCACATTCTCGCCAATTTGTTTCGTTACTTCGTCCAAAGGTGAAAAATTGCCTCCTTCACCGTCTTTTTCCGTCTCTACCACAAATATTTTAGAAGGATCAACTTTCACGTATTCCAGCCCAATGCGGCTACGCACATCGCGAAGACTGATTTGTTGCCGTTTTGGCGGATCATCCAATTCGTAAATATCGTGAATGCCTTTGAGCTTTTGAGGGACTTTTTTATTTAATTCCACAATAACAACTTTTGCCAGGCGACAAATGGTGGGTGCGATTCCGACAGCGGTTGTGGGAACAATTTCACCGTTTTCCGACACATCGCATGCTTCTACCACAGCCACATCTATTCCACCCAGAAAACCATAACGTATTTCCTGTGCCAATTGCGATAGATGCATGTCAAAATATTCGACTTCGCCGTTATTGATTGCTTTTCGCAGATCTTTGTTGAACTGATAAGGAGTACGAAATTTGATTGCTTTGGCACGGCTGAGAGCACCGTCGATGGAATCACCGGTAGAAGCACCGGTAAAAACCCCGATTTTAAAAGGGTTGCCTTTTGCATGCTCTTCTTCGGCACGTTTTGCTATTTCCACAGGAACCACTTTGGGACAACCCGCATGCGTGAATCCGCCGAAACCTACATTGTCGTCATTCTTGACAAGCGCAGCAGCTTCTTGTGCAGTAATGTAATTTAAAGCCATAGACGTATTAAATGTTTTTATATGATGAATAATGATTGAAATAAAATAATGCCTCTCGTATCCATATTTTGATTAATTTTGCAAAAGAACAAAAGTAGTCAAATTTTGAGAATCAAAGGTCGTAACGGTATAAAAAATCGAAAGGAACTTCACAGCTCCCTCCGATTATTTAACCAAAACCTTAATTATGAAAAATTTTCATTTTTCGCATGCAAAAATATAACAAACGGATTGAACCTACAACATTTTCAGGTAAAAGATACACTTATTTAGTATGGTTCTTGATTTCGAAATTGTTTAACAACTGTAATTATTAGGATAATAACAATATGAATTTAAATTCAATAGATATACCCGATAAAAAATTATTCATAGAAACTTACGGCTGCCAAATGAACGTGGCCGATTCAGAAGTAGTGGCATCCATCATGAAAATGGATGGATATACGCTCACCGATGATGAAAAAGAAGCCGACGTTGTCTTTATAAATACCTGCTCTATAAGAGATAATGCCGAAAAACGAGTGATTCAGCGGATTGAATACTTTAATGCGATAAAACGCAAACGAAGAAACAAACTCATTATCGGCATTTTAGGATGCATGGCAGAACGAGTTAAAAATCAACTCATCGAAGAATACAACGTTGATATGGTTGTTGGTCCCGATGCTTATCTCGATTTACCAAATCTTGTTGCTGCCGTAAAACAAGGAGAAAAGGCAATTAATGTAGAACTTTCGAAAACCGAAACCTACAAAGACGTTATCCCTATGAAAATCGGTGGCGGCATATCGGGTTTCATAACCATTATGCGCGGTTGCGATAATTTTTGCACTTATTGTATCGTACCTTATACACGGGGACGCGAACGAAGCCGCGAGCCCGAAAGTATCGTAGCCGAATTGCGCAACATGCGTGAAAAAGGATTTAAAGAGGTAACCCTCTTGGGGCAAAATGTAAATTCTTATTTTTATACCGATGGCAACCAAACGGTCGATTTTCCCGCTTTACTTGAAATGGTAGCACGTGAAGCCCCCGATATGCGCATCCGCTTCACAACATCTCATCCCAAAGATATGACCGATAAAACACTCGAAACCATTGCCAAATACAAAAACCTATGTAACTTTGTTCATCTTCCGGTACAATCGGGAAGCTCGCGAATATTGAAACTCATGAACCGAAAATACGACAGGGAATGGTATTTAAATAGAATTGCGGCAATACGACGCATCATCCCGAATTGTGGATTGTCGACCGACATCATGTGTGGATTTTATTCCGAAACCGAAGAAGATCACCAACAAACACTCTCGTTGATGGAAGAAGCCGCGTTCGACTCTGCTTTTATGTTTAAATATTCAGAGCGTCCGGGAACCTATGCTGCAAAAAAACTGGGAGACAACATTCCCGAAGAAATAAAAAATCGCAGACTACAGGAAATCATTGAGCTGCAAAATTCCCTCTCGCTCAAAAGTAATCGAAAGGATGCAGGCAAAGAATTCGAAGTACTGATAGAAGGTTTTTCCAAACGTTCGCATCAGCAATTTTTCGGTCGTACCGATCAAAATAAAGTAGTTGTTTTCGATAAAGGGAATCATCGCATCGGGGAAACCATCAGGGTTAAAATCACCGGTTATACATCGGCAACGCTTTTCGGCGAACCGATTTGTTCTACGGTTTCCTCATTTTTTTAACAATCAAAACAAACATTTTTCCTGAATAGCTGTTATACATTTAAACAGGACAAATGAGATAACACATACTGAAACAATCATAATAAACCATTTTAAAAAAAAAGAACTATGAAATCAGAAACAAAATTATTATTAGGATTAGGCATTGGCTTAGCACTAGGTGCAACTATAGGTTACATGATGGGTTCCGACAAAAAAGGAGAATGGCTGGAACAATTCAACGAATTTGCCGACAAAGTTAAAGCCGATATAAAGTCGGCTGTTTACAAAGGAAAAAGTGGAGTAAACGATCTTAAAGAAGACATTGACGACATTGCAGACGTAGCCAAAAAAGAATTGGCAAAAGAGTAAAATTCATCTAATTGACCTCATGATGGAGAAAAAAACGCCAACTGCATTGTTTGACGAATTTAGAAACGATGTATCGCACTATATAAAAAGCACTATTGAGTTAACAAAACTTGAAATTTTTGAGAAATTGAGTATTGCTTCCTCAATAATTGCATATGGTGCGATACTGCTGTTTTGTGTGTTATTGGCACTATCATTGATTTTCATTACCGTAGGGCTTTATCTCGGCGATTTGTTCCAAAACATATGGGTTGGTTTCGGAATCGTCTCGCTGGCAACATTATTTATTGTTATCATTCTGCTACTGGTAAAAAAACCAATCAAAAAGAAGATTATCAATAAGGTGGTTTCTTTTTTGATGGAAGAAAACAACAAAAAGGAAAAAAAGGACAAGCAATGAAAAAATATAAATTAACCCCTTTCGAAAAGCTGCAAGTTGAAAAGGAAAGACTTCGTGAAGAACGTGAGACGGCAGAAAAGCGTATGCTTTTTCAATTTCGGTATATTGCCGATAATTGGGGAATGGTCATAACAAAAAGCATCACCGGAGGGGTTAAAAATAAATTATCGGAAACCATAGATAATATCTCTTATGCGGGAACAAACCGTACAACTATTTTTCATACCTCGCCACGCAAAATGAAGTGGGGAAATTTTCTTATTTCCAATCTGCCAACCATTGCACAAATAACATGGCGCATTGCCAAGCCTGCCTTGATTACCTTTTGTACAAGAAAGGTAATGTCGATGATTTTTAAAAAAGACAAAAAGAAAAAATAAAAATTCCCCTTGTATGCTATTAATCATACGAGCAAACGGTGGACG
>DFUT01000036.1 GCA_002381125.1 Bacteroidales bacterium UBA4179 | reverse complement strand
GGTATGAAATATTCATTTTGTGGACGTAGCGGATTGCAATTGCCCGCCATTTCATTGGGGTTATGGCATAACTTTGGTTTTGTTGACAATTTTGACACAGCCGAACAGATGATTCTTTACGCTTTTGAACAAGGAATCACCCATTTTGATCTTGCCAATAATTTTGGTCCGCCTCCCGGATCGACTGAAACAAATTTCGGGAAAATACTGAAAAAGAACCTTGCTTCTCATCGCGGCGAAATGATCATTTCGTCGAAGGCCGGTCACCTGATGTGGCGCGGACCGTATGGCGACGGTTCATCGCGAAAATACCTCATGGCAAGTATCGACCAAAGTCTGCAACGAACTGGATTGGAATATTTCGATATTTTTTATTCGCACCGTTACGATCCCCATACGCCGGTTGAAGAAACCATGCAGGCACTGGTTGATATTGTACACCAAGGGAAAGTACTTTATGTAGGAATCTCAAAGTATCCGCCACGACAGGCCATCGAAGCCATGACGTATTTGAAAAAAAAACAATGTGCCCTGTCTCATCTTTCAGGATAGATACAATATGTTTCAACGTGAGCCGGAAAAAGAAACACTGAATATTGCAAACAAATTTGGAGCGGGATTCATTGCATTCTCACCCTTAGCACAAGGTATACTGACCGATAAATACTTGAACGGCATTCCGGAACATTCCCGCGCAGCAGACCCAACCGGCTTTTTGCGTAGAGAACAGGTGACGGACCAATTGATAGAAAAAGTGAAAAAGCTGAACGAGATAGCCACCCAACGTGGACAAACAATGGCAGAGATGGCACTGGCATGGATATTGCGCGATGAACGGGTAACGTCGGCAATAATAGGCGCACGAAACGTAAATCAAATAAAGAATAATTTGAAAGCATTGGACAATTTATCGTTCACGCAAGCAGAACTAGAACATATAAACAGCATCGTAAATTGAAAAAAATGGACCAATTTCTTTGAAAAATCAATAAACATGCTTACATTTGCACTCGCAAAATTGAAAAAAGGTGAGTAGAAAATTTCTCAATAAAGCACCTTGCCGAGAGAGAGAGAGAGAGAGAGAGAAAAAAAACATTACAAAATAATTTTTTGCGGAAATAGCTCAGTTGGTAGAGCATAACCTTGCCAAGGTTAGGGTCGCGGGTTCGAGTCCCGTTTTCCGCTCAAAGAAAACGCTGTAATTGAAAATGCAGCGTTTTTTGTTTTAATCATGCCGAAAAATACAGACCTCATAAAAACACAAAATACAAGACGAAACCATCCTGTATTTTGCAATCTTAAAAATGAGAATGTAGGTATTATGAGTTATACACCGAATTTATTTTCCTACTTTCATTCTTTTCTCCCATTCGATTCTCTCTTGAGTTAAATTATATCCTCTTCTTGAAAGATAATTGTTGATTCTTCCTTTATATTTACCGAAAATTTCATGTTTTTTATTCGAGCTCTCGGCATCCATGGCATATTCTCTAGCCTCAAGCAGCCAAGCATAAATCCTTTTCTTCTCTTCCTCGGTTAAAGAAGGAATCATTTCAATAAAAGCATCGTAAGTGACCCTAACCACTCCATATGTCATACCATCTTTAACCGCGTCTATCTGATCACGATCCAAAAAAAGGGACAAATTGGCCGGAAAGGCAAAATGGGTGCGATATAGTGCTGCATCTTTCTCGTTTAATATCCTTTCCTTTTCTGCATTTTTTTGTTCATCGGAAAGTATCGAATTGTTTTTGAGTGCGTTTAAAGCTTGATCGCGGTTTTCGTAAATATCATTCAACTCAAAATACCGATTTGCTATGGTATTGCGTACAGAAAGTGCCACTTGTGGATTACTTAAATTGAGTTGATCCACAATCTTTTGTGATCTGGCAATAATAGTTCCAACATAGGTAGGATCTCTGTTTACCGAGTCCAAATCAACGACTGTGGCAAAAGAGCTAAATACGAAAACAACATAATAAATTACGAACAATTTTACGATTTTCATATCACTATTCAATTTATTCCATCAAAGATGACTTGCCTGCCAATGTATCATAATTATTGATAGGATTCGTCCAGTCAATTTTCATTTTGGGATCTATCCCATTGATATATTTCTCGATATTGGTATAACCGTCGCCATTACAATCTTCAATGGCATCAGAAGGATCATAGGGGTTCAAGCCATGTGCAATTTCCCATGCATCGGGCATACCGTCCATGTCGCTATCTTTATAGGGTTCACCTTTATATTCGGGATAACCACCCATTTGCCGGACATCCGTAATGACCCCTTTTTTATACGAATCGGGCGGCAGTCGTCTATATTTGAACTGATAGAATGATGCAGGATCAAGTCCTTCAACATAATATGCTTTCCCCGTTTTCACCTCTTCGATGATCCTTTCGTCAACTATATCTCTTTTGGGAAGAGTAGCACCAACATTTTTCAACACATAATTATAAGCATCATTGGCCGACATAATGGGAAACGAAGGCATGGGGAAAGGTTCATTCCATTTCATCAAAGCTGTATAACCTTCGGTATTGGGTAGATTTTCAACTTGAACACCGCCATTCCAATTGTCTCGCGTAACTCTCTCGTTTCCTTCCATAACATTGCCGTGGCAATATACACGTCCAAAAGAGAGGAAATCCAATTTACTTCTCCCGGATTCCGGTTTCAGAATGCGATATCCTACAGGACTATTTTTTGGAGTCAAGGGGCCGGGTTTGTAATAATTGTTAATGATATTATACAATGCACGGTAATCTCCACCATCAACCGACCGATGAACCCAGTTGTAGAGTACGTTGTTTACGAAATTAAAAACACCGTTCCACCCGATGGAAGGGTTGCGACCCGTGTTACTTGCCCATAGGTTACGCATGAAAGTACAATTTTCTCCTCCCAGCGTACTACCGAAAGAATGGTTGTAAGTATCCAACGCTTTTGCTGAAATCGTATTTTGGATCGTAATATTCACGGTAGGTAGTTTTTCTTCTTTATACCCTTCACCGGGACTATACATGTGCCGGTAAATGGAAACGTTCTCATCCAATCCCCAACTGCACGAGCAATGATCGATGATGATATTCCCGATAGGATTGCCGCCAAGGGCATCGTCTCTTCTTCCAACATTTGTTTCACCTCTTCTGAATCGCATATGCCGAATAACCACATCGTGTGTATCGATCCATACCGATTCACCTGCGATGCATACGCCGTCTCCCGGGGCAGTCTGTCCGGCAATGGTAATATAGGGAGCACGGATGCTGAGAGGTGTTTTTAAACGGATTATTCCCGATACATTGAAAACGACGATGCGTGCACCCCCTTGTTCACAAGCATCACGAAATGAACCCGGACCACTATCGTTCAAATTGGTCACGGTAATTACTTTGCCTCCGCGTCCGCCAAAACTGTAAGCTCCTCCACCATAAGCGCCCGGAAACGCCGGAATTTTGGCTTGGGGAAGATCGGTTGGGCGTGAAGCCCAAGGAACGTAGGGTTTCCCTTTCTCCGCTTCTGCCTTTATAATGGGGAATGCTTTTTCCCAGGCAAGATCGGATTGACGCTTCGCTTCTCCCATCATTTTTTGGGTTTCTTCTTGTACCTCCTTCGGTACATCAGGATATTGGGCTTTCAATAGCGAGCAAGGCAATGTAAAGGCTACTGAAAAAACCATAATTAGTAATTTTTTATTCATCATCGGTGTCTGAATTTTTAAAGTAATATATTTATTAAAAGACATACAAAAAGTATTTTTGTACCCATAAAATAAATAAAAGATACGCAAAAACATATATTCAAATGAATAAAAATGATTTCATATATTTATGTTATTTTTTGATTACCAAAATAAAAACGAGCTGATCTTCAAAATTTTTGTTTGACTTTTGAAGATCAGCTCGTCAAATTTAACTTCCTGTGTATTTTTTAATTTATTCAGCTAAAGGATCATAAGTGCCATCAACGTTGCCTCTCATTGCATCCGGCCATCCAATAGTCTGTTCCAAAGTCACATTATTCTCCTGCATATTCCTTTTGAAACCAATGAAATAATAATTGGGACGAAAAGTAATAACGTACTGAGGATCGCCATCGACACGTGTAGTCTTTCGATAAAGACATTCACGATAAAAATCAGCCAAATCATCTATCTTATTATTACGCACATCTGATGGATCTTGTTCATCGGTGACTTCCTTTGCAATAGTTATATCGTTCATCAAATCCAAGGCATCAGGGCGACTTTTACCATTAGTTACTAAATAAGTAATGAGTGGATCATTCCCAACATATTCCGGAGCTTGACCAACCTTTTCTGCCACCTGAATTTCTATGCCGGTTCGACGTTGACCGTTTAAAGGTTCAACACCTAAGTAATTGCAAGTGTTACCATTAAAACCGGTTACACTCCATGTGGATTTCAATGTTTCTTGCCCTTCTCCTCCATCCCATAAAAGCCAACGTCGCATATCATCAAAACGTTTTCCCTCGTATGCCAATTCTATTTGACGTTCATAAAGAATTGCAGCAAACAATTTTGCTCGATTACCTGCTAAACTGTTATCTAACCCGCAATCGCCAGTATACCCAACACGTCGACGAACTTGACGTAAAGCATCCAAGGCTTCATCTCCACGATTAGCTCCACAAGCAGATTCAGCAAAATTCAATAATACCTCGGCATAGCGAATCTCCATGTAAGGAGCAGCCGAGTAAATAAAACCCGAATTACTTGCTCCGGTATAATAATCATATAGAGTTTGGCCACCATAAGCTACATCATCCGTACGTTTGCGAATGTATATACTCTTATTGTTATAACCCAATCCGTCTGCACCATAGCCGCTAGTATTATCTTTAAATTGATCCTCAGCTTTTTCGTACCATGCATAACTCCAAAGCTCATAATCTCTTCCAATATAAGGATACAGTTCAGGATGTTCGGCATGTCCTACAGGTGTTCCAGAGAATTTCCATTGCACACCAGGAAAAGCAAAAGTCCGATAAAAACGTGGATCACGATTGAGAAAGAACAATTGAGGATCATAAAGATATTGGGATTCTCCGGGTTTTTTCCCATCAATCATCGGAAACAAATCAACCATTTGAGCCGTCGTACCTTTTCCTCCACCACCACCTGTATTGACAGGACGTATCGAATTTTCCCAACCGTTGTTTTTATTATAATTTGTTCCCACACCTTCTTTTACGGTATTATAAAGCGTAACAAAAACCGCTTCTTTAGGAGTATAGGTGGCGAACATTTTTCCCCATCCGGCACCATTTGTCCCCGGATTTTCTAAATTTTCTAAACCAAATCCTCCATCAGCAAGTTTTTCAAGAGCTTTTTTATTCGATTGATAAGCTAATTCCCACCGATCCAAATTATCCGAACGATTAAACAGAGGACTAGCATAAAGTAACCGCGCTCGTCCCTGCAAAGCTAAAGCCGCACCCGCAGTAACCCGACCAAAGTCACTGGCTGCATTCGTCCACGCAGCCGGCAAATATTCAGCTGCAAGTTCTAAATCATCACAAATAAAATCGATTGCATCTTTCGTCGTAGAACGAGGAACGATTAAATCTTTCCCCTCACTCTCACCTACCATAGGATTTTGAGGATAATCTATCAATGGAACACCACCATAAATTCTTACTAAACGAAAATAAGCCCATGCTCGGAAAAAAAGAGCCTGACCCAACAATTCATGTTTTTCATCATCCGTAAGTCCTTTGCTGTTTGTAATTCCTTCAATAACCATATTGCACTCGCGAATATGGCCATAAGGACTTTTAGCGTTTGTGCTGCCAAACTCCTGATAAATATAGTCTGGCACATTATTATTGTCCAATACAACATTGGGGTTCACATAATCTGAAAAGCCTCCATATTCTTCTGTGCTTTTAGAATTAATATCTGCAGTACCGGCACTCACATTGTTCCAAGAAATACTGCCAGTCGCACTTGGCAACAAATAAGCATACAATGTATTTACCCTGTTTTGAGCGCCAATATAACTATCATAAATTTCTTCACCAAAATTTCCGTAGTTTTTCTTCTCCTTTAGAAAATCATCACTACATCCAGCGCCAAAAGTCGCTATAGCAACTAAGGTCATCAATTTTATTTTATTTACTATTTTCATTATTCCCCTTTTTAAAATGAAACATTAACTCCTAATGTGAATGTTCTTAAATTTGGATAATTTCCGTAAGTACCACTCATTGGATCCATAAAATTATCCGGATATGGATTATATAAACTGATCATATTTTGTCCCGTCAAGTTAATTCTACAACTAGATATTCCAGCTTTCTGTACAATTGATTTTGGTAATGAATAAGCTACAGTTATATAAGGTATCGTTACTCGTGTACTTTTAATTTTCCAGAAAGTTGATGTTTCGTAATTTGTACTATACCGTAAGTTTGGATACCTGGCATCACGATTTGCAGCTACAGTAACATTACCGTCAGCATCTAATACATCATCATAAACAAACATATTATTAGCCCAGAACGATGGCAGGTTTGTATATTCCATATCCTTATAGTTGCCACTCGATTTAATAGAATTTAGCGGAGTACGTGTACTCTTCGGAAGAAAATCATACCCTCCCCAACTTGCACTAAAATACGTACTCACAGATAATTCTTTCCAATCTACTTGAAGTTGAAAAGAAAAACCATAAGGGTTACCCTTACGATGATAAAACTTTACCAAGTCATTTTCTCTATCAATCACTCCATCGGGATCGGCATAAACGCCATCTTCTCCTTGCGGACCTCTAACATCTCTGTAAATCAACATCCCTGGATGAACATCATTTTTTGCCAGACCTAAATAGTTAGTAATTTTATATTTATCAAAATATTCTTCTATTTCTTGGTAACTGCGAAACATTCCGATGCATTCTAACCCCCATTCACCAAGATCGGTACGCTGATTAGGGTGTTGTTCGTATATTTTAATAATCGGCGGCCAAAATTTCTTCAACATTTTATTATCTCTATACCCTCTATTAACTTTAACACGATATCTAAAATCTTTTCCGATATTGTCTTTCCAAGCGAGTGAAAGTTCAAGCCCATAAGTATCTATAGCACCAAAATTCTCTGCAGTCGGCTGTGATCCTACAGTTGAAGGAAAATAAGTCGTACCTTTTCGGGTCATGAAAATATCACGATTCTGCTCATAATAAGCATCAAAATTTAGAGATAACCGATTATCTAAAAAACGCGCATCAAAACCAAGATTGTATTTATAACTTGTATCCCAATGTGCATCACGGTTAGGCGAAGTTTGACTTTGGGCAGCAGATCCGATATTACTCCCAGGATTTGTACCAAATACAGCCCCTTTGTTTGCATCCATATTATAAAGCTGCAACCACCCCCATGCTTTAATATTATCGCGACCTAATTTCCCAAAAGAAGCACGCACTTTTAAAAAATTTATCCAAGAAACTCGTTCATTAAACCAATTCTCATCAGATATAATCCAACCGGCAGAAAGCGAAGGAAATACTCCCCAGTAGTTTTCAGGGGCAAATTTCGTAGATGCATCGGAACGAATTAAAAATTCTAACAAATATCTATTTGCATAAGAATAATTGACTCGCCCAATATAAGATAATGTTCCACCAACATATCGACCAAATTGCGTGGACTGATTACCGGTTGCCGACTTTGATTGGCCATCTGTGATCGGCATTGGATCCAATACAAGTCCTTCCAAATCCTCAGATTCAGACTCAGATTTTTCTATAGAAAACAATCCACTTACATCATGCAATCCAAATTTGCGAGCATAACTTACATTCAAATTCATCTGATAGCTATCTCCTCTCAACATAGTACGACGAAGAGAATTACCATTTGATGAAATAATCGCTTCGAAATTAGATAACGAAAGATCAATATCATCTCCGGTATATAAATGGTCTCCACTTCCTCCACGATCTATCATTTTATAAATAGTAAGATTTGTCCCTAACTGATTATTTTTATCGGTATCGATATGTTTTGAATAACTAGCACGCACTTTCAACCCATTTAAAAATTCAAACTTCCCGAAATCATACTCTAATGCTGCATTAATGCTCATCTTTGAAGACATACTTTCACTGTAATTATTCAAATTTTGGACTTCTTGAAAATGATAGTTCTGCAAATCGTGTAATTTATTATTGGATACCCCGTAAGTAACCAATGGAAGCCCATTTATATAGTCCGGAATATAGCGAGGATGAACAAGAAGTGTATTATAATCTGCGTCTGTTGTTGTTCCACCTACTTTATTAAGAGCTGTGTTTTTCTTTCCATAATTGCCGGATACTTGTAGAGTTGATTTTAACCATTTGCTTATATTGGCATCTACCCCTGCTCGATAATTCCATCTATTATACTCCAATCGCCCTAAATTGCCATCTTGTGTAAAATATGAAATGGCACCGAAATAAGTGGCTCTTTCTGTTCCACCACTTACGTTGACACTATGATTTTGAGTAAGACCAGATCGCCATTCCTTATCCAGTAAATCATAATTCAAATTCTTCATTGCAGCTAACTCATCGGATTGGAATAATTCTGTCTTTAGATTCATAGAGTTTTCCGCGGTTGTCCCAGCAGCACGAATACCATTCCAAATTACGCCGTAATCATAAGCATTTAACATTTTTGGACGAGATATTTCATCTGTATAACCATATTGCCCACGATAAGAAATTTTAGGAGCGCCAATATGACCACGCTTTGTTTTTACCAAAATAACCCCTTGAGCCGACCTTGCTCCATATACAGCCGCAGCAGCATCTTTTAGAACAGTAATGCTTTCAACTTCGCCAACATCCAAATTGTTAAAATCTTCTTCTGTTGTGATAAAATCATCTATTACATATAAAGGGGAAGACGTGCCACCATGAGGTGAGTAAGCAGAAGAAACATTTGCTTGACGAATGGTTATTCTTGTACCATGGCCTGGACGAGCATTATCATCAGATACACTTAAACCAGGAACCATAGTCCATCTCAAGGCGCTACCCAAGTTAGCAAATGAAAAGTCGTTGATTTCTTCAGGAGTAATAGTGGAAACAGCCCCTGTAACATTCCGCATCTTCTGATCACCGTAACCTACAACTACCACCTCATCCAATTTCAATATATCTTCTTTCAAAACGATATCCATATCACTAAAGTCAGAAATTGTCTGTGAAACATAACCAACAAAGGATATAACCACTTTTCCATCTGGTGGAACAGGTATTGTAAAACTTCCATCCTTATCGGTGACAGTACCTATTGTTGTCCCTTCTACCATTACGGTAGCACCAATGATAGGCTCTCCACTTTCATCAACTACTGTACCTTTAACCGTCACATTCTGCGCCAATGCCGGTATTGCGATAAGCATCATAAATATGCTTAAACATAAACCAAAAATAAAATTTTCGTTTTTCATATACATTGTTTTCATTTTATGTTCATTTACTCTATTTCAGGAATTTCAGGAAGCCAACGAGGGTCACCTGTGCGCACATTTAACTGTTCTGCACCCTGCACTGTAAAATCTCCATTTTCGGGATCTTTCAATTGAGGATCACTTTGTAAAATTGTACCTGTATCATAATCTTTTTCTTTTTCAGGAAATGCTCCGTCGTACCAGTATGTATTCAAATTAAAGGTTGCAGTAGGTTGATTAGAACGACCTCCCAAAAACCGACGAGCAACTTCTCCTTTTCCACAATCAACAAAAATATTTTCTTTCATATTCCAATACACATTAGACCTCCCGGCAAATCCACTATAATTAGCCCACTGATTTTCATAGCACACCTTATAAAACGTACTGTTTAAGAAATTCACCGAACCATTTACAAACCCGGCTCTATCAGGACGTCCGCTACTGTTATATTGAACGAAGTACTTATTATCCTTACTCCCTACATTCCAAAATGTAGAATTTTTTACGGTAAAATCATTGGCAAATCCTTGGTTAAAATAGATTACCGGTTGAGCTTGTGTAGCTTCAAGCCTAACAACACAATCGTCTATCAATAAAGTAGGCAAACAATATTTTACTTTATTGTCGTATACAAGATGTCGTTGAACACCATAAATTTCGCAAGATTGAATAACAATAGGATCATTTACAATATAATAATCCCCCGTCCCTTTAATTTCAGAATCTGGGGTGCTACTGAGAAGTAATAAAGCAGCATTACTACTCGATCCGCTTACAGCACTACAATCAAATTCAATAAATTTTATTTTTATTCCTGCAGAGGTAGCAATTCTTCCTCCATCCCCCATAACAATTTTTGGACGCTTAATTTTATCACCCCGGAAAGTAACTTTCTGTTTGCCAAAATCGACAAGGCCCGACATCGTATAATTTCCATTGGGCTCAAGCACATATGCCAATTCTGTATTTACCGAGTCGGCAGGAATAGGATTAGTCGCAAACCATTGGGTTATGTCACTACCATCAGGAATTATTGCATAAGTTGGAACCATTGTTGTAAACATTTTTATGGTCGGACTCTCTGCACTTTTATTATTATATTTTTCATTTCCCAACGTTCTGACAACAATTTTATAATTGGTATCAGCCTGCAATGAACGCTGAACAGAGCAACCATCAACGATCTCATTTTCATCTCCCACGACTATTGGATTATCAGGATCATCCACAATATAAAGCGAAAATTCATATCCCCCAGCTCCATATACTACCGGCCAGCTAATTGTCACTGATGAGCCGTCCGGACTGGGTAAATATTCAACATCTTCGGCCGCCGGCGACTCTAATAGTGCGTTCCTGACATCCGAAGAAAAGGCCCAATCATCCACAAGATAGCCTTCAATGCAAGAATAAAAAAGAAGGATCATGGCTGTGAACATTAATCCACAAATTCTTCGTAAGAACAATTGTTTTGTACTCATAATTTTTTAATTAAATTAAAAATTAATTACATTCCATATCCGTCACGGTACCTATAGAAGTCCCTTGAATCTGAATGGTCGCTCCGATAAGAGGTTCACCTTTCTCATCTTTAACCGATCCTTTTACGGTCAAATTCTGGGAAAAAACACATAAGGAAAAGGTCCACAGCAAGGTGAACAATATTCCTTTTTCCAGATTTAATACATGTTGTTGTTTCATTCTTTCATTTTTTTAAAATTAATGTCGCTTACTTACTTAAATTGATTTTCATTTTCTATTAGAATATTGCTATCATCTTCATTAATAAATTTTTATCTCCATAAAACTTCATTCTCTAAAAATAGGACGATACCTCTATTTTTTTGTACTCATTAGATCCTGTTTTTTTATTTTTAAAAAATAAAAAAATATACCTCTTCTTATCCATTGAGTACAAGATCAAATGTTGGACGTCACTTTGACGTGTGATTTTTAATTTTTGGCAAGATTGTTAAGATCAAAACAGCATGAAACATTATTTTTTGTCACTTTTCTTATTCGGCTTTTTTCTTATTTTTGTATCTGCATGTGCACAAAAAAAACAGGGAAAAGAGGTATATTTATTTACTTCTTTCCATGAACCGGCAAATGAAGGCTTGCGTTTTTTGTATAGTGAAGACGGGGTTCATTGGGACAGTATCCCCGGCATCTGGTTAAAACCTACGCTGGGAAAAGAGAAATTAATGCGTGACCCCTCTATTGCAAAAGGTCCTGACGGAACTTACCATTTGGTATGGACAACCAGCTGGAAAGGGGACTTGGGTTTTGGATATGCTTCTTCAAAAGATCTGATTCATTGGTCTGAACAAAGAATGATCCCTGCAATGATACACGAACCAACTGCCGTTAATGTGTGGGCTCCCGAAATATTTTATGATGATACAGAAAAAGAATTTATCATCGTTTGGGCGTCGTGTATCCCCGGACAATTTCCTGCCGGCGAGGAAGAAGATAACAACAATCACAGATTATATTATCTTACAACCAACGATTTTCAATCTTTTTCGGAAACAAAACTTTTCTTTGATCCCGGATTTAGTGTGATTGATGGGGTAATCGTGAAAAGAAGAAACGATTATGTATTGGTATTTAAAGACAATACAAGGCCCAACAGGAATCTCAGAGTAGCTTTTGCCCAAACCCCTATAGGCCCTTTTTTCAATATATCGGAACCTTTTACTGAAGAATTCTCGGAAGGTCCTACGGTTGCTAAAGTAAAAGATGATTATCTCATCTATTTTGATTTATACAGGGAAAAAATTTATGGTGCGGTGAAAACCCGGGATTTTATCCGTTTTAAGAATATCACCAACGAGATTCAAATACCACAGGGCCACAAACATGGCACCATAATAAAAGTCCCATTTTCCATAGTTGAAAATTTAAAACACCTGAAAGAATAAATTTCTTACGCCCTAAAAAGAAAAAACTGATGAATACATCGATACACCAATTTTCACTTTTTTGTTTATTGTTTTGTCTTTCGACAATGCTCAATGCACAAGAAAGAGTACATTATACAGGAAACGAACTTTCGAATCCTGCCTATCACGATGGACAATTATCGCCTGTGGTAGGCGTTCATAATATTCAGATTATGAGAGCCAACAGGGAATATCCCGATACGTCGAATGGCAATGGATGGACATACAATCATCAACCCATGATGGCGTATTGGAACGGACAATTTTATGTACATTATATCTCAAACGTCAAACACGAACATGTTCCACCCTCACAAACCATGTTGGCAACATCGAAAGATGGATATACGTGGACGAATCCGGTGGTATTGTTCCCGGTCTACAAAGTACCGGACGGTTACACCAAACCCAATAATCCACATGTTGCCAAAAATTTGGAGGCTGTTATGCATCAACGCGTGGGGTTTTATGTTTCCAAATCGAATCGCCTGATAGCCATGGGGTATTACGGGGTTTCCATGGATGAAAAAGATGATCCGAACGACGGAAACGGCATTGGTCGTGTAGTACGCGAAATCAGAAAAGACGGTTCATTCGGGCCAATATACTTTATCCGCTATAACCATGGCTTCAACGAGAAAAACACCGATTATCCTTTTTATAAAAGTAGCAAAGATAAAGATTTCGTAAAAGCATGCGACGAAATATTGAGCAATCCGCTTTATATGATGCAATGGGTTGAAGAAGCTGATCGCGACGATCCTTTGATCCCGCTCAAAAAACCTTTTAAAGCTTTTTGTTTCTACCATCTACCCAACGGCCATGTAGTAGGATTATGGAAGCATGCCTTGACTTCCATAAGTAAAGATGGCGGATGGACATGGGAAGAACCGGTGGAAAGAGCAAAAGGATTTGTCAACAGCAACGCAAAAATATGGGGACAACGACTAACAGACGGCATGTATGTCACCGTTTACAACCCGTCCGAATACCGATGGCCTCTTGGTATTTCCCTTAGCAATAACGGATTGGAATACACTACATTGAATCTTGTTCAGGGAGAAGTTCCACCCATGCGGTACGGCGGAAATTATAAATCCTACGGTCCACAATATACGCGCGGGATTCAAGAAGGAAACGGCATTCCTCCAGACAGCAATCTTTGGGTAACATACAGCATGAACAAAGAAGATATCTGGGTGTCAAGGATTCTTGTTCCCGTAAGATTGAATCAGCCTGCTCATGCCGATGACCATCTCGATGTCAAGAAACAACTGTCCGATCTCACCGAATGGAACATCCATTCACCTCTATGGGCACCGGTATCGCTGCAAGAAAAATTTGGAAATAAATGGCTTACCTTAAAAGACAAAGATCCTTTCGATTATGCCAAAATCGAAAGGAAAATCCCCAAAACGAAAGAGTTGAGCGTTTCATTCAAATGCATGGCAGAACAATCTTCACATGGCACCCTGCAAATAGAATTCATGGACGAAAACGGTATTGCCTGTTCACGACTGGAATTCACTCCGGATGGCTCTTTCAGGGTAAAAAAAGGCGCCCGCTATTCAAACTTGATGAGTTACAGTGCCGATAAAATATACAAAATAAAGGCCGACCTATCCGTTGCCGATCGCAACATCACAGTTTATGTGAACGACAAAAAAATAGGTCAAAGTATGTTTTTTGCACCTGTCCATTCGATTGAAAGGATCGTTTTCAGAACAGGAACGGTTCGTGAGTTTCCTACCCCCGAGACATCGGCCGACCAAGATTATGATCTACCCAATGCAGGTGAACAAGATAAAGAGGCCGTGTATCGCATCCGCGATTTAAAAACTTCCGATTTGAAAAGTCCACACCTGCCTGCCATTTTACGGTACGAAAACTTCAAACACTACGTGGATTATTTTAACCGCATGGAAGACGAAAATATCATTCAAGCTGTTCCCAACAGCAAAGCCAACGAATGGATGGAGAAAAACATTCCGTTGTTCGAATGTCCTCAGGACAATTTCGAAGAAATGTATTATTTTCGCTGGTGGACACTAAGAAAACACATCAAAAAAACCCCTATCGGATATGTAATGACCGAATTTTTGGTGAACAGATCTTACGCCGATAAATATAACATGATCTCTTGTGCACTCGGACATCACATTTACGAATCTCGTTGGCTCCATGAACCACAGTATCTTGATCAGTACGTTCACGCATGGTATAGAGGCAACGAAGGTAAACCCATGGAAAATTTGCGAAAATTCAGTTCATGGACAGCCGATGCCTTATACAATCGTTTTCTGGTTAATAACGATAGGAATTTCCTTCTGGATATGTTGCCCGACCTAGATGAAGAATATCGCAGCTGGGAGAACGACCACCGTTTGGAAAACGGCTTATTCTGGCAGGAGGATGTGAGAGACGGAATGGAAGAGTCTATTAGCGGCGGCAGAAGAAAAAAATATGCCCGACCAACCATCAACAGTTACATGTATGGAAATGCCCATGCACTTTCAAAAATGTATGCCATGACAGGGGACAACCTCTCGGCAAAAAAATACCGGTTAAAAAGCGATACCATACAACACTTGGTTGAGCAAAAACTTTGGAACGATAAACACCAATTTTTTGAAACACTTTGCGGTGACTCACTTGCAAATGTGAGAGAGGCTATCGGATATCTTCCATGGTATTTTAATCTTCCTTCATCGGCAAAATTCGACGTGGCATGGAAACAGGTAATGGACGAAGAAGGATTTCTGGCTCCTTATGGATTGACCACTGCCGAACGCCGGCATCCGCTTTTCCGCAAAGCAGGATGTTGTAACTGCGAATGGGATGGAGCTATTTGGCCATTTGCAACTGCTCAGACGATGACAGCTATGGCCAATTTCATGAACAATTATCGGCAAGACATCCTCACCGGCAGCGTTTATTTCAAATTGATGGAACTTTATGTAGAATGTCAGTACCACCGTGGTCGCCCCTATATTGGAGAATATCTCGATGAAGTCCATGGTTACTGGTTGAAAGGCGACCAAGAAAGAAGCCGGTATTATAACCATTCCACTTTCAATGACTTGATCATAACCGGACTGATTGGCCTTCGCCCACGAGAAGACAATACCATCGAAGTGAATCCTTTATTGCCCGAAAACAAGTGGGATTGGTTCTGCCTCGATAATGTGTTGTATCACGGGAAAATTCTTACCATCCTATGGGATAAAAATGGAGACAGATATTATCAGGGAAAAGGATTCAAAATTTTGGTCAACGGTATCGAGGTGGGCAAATCAGATAAATTGGAAAAAATAATTTGTGAAAACGTTTTATAAAGCAAATGCCAATAATGAAAGAAAAACTCTTCTTTTTATCCTTTTTTTTATGTCTTCACTTCTATTCTGTTCATGCATTGGAAGTGGTTAATCTCTCGTGCGAAATGAGCGAGTCTCCCTTAACCGTTACAGAAGCTTGTCCTCGTTTTGGGTGGCAAATCGTATCCGAAGAAAACGGTACTTATCAAACCGCATACGCCATTGAACTGTATGAGTGGAAAAACGGCAGGGAAACATTGTTATGGGAAACCGGGAAAATCCCCTCACAAGAAAGTCAGTTTATCATATATGAGGGCAGCAAAAAATTAAGGCCACTCACCAAATATAGCTGGCGCGTGCGAATATGGAACGAAAAAGACGCGCCTTCGCCCTGGAGTAAAAAAGCTTTCTTTCGCGTTGCTCCAAGAGGGGATTGGTTAAATGCCAAATGGATCGGAGCTATTTCAAAAGAAGAAGCAAATCTCCCACAAGGAAGAAATTTTCATGCCACAGAACTGAAAAAGCCGGAAATCAAAGGCTTATGGAACAACGTCAACCCCATATCGAAAAAAAGTATTTATCTTAGACAGGTTTTTGAATCTGAAAAAGAAGTCAGGGAGGCAATGGCTTATGTGTGCGGACTGGGTCTTTACGAATTTTCGCTTAACGGACAAAAGATAGGAGACAGTGAATTTTCCCCTTTGAATAGCGATTACGATAAGACTGTTTATTATAATGCTTATGATCTCTCCGATGAGATAAAAAAGGGATCGAATGCTATCGGCATATTACTTGGGAACGGATTTTATAACGTCCAGGGTGGAAGATACGCCAAATTACTTGTGAGTTTTGGACCTCCAACATTATTTTTTAAAATGATTATCACCTATACCGATGGTTCAACGCAGGAAATTCTTTCAGACGAGAACTGGAAGTATAGTTTTAGCCCTATTACGTTTAATTGCATTTACGGAGGAGAAGATTACGATGCCACACGCGAACAGCCTGGATGGAATCAACCCGGATTTAATGATTCTGCGTGGAAGCCTGTTGTCGTCCAACACCCACCAAAGGGGACATTACGTCCTCAGCAAACAACACCTATCAAAATCATGGAACGATATAGCGTGAAAAAGATTCACAAACTAAACGAAGGAAAGTATGTGCTGGATATGGGACAAAATCTGTCAGGTTTTCCCGAAATTACGGTGAACGGTCGACGCGGCGATACCATCAGATTGATCGTGGGTGAATCACTGAACACAGATGGGTCGGTAAACCAAAAACAAACAGGGAGCAAACACTATTATACCTATATTTTAAAAGGAAACTCAGATGAATATTGGCATCCACGATTTTCCTACTATGGATTTAGATATATTCAGATTGAAGGGGCCACCACTGGAAACGATACTTCTCCAAATTTGCCGAAAATCAAGGAAATCAACTCATGTTTCGTTTATAATTCCGCAAAGGCTGTTGCTTTCTTCAGTTGTTCGAACCATATTTTTAACAATACACACAAAATCATTGGTAAAGCGGTAAGGAGTAACATGCAGGGAGTATTTACCGATTGTCCGCACAGAGAAAAACTAGGCTGGTTGGAGCAAGTTCACCTGAATGGTCCGGGACTGTTTTACAATTACGATTTACGAACCTTTATCCCCAAAACCATGCAGGATATAGGCGATGCGCAGCTCCCCAACGGATTAATACCCAATATAGCTCCTGAATATGTGGAATTTGAAGGAGCGTTCAGAGATGCACCTTCATGGGGAAGTGCCGGCGTTATCGTTCCATGGATGTATTATCTTTATTACGGCGATCTATCGTTGATAAAACGATACTATCATACGATGAAAAAATATGTGGATTATCTCTCATCAAAGGCTGATAATCACATTGTTTCTCACGGACTTGGCGACTGGTACGACTATACTGGAGAAAGGGCTGGATTTTCGAAAAACACGCCGGTAGCATTGGTGGCAACAGCTCATTACTATGGAGATATCGTACTGCTCAGTAAAGCTGCTCAAAAGATAGGAAATCAAAAAGATGAAAAACACTATTTACAATTGGCGGAGAAGGTAAAAAACGCCTACAACGCCACTTTTTTCAATGAGCAAACCAATCAATACGGTACAGGCAGTCAGTGTTCTAATGCTATCTCTCTCTACTTCGGCTTTGTGGATCCTCAAAAAAAATCTGCCGTGCTGGATAATTTGGTGACAGATATCCGTAAGCATGGCAACAGATTGACTACCGGAGACGTCGGTACGCGATACCTATTTCAAACACTGGCAAACAATGGACTAAGCGAATTGATATACACGATGAATAATCACGAAGAGGTGCCTGGATATGGTTTTCAACTGAAATTCGGAGCCACTACTCTTACTGAACAATGGGATCCGCGCCAGGGAGCCTCATGGAATCATTTTATGATGGGACATATCGACGAATGGTTTTTTGCATGGCTAGCCGGCATTCGTCCTGATCAGTCTTCTCCTGGCTTTAAGAAATTTATTATCAACCCCCAAGTGGTAGGCGATTTAAACTGTGTTTCCACCTCTACGGAAACCCTGTATGGAAAAATTGCCGTAGATTGGAAAATAGAAAACAACCACTTCACATTGGAAGTCTCCATCCCGGTAAACACCCAAGCTCAAATTATTCTTCCCGATAAAACAACCCACACGGTTGGAAGTGGAAAATATGCTTATCTCGTAAAAATGTAATCAATTAATACGTATACTTATGAAACATGTTTTATCTCTTTTTGTCATTCTCTCTTTATTTTTTCTGCCATCAAACATCTATGCAGAAAACATAAACATGAAGACCTTCGGTGCCGACGATTGCGGAAATAAACTAAACACCGAACTCATCAACGAAACCATTGCAGAGTTATCCTCAAAAGGCGGGGGTACTCTTTACTTCCCCTCAGGAACATATTTGACAGGTCCGATAAAACTCAAAAGCAACATCACTATTGAACTGGAAGCCGGTGCTATTTTACTTTTCTCCGACAATTTCGATGATTACCTTCCTTTTGTTGAGATGCGACACGAAGGGGTTGTAATGAAAAGTTTTTCTCCGCTATTTTATGCGGTAGAGGAAGAAAACATCACAATAAAAGGACGTGGTTTGATCAACGGTCAAGGCGAAAAATGGTGGAAAGAGTTTTATCGTGTCATCGAAGACTTAAAGAAAAACGGTGTCAGGGATATCAACAAATACCAACCGCTCTGGGAAAGAGAAAATGATGTAGAGAAACTCTATAATGACCTTAACGAAGATTACAAAAGTTCATTGCAACGACGGTTTTTCCGTCCGCCGCTTTTTCAACCCATTCGTTGTAAAAACATTTTGGTGGAAGGTGTTACCGTCATCAACTCACCTTTCTGGACTATTAATCCTGAATTTTGTGAAAACGTAACAGTTAAAGGAATAACCATTAATAATCCGCTTTCTCCCAATACCGATGGTATTAACCCTTCATCGTGTAAAAATGTACATATTTCAGATTGTCACATTAATGTAGGAGACGACTGCATCACCTTAAAATCGGGACGTGACAAGCAAGGTCGCGACCTGGCGACCCCCTGTGAAAATATTACTATCACCAACTGCACCATGTTGGCCGGTCACGGTGGCGTAGTAATAGGCAGCGAGATGAGTGGCGATGTACGAAAAGTCACGATATCAAATTGCGTTTTCGATGGTACCGACCGTGGTATCCGTATTAAATCTACCAGGGGTCGCGGCGGAATCGTGGAAGAAATCAGTGTGAACAACATTGTGATGAAAGACATAAAAAGAGAAGCCATTGTTCTCAATCTCTTCTACAGTAAAATGGATCCGGAACCGGTTTCAGAAAGAACACCCGTTTTCCGCAATATCCATATTTCAAACCTTGTAGGTACAGAAGTAAACACAGCGGTTAAAATTCTGGGATTAGAAGAAATGCCCGTTTCCAATGTCACCTTATCGAATATCCATATCCAATCAACTATCGGGCTGAACATTGACAGAGCTGAAAACATTACTTTGAGCAATGTCTGTATCGATGCATCAACAGGAACTCCTTTCGTTTTAACACACATCGACAACGCAGTATTGACAAATGTCGCAACAGGCATGCCAAACACCTCTGTTCCACTGATAAACATCAGCAATTCGAAAGAAATATTCATCCAGGGATGTTTTCCGCTTGCAGGCAACAAGGCTTTTTTGCAATTGGAAGGAGAAAATAACGATATCATCCTGAAGAATAACTATTTAAAGAGACTACCCCAAATAGTAGACAAAGAAAGCAAAGGCAACAGGAAAGGCCTTATTATAGAATAAACAACTATCTAGTAAAATCGACAATAGATGAAAAAGAAAAAATTCAAGACAACAATCATCTGCATAATCTGCATCACCACATTAATTCATGCTCAGCAAACTGTTGAAAATCAATTTAGACGCCCTTTAAGTGATGTTTTAACGGAAATATCGCAGCGGTTTGGTGTTCACTTTACATATAATATCGACACAGTGGACAAGGTACTCCCTTATGCCGATTTTCGAATTCGACCTTATTCGGTGGAAGAATCCTTGTCAAATATACTGACCCCTTTTGATTATAAATTTGAGAAACAAGGGGATAATCGTTATAAGTTGAAACCATATGAATATTACCGACGCACGGTTCAAGAAGGGGAAAAGATGCTGACCTATCTGTGGTCGTTATACCCCGATAAGGATAAATGGGAAGAACGCAAATCTTGTCTACTCCAAGAGGTAAGAGAGATTCTCGGGATAGACTCTTTGCTAGCAAAACGTGTATCAACGAAACCTCTTCTTTCCAAAGCAAGAAAATTCGCGGGCTACACCGTCAGGAATTTCGCCATAGAAACACTGCCCGGTCTGTATGTCGCAGGTTCTGTTTACAGCCCTCTTTCTAAGGGGGATCATCCTTTGATTATTTGCCCGAACGGACATTTCGGTGGAGGACGCTACCGAGAGGATCAGCAACTAAGAATGGCTACCCTTGCACGTATGGGAGCAGTATGTGTGGACTATGATCTTTTCGGCTGGGGCGAATCTGCTCTGCAAGTAGGGAGCGCAGCTCACCGATCGAGTGCCGCTCAGGTTATTCAGGCAATGAACGGTATTACCATACTTGATTACATGTTGACACAAAAAAACATCGATAAAAAAAGAATCGGTGTTAATGGTGGTTCCGGCGGTGGAACGCAAACCGTATTGCTCACCGTTCTCGATGACCGTTATTCGGCAGCAGCTCCTGTGGTAAGCCTTGCTTCGCATTTCGATGGCGGATGTCCTTGCGAAAGCGGATTACCCGTTACGCTGGCTTGCAGCGGCACCAATAATGCCGAACTAGCCGCTCTGTTTGCACCCCGACCTCTCTTGATTGTTTCGGACGGGAAAGACTGGACCCATAGCGTTCCAACGTTGGAATTTCCTTATCTTAAAGAAATCTATCGTTTCTACGATAGAGAAGAAAACGTCAAAAACGTGCACTTACCTGACGAAGGTCACGATTTTGGCATAAACAAACGAAAAGCAGTATACGATTTTTTTGCTTCCGTCTTCTCGTTGGATAAAACGCAAATCGACGAGAAAAAGGTAACCATCGAACCTGAAGAAGATTTGAAAATCTTCGGTAGAAACGGTGAACTTCTCCCTGAAAATGCCATTCGATCTTTTGAAGAATTATCCGTTTATTTCGACAAAAAACGGTACGCCGAACTTCTCTCCGATTTGTCGCTCGAAAAGAGAGCCACCGAATGGGTTGCTTCTTTAAATTTGGCAAACCAAACAGATGCGGCATTTTTAACGACACTCATCTATAATCACCTGAAAACGGTAAAAGACTGGCATAACACGCACCCTTATACCCTTATCCCCGAGGGGATCAATCCAACAACCGGAAAACCCCTTACAGAGCTTGATCGTCAGTTGATTGCCGATTCAGCTATGCCGAAAGAAGTTCATGATAAGCTGATGTCCGGTCTTAGAAAAGTGCTGACCGAGGATCAAGTTGAAGCAATTCTGGATAAATATACCGTCGGCAAGGTGGATTTTACGATGAAAGGGTACAAAGCCATTGTGCCCAATCTCACCGAGAAGGAGGAAGCTACCCTTTTGTCTTACTTGAAACAGGCACGAGAACAAGCTATAGATTACAAAAACATGAAAGAAATATCGGCCATTTTCGAAATCTATAAAACAAAATGCGAGCAATATTTAAACAGCAACGGCAGGAACTGGCGTCAACTTTACAAAGACTACGTCGAAAAAGTAAAAGCCGAAAAAGCTGCACAACAAAATTCGAACAAAAAATAATACAAAAATGAAACGCTTTTTTTCGATACAATTTTTCATTTTCATATTCCTTGGGTGCATATCTCCAATGACATATGGACAACCTTATAAACTATGGTACGATAAACCTGCATCCACATGGACAGAAGCTTTGCCATTAGGCAACGGACGATTGGGAGCAATGGTATTTGGCAATCCTGCCATCGAACAAATTCAATTGAACGAGGAAACTTTGTGGGCAGGTCAGCCAAACAATAATCCCAATCCCGAAGCACCGAAATATCTGCCCAAAATAAGGGAGTTGATATTTGCAGGGAAATATGTGGAAGCGCAAGACCTTGCAACAGAAAAAGTGATGTCGAAAACCAATTCTGGTATGCCGTATCAAACCTTCGGTGACCTACGAATATCTTTCCCCGGACACGGGACTTACACCAATTATTATCGAGAATTGGATCTGGATTCGGCAAAAGCCTCTGTCTGCTATAACGTCAATGGTACTACTTACACAAGGGAAATTTTTTCGTCGTTTACCGACCAAACTATCATCATCCGATTAACGGCAGATAAAGACCGCTCTATTACCTTCAATGCCCAGTTAACCTCTCCTCATCCCGATGTAAAGATCGCAACAGGAAACGATTATATTTCTTTGTCGGGCGTTTCTTCTTCTCACGAGGGACTCAAAGGGAAGGTCAATTTTCATGGCAAGGTTTCCGCTAAAGTTATAAATGGCAATGCTTTTTACAAAGATGGAGTTCTGTCGGTAAAAGATGCCAACGAAGCTATCCTTTATGTCTCCATTGCCACTAATGTCTTAAATTACAAAAACATCAGCGGAAATGAGGTGAAACGTGCAGCCGATACGCTTGCAAAAGCCATAGCACGAAATTACAATGCCGCTAAAAAAGATCATATCGCCTTTTACCGAAAATATTTCGGCCGTGTCGCCTTGTTTTTGGGCGAGGATCGGTATACCGATGTGCCGACCGATACACGCGTCCGTCGCTTTAAAGAAACCAACGATACCCACTTGGTGGCTACATACTTTCAGTTTGGGAGATACCTGCTCATTTCGAGTTCGCAGCCTGGAGGCGAACCTCCTACGCTGCAAGGGATATGGAATGATAAACTGTTCCCCCCATGGGACAGCAAATATACCTGTAACATCAACCTCGAAATGAATTATTGGCCATCCGAAGTTACCTGTTTGCAAGAATTAAACGAACCATTGTTCCGTCTGATTAAGGAAGTTTCTGAAAGCGGAAAAGAAACGGCAAAAATCATGTATGGATCGGATGGATGGGTTCTTCATCACAATACCGATATCTGGCGTATAACCGGACCGGTCGATAAAGCGGCATCCGGCATGTGGCCATCAGGAGGTGCATGGTTATGCCGCCATCTTTGGGAACATTACCTTTACTCGGGTGATGTGGAATTTCTACGTAGCGTATACCCCATCATAAAAAGCGCCGCCCTGTTTTTCGATCAAACCATGGTTTACGAACCTGAACACAACTGGTTGGTGGTTTGCCCTTCCAACTCACCGGAAAATGTGCATGCCGGTAGCAATCGAAAAGCAACCATTGCTGCAGGTTGTACCATGGACAATCAATTGATCTTCGATTTATGGAACGCGGTGATCACTTCTTCCGATATCCTGAAAACGAATGAAGCTTATGCCGAACA
Organism: Bacteroidales bacterium UBA4179; assembly: GCA_002381125.1. Classification (GTDB taxonomy): domain Bacteria; phylum Bacteroidota; class Bacteroidia; order Bacteroidales; family Dysgonomonadaceae; genus Anaerorudis. The sequence goes on along the minus strand of DFUT01000036.1, from coordinate 41,152 downwards.
TCTGAAAAAAAGGTTGACGGAAATGGCTCCTATGCAGATTGGACGCTGGGGACAATTGCAGGAATGGATGCACGATTGGGACGATCCCAACGATCATCATCGTCATGTATCGCATCTATACGGCTTGTTTCCAAGCAATCAGATATCGCCCTATCGTACGCCGGAACTGTTCTCGGCAGCCAAAACCTCATTAATTGCCCGGGGCGACGAATCCACCGGTTGGTCCATGGGCTGGAAAGTTTGTCTGTGGGCCCGACTACTTGATGGCGATCATGCGTATAAATTGATAACCGATCAATTGCGTTTGGTCAGCGAAAACAATGGTAGCGGCGGAACTTATCCCAATCTTTTCGATGCACATCCACCTTTCCAAATCGATGGCAACTTTGGATGCACAGCCGGCATTGCAGAAATGCTGATGCAAAGCCACGATGGATTTATCTATCTTCTCCCTGCACTACCTTCGGTATGGAAAGAGGGGCACATCATGGGATTACGGGCACGGGGCGGATTTATATTGGATATTGAATGGAAAAACGGAGAAGCAAGTAAAGTGAAAATCTTTTCCGAAAAAGGAGGAAATTGCCGCTTACGTTCGCTTACTGAATTGAAGGGGAAAGGATTGAAAAAAGCCAAAAGAAACAATCCGAATAAATTATACGAAATACCTGTTGTTCCCGAACCGCTGATCCATACCAAAGATCCCATCCCTTCTCCTGAAATAAAAAAAACCTATTTATACGATTTAAACACCAAACCCGGAGAAGAATATCTTCTCTACAAAAAATAGAAAGGGAAAAGTTATGAAAATTCATCTTACGTTGAAAATATGCATTTTATGCTTACTGTCGTCAATATTCATGTCATGCGAAGGAAAAAAACAAACAAATCTGCCATGGTCTATAAAAATGGCCGATTCCCAAATAAAACGCTATCCTGAATTATGGATGACAGAAAATGCGAAAACTCCTCGGTGGGGTTATACGTTTGGACTGATTGGAAAATCGATGATCGAATTGTGGAAACATACGGGAGACGAAAAATACTACCATTATGCCAAAGCTTATGCCGATACGTTGATTGACGACAAAGGACAGATCATGACCTATTCTATGAAGGCGTACAATCTGGATAATATCAATGCAGGGAAAATCCTCTTCGATCTTTATGAACAGACACACGATCACCGCTACAAAATTGCGTTGGATACGCTTCGAGAACAGCTGAGAAGACAACCACGCACATCGGAAGGTGGCTTTTGGCATAAATTGATCTATCCACATCAAATGTGGCTCGACGGCATTTACATGGTCTCACCTTTTATGGCACAATATGGCATAACTTTTAACGAGCCGGAGCTTTTAACAGATGCTGTAAATCAAATCAAAATCATTGCGCAACACACCTACGATGAAGAAACCGGTCTCTTCTATCACGGTTGGGACGAATCCAAACAACAACGATGGGCAAATAAGGAAACAGGAACGTCGCCCAATTTTTGGTCGCGAAGCATTGGTTGGTATGCCGCAGGCGTTGTGGACGTACTCGATTTTTTGCCTCCCCATATCGAGGGTAGAGACAGTCTTCTCGCCATTGTCAACACCCTTGCTGCCGGCATCGCTAAATACCAGGATCCACAATCGAAAGTTTGGTATCAAATAATGGATCAGAAGGACCGCCAAGGCAATTACTTGGAATCTTCAGGCTCTGCGTTTTTTGTGTATTTTCTTTTCAAATCGTTAAACAACAACTACATCGATCAAAGTTATCTGCAAGTGGCTTTGGATGGCTTCAACGGTATCGTTGAAAATTTCATAAAAGAAGAGGAAGACGGTACGTACACCATCACAAATTGCTGCGCTGTGGCCGGTTTAGGCGGAGAAAAGGTTTATCGTGACGGAAGTTTCGAATATTATATTGGTGAACCGGTGATAGAAAATGATCCAAAATCGGTCGGTGCCTTTATCTTGGCAGCTATCGAATACGAAAAATTTGAAAAAACGAATAAATAATTCTTGAAATGAAAAAAACTGCGTTTTTAATGGTGATACTCTCTTTTTTGTTCACCACCCCACAAATTTCCGCACAAAAAGACGAAAAAAAAATATATATACCCTGGCGTAACGGTAAACTGGTAGTTGACGAAGGGAAGCGGTACTTGAGACACGAAAATGGAACACCCTTCTTCTGGCTGGGTGAAACCGGATGGTATCTGCCTGTTCGATTAGACAGGGATGAAACAGAATATTACCTCGAACAATGCCGACAAAAGGGATTTAACGTGGTTCAAGTCATGGTCATGAACACGATCCCGGCCATCAACACCTATGGAAAATGGGCACTACCCAACGGTTTCAATTTCAAAGAAGTCGACAAAAAAGAAGATTACGGTTATTGGGATCACATGGATTATATTCTTAAAACAGCCGAACAAAAAGGTATATATATCGGCATGGTGTGTGTTTGGGGAAGTCCCGTGAAACAGGGAAAAATGAACATAGAGGATGCAAAAAAATACGGAGAGTTTTTAGCAAACAGATATAAAAACCAACCCAATGTCGTTTGGATCATAGGAGGCGATATCCCGGGAGATGTAAAACCAGAGATTTGGAATACCCTGGCTACAACCATCAAGTCTATTGACAACAACCATCTCATGACTTTTCATCCCCGCGGAAGAACCATGTCCGGCATATGGTTTAACAAGGCTCCCTGGCTGGATTTCAACATGTTCCAGTCGGGGCACAGAAGATATGGTCAGCGCATGGGCGATACAGATTATCCTATCGAAGATTATACCGAAGAAGATAATTGGAGGTACGTAGAAAAAAGCCTTGCTATGAAACCGACAAAACCTGTCATCGATGGCGAACCCTCTTATGAAAACATTCCGCAAGGACTTCATGATCCCAAAGAAGTGTTATGGAAAGCCTGTGATGTCCGCCGCTATGCTTACTGGTCGGTTTTTGCCGGCGCATTCGGACACACTTATGGAAATAATTCCATCATGCAAATGAAAAAAAACGGGATCGGTGGAGCTTATGGCGCAAAAAAACCATGGTACGAGGCACTGAACGATCCCGGCATGAATCAAATGAGATATCTGAAAAATCTGATCCTGACATTCCCGTTTTTTGAAAGAATTCCCGACCAGTCTGTCATTGCAGGTGACAATGGCGTACGCTATGAACGCCTGATAGCCACACGGGGAAACGACTATCTTCTGGTTTACAACTACATGGGAAGACCAATGGATATCGATCTTACCAAAATATCGGGACAAAAAAAGAAAGTGTGGTGGTATAGTCCTGTGAATGGTTCACTAAATTATTTGGGAGAATTCGAAAACAAAATCACGCACTTCATAGATGAAACCGGATACCGTTGCGGAAACGACAAAGTACTGATAGCCATTGACGCTACAAAAAATTATATTAAACCGGAGTGGATTAAATTACCCGATGCTCAACTGAAATGAAACGAACAAAAATAGTAAAACACAATGGGTAAAACAGCCAAAATAGGAATTTCAGTATTGATATTCATTTTTTTGATACCGATGCTGCTTCGGGCAGCCGTAACCGTCGGTAATTTGCGATGCGAAATGCTGGAAAATCCGCTTGGGATCGATAGCCGCAAACCCAGATTCAGCTGGCAAATATTCGCTCCCGGTAAAAGAAATATACACCAAATCTCCTATCACATTCTAGTAGCTTCCACAAAAGAACAACTCGAAAACAATGTGGGAGATCTTTGGGATTCTGGCAAGACGGATTCCAATCAGTCACAATGGATCGAATATGCCGGAAAACCACTGAAAAGCAACACTTATTATCACTGGAAAGTAAAAGTTACGACAAACAAAGGCGAAACAAGCTGGAGCGAACCTGCTTTATGGAGCATGGGGTTGCTTTCGGAAAACGACTGGAAATCGCAATGGATCGGTATGGATAAAGCCTATCCTTGGGATTCGGAAACTAAATTTTCGCGTTTGTCGGCACGTTATCTGCGCAAAGAATTTACCGTAGAAAAAAAAGTCAAACAAGCAATGGTACATATCGCAGGATTGGGGTTGTATGAGCTTTATATCAACGGCAAAAAAATAAGCGACAGGGTATTGTCTCCTGCCCCGACAGATTACAGAAAAACCATTTTATACAACAGCTTCGATATAACCACCCTTATCCAAAACAACAAAAATGCCATTGGCGTCATCTTGGGCAACGGCCGTTTTTACACCATGCGCCAAGCGTATAAGCCATATAAAATAAACACTTTTGGTTATCCGAAAATACGCCTAACGTTAATCATCGATTATGAAGACAACACAAAAGAGGTCATCGGAAGCGATACTTCATGGAAATTTACAGCCGACGGTCCCATTAGAAGCAATAACGAATACGACGGTGAAGAGTACGATGGTCGGAAAGAGCTCCCGGGATGGAATGAAATCGATTATGATGACAGTGCATGGGAAAATGCGCAACGAGTTTCTATTCCCACAGGGACACTCCGCGCTCAGATGATACCACCGATAAAAATTGTAGAGAAAATAGCTCCGATATCGCTGACCAAACTTTCTGCAGACAAATACATCCTTGACATGGGACAAAACATGGTAGGTTGGATACGGATGAAAGTTAAAGGGGAAAAAGGAGATTCGGTAAAGCTTCGTTTTGCCGAAACATTACTGCCCAACGGTGAACTCGACACCCGGAATCTGCGCGATGCCAAAGCAACCGATATTTATATTCTGAAAGGAGAAGGAGAAGGAGGAGGAGAAGAAGAAGAAGAATGGGCGCCTCGCTTCGTATATCATGGCTTTCGCTATGTGGAAGTAACAGGCTATCCCGGGAAAATAACGAAAGAAAATTTCATCGGAGAGGTAGTTAACGATGATATAAAAGCAATCGGTTCCTTTGAATGCTCCCATCCCATAATCAACCAAATCTTGAAAAATGCATATTGGGGCATTCGCGGAAATTATAAGGGAATGCCGATAGACTGTCCTCAAAGGAATGAACGTCAACCCTGGTTGGGAGACCGAACGATGGGCTCGCTGGGTGAAAGTTTTATCTTTGAAAACATACACCTTTACAGCAAATGGATGAACGATATTCGCGAAGCGCAACGCGAAGACGGCTGCATCCCCGATGTGGCTCCGCCATTTTGGAATTACTATACCGATAATGTCACATGGCCTGCCGCATTTGTTTTTGCAGGAGACATGATATACACTCAGTTCGGCGACCTCCTTCCGGTAAAAAGGAATTACCGTGCCATGAAAAAATGGATCAAGCACATCAAAAAAGAGTACATGACTGAAGATCATATTATCACGCGCGATAAATACGGCGACTGGTGCGTTCCTCCCGAATCGCCCGAACTTATTCATTCGCGCGATCCCAAACGACAAACCGACGGTAAGCTTCTCGCTACGGCCTACTATTACAAAATACTCGGGCTCATGGAAAAATTCGCGCTGCTGCAGGAGAAAAACAAAGATGCGCAGTATTTTGCATCATTGGCAGAAAAAATCAAGTCAGGTTTCAACCGAAAATTTTTCAATCAGGACAGCTTGTTTTACGGGAACAATTCGGCAACATCGAACCTTTTGCCTTTAGCCTTTGGCATGGTACCAGAAAATTATGTGCCCGAAATTGAAAAAAAAATCGTTGACAAAATCATCAAAGATCACAATGCCCACATCTGTACCGGTGTGATCGGTTCCCAATGGATTTTAAAGGAATTGGCCAAGATGGAACGGGCCGATCTGGCATTTCTGCTGGCTTCGAACGATACCTATCCCAGTTGGGGATACATGGCAAAAAAAGGGGCAACCACCATTTGGGAATTATGGAACGGCGATACCGCAAATCCCGAAATGAATTCGCATAATCATGTGATGCTTCTTGGTGATTTCATCCCTTTCTGCTATCAACATCTTGCAGGCATCAAATCGGACTCCGAGCAGGTGGGATTCAAAAAAATCATCATGAACCCCAGTTTCGATATTCAAGAATTAAGTTGCGTGAACGCCTCATATCAAACCCCTTATGGAGATGTAAAAAGCCAATGGAAAAAGAATTTCAGTCATTTGGAATGGAATATTTCCGTGCCCCCGAATAGCCGTGCAGTGGTGCATTTCCCCGACAATAGCTCACGAATAAATGAAGGAGATAAACCTATCAAGCAGGTCGAAGGGATCAGACAACCGAATGTAAAAAATCCAAACATATGGGAAATCGGATCGGGAGAATATACCTTCTCGGTCAATCTCGATGTGGGAAAAGGTGAATGGAGAGAAGGAATAGAGGAAGAGGAATTTCTGTATGAAAAAGCCCCGTTCCCAGAATGCCATGCCGCAACCATTGCAGAGACGCCAAAAGGATTAGTTGTCGCATTCTTTGGAGGCACCAAAGAACGTAACCCCGATTGTGTAATTTGGGTATGCAGAAAAACCGATAAGGGATGGACAGCCCCTCAAGAGGTGGCTAATGGCGTTATCAACGATACCTTAAGAAAAGCCTGCTGGAACCCTGTACTTTACCAAATTCCAGACGGTGAACTGTTGCTCTTTTACAAGATTGGAAATTCGGTCAGCGACTGGACAGGTCATCTTATCCGCTCGTATGATAATGGAATAACATGGACGAAGCCCGAAAATCTGCCGGACGGCTATATCGGTCCTTCCAAAAACAAACCGATCATGATCGACAAGAAACTGATTTGTCCATCGAGTTTGGAGGGAAGCCCCGGTTGGAGGGTTCATTTCGAAATCACAGAAGATAAAGGGAGATCATGGAGAAGAATAGGCCCTATAAACGATGCTAAAAATATTCAAGCCATTCAACCTGCCATATTATCCTATAAAGACGGATCATTGCAAGTACTTTGCCGAACCAGAAATCGCGCTTTGGCCGAATCATGGTCAAAAGATCAAGGCGAAACATGGAACAAGATGAGGCTAACCAACATGCCCAACAACAATTCAGGGATAGATGCCGTTACGTTAAAGGATGGACTACAGTTGTTGGTTTACAACCATGTCAAACCCCCGGAAGGATTGGCAAAGGGTGCGCGTACACCCTTAAATGTCTCACTTTCTAATGATGGAAAAAACTGGTATGCCTCCTTAATCCTGGAAGATTCTCCCATTAGTCAATACTCATATCCTTCTGTTATCCAAGACAAAGGCGGTTTTGTTCACTTGGTTTACACGTGGCGGCGACAACGAATCAAATACATGAAAATAGATCCAAAAAAACTAACCGCAACAGAGATAAAAAACGAAATGTGGCCGGCAACAAAAAAATCATGCCGGCCATCAAAAGACCGACATGACAAATGAAATGATATCTTAATAAGTCGAAAGAGAAAGGTTACTTGGCTTTACCTTGATTGGCAACCGCCTCCATCAGTTTTTTGATGACTTCGGGATCACCCAGGAAATAATCCTTTACCACGTTCAGGTCATCGTCAAATTCAAACACATAAGGTACACCTGTCGGTAAATTCAATTGCGGAATATCTTCATCCGAAATATTTTTCAGGTGTTTCACGATACCGCGTAGGCTGTTGCCGTGAGCTGCTACAATTATTTCGTTGTAATCGCGAAGACTAGGTAAAATGACATTATTCCAATAAGGGAGAATACGATTTACCGTATCCTTTAGTGATTCTGTCAACGGAAGATCTTTTTCATCAACCCTTTTGTAACGCCTATCCATGAAAGGCGAACGAGGATCATCTTTGGCTAGTGGAGGGGGCGGGACGTCATAACTCCTGCGCCAGATATGCACCTGCTCTTCGCCATACTTTACGGCCATTTCTGCTTTGTTCAATCCTTGCAATGCACCATAATGTTTTTCGTTCAGACGCCAAGTCTTATCAACAGGTATCCAATCCAAATCCATGACATCAAGGATGATATTCAATGTTTTAATGGCCCTTTTCAAATACGAAGTATACGCTTTTTCAAAAAAATATCCTTCTTCCCGTAACAGCTTGCCGGCATCCTGCGCTTCTTGTATCCCTTTTTCAGAAAGATCTACATCGGTCCACCCCGTAAAACGATTTTCTTTATTCCACACGCTTTCGCCGTGACGAACTAAAACAACTTTCTTCATGTTTTGTAATTTTTATATTGATGATTATTTAGCAATATCCCAGACAAAACTATGAAAAAAAACCGAAATAGCCTCATACTTATCGGATAAAAATAACACCGTATTTTTGTTATGCCATAAAATAATTCTAATTTTGGACACGTAAACGCCGGCATCAATGATAAATAAAGAAGAATTATTGCATTACATCTGGAAATTCAAACTGTATCGCCACAACGATTTGCGCACCACAGAAGGCGAACCCGTAGAAGTGATTGATCCCGGAATCTCCAACAGCGATGCCGGACCGGATTTTTTCAATGCAAAGATCAAAATCGGCAACAAATTATGGGCGGGAAACATTGAAATCCATCGCACCTCCGGCGACTGGAAAAAACACCTGCATCATACCGATAAAGCGTATAATTCCGTTATCCTACACATAGCGGAAAACATTAACGAAGAAATTTATAACGAAAAAGGCCAAAAAATTCCTCAACTACGTATCCCTGTCTCACAAAAGCTGCGCAATAATGCCGAATTTCTTCTTTTCAGCAATGTAAATGTACCCTGCCTCACATCGCTGCATACTATTTCAAACAGAGAGATGCGATGGTGGTTAGATGCATTGGTCATAGAACGATTGGAACGAAAAACAAACGATATTTTCCGACATTTGGACCGTTTCAACAATTCATGGGACGAAACATTTTATGTATTGTTGTCTCGAAATTTTGGTTTTGGGCTGAATTCCGATGAATTTGAACGATTGGCTCTCAGCCTTCCCTATAATTACATTCTCAAACATGCCGATAACCTGTTTCAGGTAGAAGCATTATTCTTTGGACAGGCCGGTATGTTGGAGGATGAAACCATTACCGACGATTACTATATTTTTCTGCGAAAAGAATACGACTTCTTAAAAAAGAAGTTCACTCTAAAAAGTCTCGACAATATATTATTCAAGTCGTTGCGTACCCGTCCTCATGGATTTCCGCAACTGCGTATTGCCGAATTGGCAGCAGTGGTACAACACTCCGGCAGATTATTTTCGACCATCCTTGAAACAGACGATTATCAAAAAATTCGCATACTCTTTCGTGTGAATGCATCGGAATATTGGCAAACACACTATACATTTGGCAAAAAATCGAGAAAAACTCCCAAATATCTTGGGAATAATTCATTGGACGGTATTCTCATCAATACCGTTGCTCCACTTCTTTTTGCTTATGGAAAAAAGAACGATATGCCAAAATATTGCGACCGAGCCATCCAAATTTTAGAATCGGTGAAGCCCGAACAAAATAAGATTGTTCGAGATTTTAAATCGGCAGGAATAATCCCGCAAAATGCATTTGACACCCAAGCGCTCATTCAATTGCGTAAAGCATATTGCGACCGGCGAAAATGCTTGTTTTGCCGAATTGGACATACCATTCTATCGCAATAAAATCGTTTTTTACTATTTTTTCAGCTTTGAAGTTCTTAAAACTTTCATAAACATTGTATTTTTGTGGCAATTAATGAATATTTTCGTCAACCGATAAAAATGCAAAATAAACTATTATCATTCCTTTGCGCTTTCTTTTTGATTGCGTTAACGCTCGTTATTCTCCACTCGTGCGCCAATATAGCTTCACCGAGCGGAGGCGATTACGATGTTACTCCACCGGTAGTAAAAAAAACCACACCGAATTTCAATGCATTGAACGTAAAAACCAAAACCATTGTGATCGAATTTGATGAAAACATCAAAATCGAAAAACCCATGGAGAAAGTGATCATTACTCCCCCTCAAAGAAATTTTCCGATCATCCAGGCTATCGGCAAAAAAGCCATTATAAAGTTAGAAGACGAATTGCAGCCAAACACTACTTATACTATCGATTTTACCGATGCCATTGTGGACAATAACGAAGGGAATCCGTTGGAGAATTTTTCCATCTCTTTTTCCACAGGCGATAATCTCGATACGTTGGCTGTCTCCGGAAAAGTGCTTGCGGCCATGAATCTCGAACCGGAACAAGGTATATATGTGGGTATTCATTCCAACCTTCACGACTCTGCATTCACAAAACTACCCTTTGAGCGTATTTCAAGAACAGATTCACGCGGAAACTTCACTATAAGAGGGATGGCTCCGGGAAAATATAAAATCTATGCGCTTAACGATCTTAATCGCGATTACAAATACGACAATCCTCAGGAAACCATTGCGTTCTTAGATTCCGTAATTAGCCCTTCAACCGCACCGGCTGTACGCCAAGATACCATTTTCAATAAAGACGACAGTACCAAAATCGACACGATAAAAACAGTAAGCTATACCCAATTTTTGCCCAACAATGTTTTACTGCGTTCGTTTTTAAGTGATTTTCAACGACAATATTTGCAAAAATACGAACGCCCCGAGCCCTATAAACTGATGCTCTATTTTGCAGCACCAACAACACTCCCCACTTTCAAGCTGCTTAACCCGCCGGTAGAAAACGACGACTGGTATATCAAAGAAACTTCTCGGTATAACGATACCATCACCCTATGGATTACCGACTCGTTAATCTATAAAACCGACTCCATTAGGATGAAAATCAATTACGTAAGAACCGATTCGGCGAATCGCAATTTCCTCTATACCGACACGATCCATTTTACGTACAGGCCGCCAAAAGAAAAAAAATCCACTTCATCAAAAGAAAAGGAAAAAGAAGAACAAATCATTCGATTTTTAAGCCTACAACATAATATTCAAAGTAATCACGAAATTTACCAACCCATACGGCTCGAATTTGAACAACCAATCATTAATTTCGATTCTACACACGTTAAACTGTTCATTGAAAAAGATTCCGTTTTTGAACCGGTCAATTACAAAATAATAAAAGACACTCTCAACATAAGAAAATACGAACTTCGTCCCCGATGGGAACCGGGAGGGAAATACCGATTTTTGGTAGATTCCGCCGCTTTCAAAAGTTATTATGGCTTATGGAACAACAAAATAGATCAAAACTTTTCGGTTAAATCGTTGGAACAATACGGGAACTTGTTGATTGTGATGTACGGATTACCTGAAAATAAAGACGTCTATGTAGAACTTTTGGACAAATCCGATAAACCTATTCGCAAAACGCTAGTCAAAAAAAATGAGGCTAAATTTCAGGATTTACATCCGGGAACATATTATGCCCGCTTATTTATCGACGAAAACGGAGATGGTGAATGGACAACAGGAAACTACGAAGAAAAACGACAACCTGAGGAAGTATATTACTATCCAAGATATTATGAGATTAGAGCTTACACCGACCACGAAGAATCGTGGGACATAAACGAAGTTCCCATTACTCAACAAAAACCGTTGGAAATAACAAAGAATAAACCGGAAGAAAAAAAACGAAGAAATCCTGAAGCGGATCGTACAAGTACTTCTTCAAGCCGAAGTACAAACCCTTTTCTTCAAAATCCTTTCTAGGGAAAGGGAAAACATGAACTCATATAAAGAACTTAAAAAACAAAATAATGGATCAAAAATTAATATTCGTTTTCCCCTTTTTGATATTTGCTTTTTTCGTACAAAACATTTTCGCACAATGTGAAAAAGAAAATATAGCCTTTCAAAGTGGAGAAAAAATTACCTACGATTTATATTTCAAGTATGGTGTCATTAATGCAAAAGCCGGCATCGGGACGTTAAACACCACCACCACCAATTTGAACGGCAAAACTGTTTATAAAACCCAACTCCAAGCCAACACTACAGGTATCGCCGACAAAATGTTCCCCGTTAACGATACCTTAACAGGATATGTCGATATGAAGCTGGTACCTCTTCTTTTCACAAAAGGAGCTTCCGAGGGGGGTGAATATTCAAGCGAGCGACAATCGTTTTCGTATGAGAACGGAAAAATTACCATTCGGACCATTCGCTATCGCAAAGGCAAACTCTCCTTTGATGAGATCATAACAACCGACAAATGTACCTATGATTATGTTTCGGTTCTTAATTATGCCCGGAATCTCGATTATTCAGAAATGCAACCCGGTGAAAATACACATATTCAGTTTGTTTCGGGTAAAAAAATTGTAGATATGTATCTGCGTTATCTTGGAACAACAAAAGTAAAAACGAACGACGGAAAAACGTACGATGCAATTGAATTGTCGTTGATGATTCTCGATAAAGTATTTGCCGACCAAAAAGAAGCAATGAAGGTCACCCTTACCGATGATCTTAACCGGATGCCCCTCATTATAGACACAGGGTTGAAATTCGGCACTATGCGATGCGTTCTCAAAGATTATTCCGGCCTTAGATATCCAATAAATTAATAATACAGCAAGTTTTATGGAAAAACAGATTTTTAAAATTGCCTTGATTGTCTTTGCTTTTGTCTTGACAAATGTTGCCCCCTCTTTTCCGCAAGCCATGTTGAATGACAAAAAGGGCGAGATCCTTTTTGTGGAATTCGAATTGGATCAAAAAGACATGGAGACGGCACTCGCTTTGCTGAAAGAAATGCAGATTCAAACGTTGGAAAATGAAGAGGGTTGCATTGCTTATGATATTTTATTAAGCGATGAGCACCCCAACAAAATTTTCCTGTACGAATGTTACGAAAATGCACAAGCTCACAAAAAACACACCAATTCCCCTTATTATAAGGATATTGTTTCCAACAAATTGTCCCGGTATCTCAAAAAGAGTGAAACAATAAAGTTATATCCCGTCGTAAATGAAAAATTGGAAGGATTTTTTTATGAAGAGCCTTAACGTAAGCCTATCTCCAAGAAAAAACGTTTGTAGATATCGGCTTTTTCCAACAAAGGTTTTGGATAAGCTCTTGATGAAGAAGGCATGCGGTAGAACCGAAAAATCTTCCCATTGAGCTTAACTTTTTCGAAGCTCCCGATAGAAGGTTTTTTAATTTGAGTAGGCAAAAGCGAACATAGTGTACGGGTTGCCTTTTCTCCGGTTGTCACCAACGTCCGACACAAAGGAATCTTTTCCAACACTGCATGCAAATCGATGGGCCGAACAATTTCCAAAAAATTATCCGACGCATTGCCTTTTAATCGAACAATCTCACAAGCCACATCATATAGAGCAATTCCTTTTTTATCGAGAAAAGAAACGATACGTTCCTTGTCGAATGCCTCTCCGTCGATTGTCAGAAAATGATCTTTGTCGTCGAAAAAAACCAACCCGAATATCCGCCACATATCGTTCCGGAAGTTTGGATAGTAAAAATCCATTCCCCATTTTGCCTTTGGCGGAGGAAAGCTTCCCAACATCAACACTTTGGACTTTTCCGGCAAAAACGGTTCAAGCGGATGAATCTCTCTGTGAAAATCTGTCATAATTTTTTTACTCACTGCAAAGATAACCAATTTGAGTGGTCGTTTTTTATCTAAAATCCATAAAAAAACATATCTTTGCACAACTTTGACAATTACCTTATGGTTGAATCTTCCTCATATCAACGAAATATTCCCGAACCCGCCCTTCGCAGGTTGCCGTGGTATCTTGCATATGTCAAGCTCTTGAAAAACCAAGGAGAATCGTACGTATCTTCCACTCAAATAGCAAAAAAAATCAATGTATCTCCCACTCAAATAGCAAAAGACCTTTCTTATGTAAATATTTCGGGGAAAACGCGAGTAGGATACGAAATTGATCAACTCATTGACGTACTGGAAGAATTTCTCGGATTCCGCTCCAGCCATAAAGCCGTTTTATTCGGAGTAGGGAGCCTAGGTGCAGCCTTGCTGGCCGACTCCGGGCTGGAACAATATGGATTGAAAATTTTGGCAGGGTTCGATATCAAAGACGATATCGTAAATACCAAAATCAACAATATCCCTGTCTATCATGCCGATGAATTTATAGAGAGAAACCGAAAAACCATAAAAGCCGAAATCGGTGTACTCACAGTGCCGGCAGACATTGCGCAACAAACAGCCGATTATTTGATTGAAGGAGGTGTCCGCGGAATATGGAATTTTACGCCTTTTCGCATCCGCGTCCCTGAAGGCGTTGTCCTCCAAAATACATCGATATATGCTCATTTGGCCGTTATGTTCAATCGTTTAAAACAGTTGCCCAAATAAAATTCAAGCAACATGAAGATTTTTGCCATAGGACTTAACTACGCTTCTCACAATGAGGAGATGAAATCTGTTTTCGTAAGCGAAGAACCGGTTATTTTCATGAAACCCGACACCGCCTTGCTGAAAAATGGGAAACCTTTTTTCCTGCCTGATTTTTCGAACGAAATTCATTACGAAACCGAAATCGTCATAAAAATCGACCGACTGGGGAAAAACATTGCGGAACGATTTGCGCACCGTTATTACAATGAAATTACGGTGGGTATCGATTTTACGGCGCGAGACCTTCAACATCGGTTAAAACAACAGGGATTGCCCTGGGAAATAGCCAAAAGCTTTGATAATTCGGCTCCCGTAGGCAACTTCATCTCGAAAAATAAATTTTCTCATATGCAAAACATCGATTTTCACCTCGACATCAACGGCAAAACGGTTCAAAAAGGAAATACAGCCGAAATGATCTTCTCTGTAGACAAAATCATTTCGTATATCAGCAAGTTTTTTACACTAAAAATAGGCGATCTTATCTTCACGGGCACACCTGCAGGAATAGGGCCGGTTGCTATAAACGATCACCTCGAGGGGTATATTGAAAACGAAAAATTGCTCGATTTCAAAATTAAATGAGTCATCGTTTACAAGGTTTTATTACAAAACAAGTAAATAAATTCCGCGTCAATAGCTGAAACACCATTAAAAATCAAAAAAACGTATTACATTAAACACAATGGATCTACGAATCGGTTTTGGATACGATATGCATCGCCTGCAAAAAGGCAGAGAACTGTGGCTTGGGGGAATAAAAATTGATCACAAAATGGGATTGGACGGGCATTCCGATGCCGACGTGCTTATCCATGCCATTTGCGACGCCCTGCTTGGAGCGGCCAACCTGCGCGATATTGGATTTCATTTCTCAAACACCTCTCCGAAATATGAGTATATCGACAGCAAAATTCTATTGAAAGAGACCTGTCGGCTTATTCAAGAAAAAGGTTATCGGGTCGGCAATATCGATGCAACCGTATGTGCCGAACAACCCAAACTGAATCCCTATATCCCGGCGATGCAGCAAACCTTGGCGACAATTCTACAAACCAATGAAGAAAATATCTCCATCAAAGCTACCACATCAGAAAAAATGGGGTTCGTGGGCAGGGAAGAGGGAATTGTGGCCTATGCAGTAGCTTTAATACAAAAAATGTAATTAAAAAAATTGATTGCAAATGTCTGCATTTTTTCAACGAAAACGTACAGCAAAAGGCTTCGGAGTGCATTCTCCTTTTGCTTTTTATTTTATTACCAAAATCATCAACGAAAAACTGCCTTACAATGCCTATTTCGATATCGAAAATCACCTGTCGAACCGAAACATTAACCCGAAAGAGATTTGCGAAACCCATTATCTGTCGTTCCGTCTGGTAAATTATTTTCATCCAAAGAATATCTTGGAAATAGGTTCCGAAAAAGGAATCAATACGCTTTTCCTTACTGCTTCTTCAAAGAAAACCACTTGCGTGGGTGTCGAAAGCGATCCCGATAAGATTGCAGTGGCACAAAAATTGCTGTCTCATAAAAAAGATCAAATAACAATAAGGAATACTATACCCTCCGGAACTTTTGACGCTATTTTTTTCAATTTGAATTATGAATTGCCTAAAAACACAAATGTAACGGAAATACTTATTGAACATAGTAACGATCGAACCTTCTGGATGATGACAAATATTGATAGAAACAAAGCTACAAAATCGATATGGAAAAAAATTAAAGACGACGAAAGAGCAAGACTTACCTTTGACAAGAAACATTTAGGTATAGTTATTTTAAATTCCAATTACTACAAATTAAACTATTTGATTTGATTATTATCTTATCTTGCGCAGAAGATGAAAAAGAATATGTTGTATACAAAAACAGGAGATAAAGGTAAAACATCGCTTATAGGCGGTAGACGTGTACCTAAAACCCACATCCGATTGGAAACGTACGGAACGATTGACGAACTCAATAGTTTTGTAGGATGGCTGACGTGCGTTATAGAAGAAACGGTAACAAAAAATTTTCTGGCGTTCGTTCAACACAAATTGTTTAACGTATGTTCTTATTTGGCAACGGACACAGAGAATTCGACTGTCGAAAGGACATGTCGGGTTACCGACGACGACGTCTCCCTAATCGAGAAAGAAATCGATCGGTTGGATATCTCATTGCCCAAACTTAGTCGGTTTGTTCTTCCCGGTGGAAACGAAGCAGCCGCAAGGGCACATATCTGCCGCACAGTATGCCGTCGTGCCGAAAGAGAAGTCTTTCGATTGAAAAAGAAATATCCGATAGATCAACAAATTTTGAGTTTTATAAACCGATTATCGGACTATTTTTTCGTGCTCGCCAGGCATGAAAATCTCAAATCGGGTAGAGAAATGTATTGTGAATAACAATATATATCTAATTTTATTATATTTGCGACTACAAAAAAAAGACCTTTCATTTAAAAATTAATAATATATGTACTGGACATTAGAATTAGCTTCAAAACTGGAGGATGCTCCATGGCCTGCCACAAAAGACGAGTTAATCGATTATGCCCAACGCTCCGGTGCCCCATTGGAGGTTATCGAAAATTTGCAGGAAATTGAGGAAGACACCGAAATCTTCGAGTCTATTGAAGATATCTGGCCGGATTATCCGAGCAAAGAAGATTTCTTTTTCAACGAGGATGAATATTAACTAAGCCGGAAGTGTGAAGCTAATCCTCATAAAATACCATCGAGCAACAAAAAAACCCGCCGTTATTTCATGGCGGGTTTTTGCATTTCATCGAAATGATAAATTTTCGTTTCTTTCCTTCTGAAAAAACAACGCGGGTAATACAAAGACGATTATTCCAAATTTTTCAATATCCATTCCACTGCCGATGCCAGTCCATCAATATTTTTCCCTCCTGCAGTTGCAAAATGAGGTTGACCTCCCCCACCACCCTGAATGAACTTGGCAGCCTGACGAACCAGATTCCCGGCATGCAACCCTTTTTCGACCAAATCGTCGCTGAGCATAACGACAATATTGGCTTTACCATTTAGAGATGTTCCGGCAACAAAACACATTTTTTCCGGAAATTGCCCCTTCAGCTGAAAGGCAATGTCTTTAACCATATCGGATGAAATATCGGATTCGATTAGCTTAAAAACAGAAATGCCATTGATGATCTTCTTTTTCGCAATGATGCCTTGTTTTATCCGTTCGGTTTTTTCCTTTACGAACTCCTGAATCGTTGTTTTCATCTCGTTGTTTTCATCTAATAATCGTTGTAAAGCTTGTATCACATCGGGCGAATTGTTCAACATACTTTTAACGCTTTTCAGCGTATCTTCCATATCGTAAAGGTATTCTTCGCATTTTTTTGCAGTTACGGCTTCAATACGTCGCACACCTGCAGCGATAGCGCTTTCGCTCACGATACGAAATGTACCAATGCGACCCGTTGAAGAGATATGGGTCCCACCGCACAACTCAATAGATGTACCGAAGCGAACCGTACGAACTTCATCGCTATACTTTTCTCCAAAAAGGGCTATTGCTCCGGAAGCCTTTGCCTCTTCAAGTGAAACATTTCGATGCTCTTCGAGCTTAAGATCTTGCCGAATTTTTTCTGTAACACGTCGTTCCACTTCCCGAATTTCTTCGGGGGTCATTTTCTGAAAATGAGAAAAATCGAACCGCAACGCATCAGGCGAAACATGCGACCCTTTTTGCTCGACATGCTCGCCCAATACTTCGCGAAGAGCTTCATGAAGAAGGTGTGTAGCCGTATGATTACACTCAGTTGCCGTACGTTTTTCGATATCAACTTCGAGACGAAAAATACCTGTGGGATCGCCCGGCATTTCATTGCTAAGATGCACCGCCAAATTGGTTTCTCTTTTCGTATCAAAAATCCGGAACACTTTACCGTCTTTATCAACAAAAACGCCGCTATCGCCTACTTGTCCACCCATTTCGGCATAGAATGGCGATTTTTCGAAAACAATCTGATAAAACTGCCGATTTTTTTGTTTTACTTTTCTATAACGTAGGATTCGAGATTCACAAGCCGTGAGATCATACCCCACGAATTCCGGTTCTCCTTCATGAACCTGCACCCAATCGCCTGTTTCAACGGCAGCAGCATTCCGGGCACGTTCTTTCTGTTTCCGCATTTCCAAATCGAACCCATGGGTGTCTACCGTCATACCATGCTCGCGAAGGATCAGTTCAGTGAGATCGAGCGGAAACCCATACGTATCGTAAAGCTGAAAAGCTATTGTTCCTTCGAGTTGAGTTTTACCGGCTGCTTTGTGTTCTTCTATTTGTTTATCCAACAACCGAATGCCGGTTTCGAGCGTACGCAAGAAAGATTCCTCCTCTTCGTTGATCACCCGCTCTACCAATGTCTGCTGAGTTGTCAATTCGGGATATGCTTCACCCATCACCTCAATAAGGGTAGGAACAAGTTTATATATGAAAGGCTCTTTCAACCCCAAAAAAGTATAGCCATACCGAACAGCACGACGCAAAATGCGACGAATTACATAACCTGCGCCGGTATTGGAGGGCAATTGTCCATCGGTAATAGAGAAAGCAATGGCGCGAACATGGTCGGCCACAACACGCATAGCAACGTCTTTTTGGGCATCTTCTCCATACCGCGTCCCACTCAACTCTCCGATCTTTTGAATGAGTGGCTGAAAAATATCGGTATCGTAATTCGAAGTCTTTCCCTGAACGATCATACAAAGCCTTTCGAAACCCATACCCGTATCGATCACTTTTGCCGGCAGCTCTTCGAGCGAGCCATCAACTTTGCGGTTGTATTGCATGAATACAAGATTCCAGATCTCGATCACTTGCGGATGATTTCTGTTCACAAGTGACAGTCCATCCACTTTTTCGCGTTCTTCCTGAGAACGAATATCGATATGAATCTCCGAACATGGCCCACACGGACCGGTATCGCCCATTTCCCAAAAATTGTCTTCCTTGCTTCCATCGATAATGCGTTCGGCAGGTAAATAACGCAACCAATACCCTGCGGCTTCGACATCGCGCTGCAAACCCTCTTCGGCGCTCCCTTCAAAAACAGTTACATAAAAACGATCTTTATCGAGTTTCAAAACTTCGGTAAGATATTCCCATGCA
Organism: Bacteroidales bacterium UBA4179; assembly: GCA_002381125.1. Lineage (GTDB taxonomy): Bacteria > Bacteroidota > Bacteroidia > Bacteroidales > Dysgonomonadaceae > Anaerorudis. Next base: position 21,752 of record DFUT01000036.1, on the reverse strand, counting down.
AATTCAATAGCTTCCTTTTTAAAATAATCGCCGAAGGACCAATTGCCCAACATTTCAAACATGGTGTGATGATAAGTGTCGTGCCCTACTTCTTCTAGATCGTTGTGTTTACCGCTTACACGAAGGCATTTCTGCACATTGGCCACACGACGGTATTTTGCGGGTGCATTACCCAAAATAATATCTTTAAACTGATTCATCCCGGCATTGGTAAACATCAACGTAGGATCGTCTTTGATTACCATTGGAGCCGATGGCACAATTTGATGTCCTTTGGATGCAAAATAATCTTTGAAAGATTGACGTATTTCTTTTGAAGTCATCATAAAAATAAAAAATAGGATTTCTTTTTGTTTAATTCCGTTTGCAAAATTACGGCAAAAAGTTTATTTTTGTTGCATTCTGAGCCCATTTCTTGTCAGTAACGGCAACAAACGGAAGGTTCTAACCCAAAAAACCGGTTTTTCACATGGGAAAACGACGCAAACCAATCGATTTTGATGATAAACGCCTTTATTACTCCATTAAAGAAGTGGCCGATCATTTTGCCGTGAATGTTTCACTTTTGCGTTTCTGGGAAAAAGAATTCGATAACATCAATCCCAAAAAAACAGCCGGAGGCACACGCCAATACACAAAAGAAGATATCCGACAAGTTGAAATAGTATATCACTTGGTTAAAGATAAAGGTTTGACACTTGAAGGTGCGCGCCGGGCATTGAAATCGAAAAAATCAGAAGTAGAAAAACGTCTCGAATTATTGGAGCGATTGCAAGACCTAAAAAAAGAACTCCTTTCGATTGAAGAAGAATTTGATCGTCTTCACGAACAACAAAAATATTCCAAAACTCAATTAGAAAATTAAACATGAAAAAAATCCCCATTTTATTTTTACTTGCTTTCTGCCTCTCGTTATTTTCACGAACCCCCACAGGAAAGGTCAACACCGCACCAATGCCACACCTACCCCACAACAAGCCTAATCAACAAAGGATTAAAGTTGGCGCCGAACAAACCGATCGGTATTTTCCTTTACTGCAAGGGAAACGTATAGCCGTTTTATCCAACCAAACCGGCATGATTGGTAATGAACACCTGGTAGATCTGCTAAAGCGAAACCATTTCGATATCGTCGGCATTTTTTCTCCTGAACATGGTTTTCGCGGAACTGCCGACGCAGGTGAACATGTAGCGAATTCCATCGACGAAAAAACAGGAATTCCTATTTGGTCACTGTATGGAGGCGAAGGCGGGAAACCTTCCGCAGAAAAGATGAACCTTTTTGACGTGTTGGTTTTTGATCTACAGGATGTCGGAACGCGCTTTTATACCTATTATATCACAATGGCACGTATGATGGATGCCTGTGCAGCCTCAGATAAAAAAATGATTGTGCTCGACCGCCCCAATCCGAACGGTTTTTATGTGGATGGACCACTGCTGGATATGAAGTACAAATCGGGCGTGGGATGGCTACCGATTCCGGTGGTTCACGGTATGACGCTAGGCGAACTGGCATTGATGATCAATGGCGAAAAATGGATGCCCGACGGGCGCACATGTGATGTAACTGTTGTTCCGTGTGAAAATTATACCCATCAATCGTTGTACGAGTTGCCCATTCCTCCGTCGCCCAACTTACCCAATATGCATGCTATTTATCTTTATCCCTCAACCTGTCTTTTCGAAGGCACGGTGATGAGTCTCGGTCGAGGAACCCCATTTCCTTTTCAGGTTTATGGGCATCCAAATTATAAAGGATCTACTTTCTGTTTCATTCCGAGAAGCATTTCCGGTGCAAAAAATCCTCCTTTTCTCAACCAAAAATGTTGTGGTGTTGATCTGAGAAATATTCCTGACGAACAAATACGAAAAAACGGCTTTGATCTTTCGTATGTCATCGACGCATACAACAATTTGCAAATCGGTGAATCATTTTTTACTCCTTTCTTCGAAAAATTGATCGGCGTTGATTATGTGCGAAAAGATATCATCGCAGGGAAATCGGCCGAAGAAATCAAAAAGAAATGGTATGATGATGTACAGAAGTTCAAAGAACAACGCAAAATTTATCTTCTTTACGAAGAATAAAACCTCACAGCCGTATGTAATAGAAGATGCGTTTCAATGAAGCGCATTTTTTCATACCTTTGCACTTCAAATGAAATGACTTATGAATATAGCAAGTAAATACAATCCATCCGAAGTAGAAGAAAAATGGTATCGCTATTGGTTGGAAAACCGATATTTTCATTCAGAGCCCGATGAACGTGAACCCTATACAATTGTCATTCCTCCTCCAAATGTGACAGGGATTCTGCACATGGGGCACATCCTTAACAATACGATTCAAGATATCTTAATCCGTAGAGCACGCATGAAAGGGAAAAACGCTTGTTGGGTGCCGGGAACCGACCACGCTTCAATTGCTACCGAGGCCAAGGTGGTAGCCAAACTCGCATCGCAAGGGATCAAAAAAACGGATCTCACTCGCGAAGAATTTCTGAAACATGCTTGGGAGTGGACGCATGAACACGGAGGAATTATTCTTGAACAATTGAAAAAACTGGGCGCTTCCTGCGATTGGGACAGAACCTGTTTCACTATGGACGAAATACGATCCAAAAGTGTCATCAGGGCTTTTTGTCATTTGTACGACAAAGGGAAAATATACCGTGGTGTACGAATGGTTAATTGGGATCCACAAGCGCTCACCGCTCTATCGGACGAAGAGGTAATTTACAAAGAACAAGAGGGTAAACTCTATTATTTGCGATACAAAATAGAAGGAGAAGATGGTTATGCCGTGGTCGCCACTACACGACCGGAAACAATTCTGGGTGATACTGCGATGTGTATTCATCCCAATGATCCCAAAAACGCCCATCTGAAGGGGAAAAAAGTGATTGTCCCGCTTATCAATCGTGTCATACCCGTCATTGAAGACGAATATGTGGATATGGAATTTGGTACGGGATGTCTGAAAATTACCCCGGCACACGATGTCAACGACTATATGCTAGGGGAAAAACATCAACTTCCGATTATCGATATTTTCAATCCCGACGGTTCTCTCAACGAAAACGGAGCCATGTATGCCGGAATGGATAGATTCGCCGTACGCGAGAAAATCGTAGAAGATCTTCAAAAGGCCGGGTTACTCGAAAAAATCGAACCCTATATCCATAAAGTAGGCTTTTCTGAAAGAACAAACGTACCCATTGAACCTAAACTCTCCATGCAATGGTTTCTTGAAATGAAAGATCTTGCCAAACCTGCTCTTGAAGCCGTAGAGAACGATGTCATCAAATTCTATCCTCCAAAATACAAGAATGTTTATCGCCATTGGATGGAAAATATTAAGGACTGGTGCATCAGCCGACAATTGTGGTGGGGACATCAGATACCGGCCTACTATCTACCAAAAGGCGGGTTTGTTGTTGCAGAAACCAAAGAAGAAGCTTATCAAAAGGCATTGAAAATAGTGGATTACCCCCTTTCGATCGATGATTTGAAACAGGACGAAGATGTGCTTGACACCTGGTTCTCTTCCTGGTTATGGCCAATTTCGGTTTTTGATGGAATTCTCCATCCCGACAATGAAGATATCAACTATTATTATCCAACCAACGATCTGGTGACGGGTCCCGACATTATTTTCTTTTGGGTAGCCCGCATGATTATGGCCGGATACGAATTTCGAAACGAAAAATGTTTCGAAAATGTATATTTCACAGGCATCGTACGTGACAAGGCCGGGCGAAAAATGTCCAAGCAGCTGGGAAATTCTCCCGACCCTCTCGAGCTGATAAATACCTATGGCGCCGACGGCGTTCGAATGGGTATGCTGCTTACCACTCCTGCGGGCAACGATCTTCTATTCGACGAATCGCTCTGTGAGCAAGGTCGTAATTTTAACAACAAAATATGGAATGCTTTTCGTTTGGTAAAAGGATGGAAAGTAAGGGACGATATTCCTCAACCCACTACTGCGGCAATTGCTATTCGCTGGTTCGACAGCACGCTCTCCAAAGCAATTGTCGAGTTGGACGATTTGTTCTCAAAATATCGCCTTTCCGAAGCATTGATGGTGGTATACCGACTCTTTTGGGAGGAATTTTCATCATGGTATCTCGAGATTGTCAAACCGCCCTACCGACAACCTATCGACAACAAAACCTATGATGCCACGCTAGCGTTTTTTGACGCCCTCTTGCGCCTTCTTCACCCTTTTATGCCTTTTATCACAGAAGAACTGTGGCAGGCACTGAGTGATCGCAAACAAGGCGATAGCATCATGATTGCTCGTTTGCCGGAAAGTCGCCCTTTTGACGAGGCGCTACTGACGGATTTCGAAAAAGTGAAAGAAATTATTGCAGGAATACGCACCATTCGTTTGCAAAAAAAGATTCCGAACAAAGAAAAGCTTTCGCTTCAGTTTACCGGAGATTACGGAAATACTTACGATAGCGTGATCATAAAAATGGGCAATCTCACTTCTATCGAAAACGTTCAAAAGAAAAAACCGGGATCCGTCGGATTCCTTGTAGGCACTACCGAGTTTTCTATCCCTTTGTCCGATAAAACAAATGTAGAAACCGAACTGAAAAAACTGAATGCCGAACTGGAATATCAAAAAGGATTTTTAAAATCGGTGATGAAAAAACTGAACAACGAGCGGTTTGTGCAAAATGCCAAGCCTGAAATTGTAGAAAACGAGCGCAAGAAAAAAGCCGATGCCGAAAGCAAAATCGCTCTATTGAAAGAAAATATTGCAGCTCTCGAAAAAACAAATTTAAAAAAGTAGAAAACGTTTACGCACCAAAAGATTAAAATTTCATTGATACCGATTCAGCCCGCCCTATTGCGGGCTTTTCTTTTTTATAACAAAATGGGAAAATTCAACATCACCAAGAATGGAAACCTATTTGTGATTAAAACTGCAAATAGGGATTTAAGCGCTCAATGTCTTCGGCAGTAAATTCATCAAGCAATGCCAATTCGTTTATAGATGATATATTCCCTTTACGTCTGCGCAAATCGACAATGACTTTTACCTGCTTGTAATTGAGATAGGGATGACGAAGAAGTTGCTTGAATTCAAGCTTGTTTACAGCTATTTTGGTGTATTTTCCGTCAGTTTTTATGTAAGGATATATCTTGGCAAATAATTCATCGTCAATCCCGTACACTTCTCGTAGCTGATTTACAGAAACAAAACCACCCAACAAATTCCGATATTTTACAATACGCGAAGCATAAACGCTACCGATTCCGGGGATTTTTTTCCAATCGGCAGTATCGCTTTCATTTAAAAAAATGGTTTCACCCTCGGTGAGTTTCATGTTGTCAAAAAAAGAACGTTCAAAAGATGAATCGATATCCGAATCCGACAAGCGTTTATCCGTATTCGACTGTTGATCCCGTAGACTTTTCTTTTCGGAATAAAATTGGCGATTTATTTCCCTTTCGTTGCCATTTGGGTCAACAATTTCCCGATCTTCAAACGAGCGCTGAAAATGTTCAAACTCTTGCACCAACGAATCGTTCTGCACGAGAATCTTTTTTTTGGAATTCTCCTTTAGCACACCATTCATCACTATAGTCAATACAATCAAAATCAATAACAAAAGAATGGCAATCCTTTCCCCTCTCTGATAATAAAAAAAGTCTTTCAAGCTCATCTTTCAAAGTGTAAATCCAACCGGTAAATGCTACACAAACACAAAGCAAAAAACCATAATGTGTAATTGAGTTAAAAATATTACTTTTGCGTTAATATGAAAAATTAAAAAACATCTAATTAAACTCAGAGACAAATATAGAAAATAAAAGTTTTCTCTTTTGTGGGTTTGTGATAAATTGTAACTTTGACAACGGATTTTCCCGAAAATAGGGCTATCATGGTTTTAAATTACATCTGGATCGCTTTTTTTATCATTGCTTTTGCCGTAGCCTTAGTGAAGCTTATTTTCTTTGGCGACATAAATGTCTTCACGGAAATCATGAATGCGAGTTACGATTCGGCCAAAACCGGGTTCGAAATTTCTCTGGGTCTTACAGGGGTGCTATCACTTTGGCTGGGTGTGATGAAAATTGGTGAACGTGGCGGTATGATAGAGCTTTTTTCTCGAGCTTCGGCTCCTTTGTTTTCAAAACTCTTCCCTCATATTCCTGAAAATCATCCGGCCTTTGGCTCTATCCTAATGAATGTATCGGCCAACATGCTGGGGCTTGATAATGCAGCTACACCATTTGGACTGAAGGCAATGAAAGAATTGCAAGAAATCAACCCAAAAAAAGACCAAGCATCTGACCCCATGATTATGTTCTTGGTAATGAATGCATCAGGACTAACTCTTATTCCTGTCACTATCATGGTGTACCGCGCTCAAATGGGGGCGGCCAATCCTGCAGATGTATTCATCCCGATCATGGTAACAACTTTTGCCGCCACCCTCGTAGCCGTAATAGCCGTTTGCCTGAAGCAAGGGATCAACATCTTTAACAGAGCCATCATAGGATTTTTCGGAATCATCATGGCAATAATTGCAGGAACAATTTTCGTTTTCCATTCCATGCCACAAGAAAAAATCAATATCGTTTCCGGTCTTGTGGCAAATATCATTTTGCTCACCATTATCGTTACTTTTATTTTGAAAGCAATGAGAAACAAAATCAATATTTTCGACGCTTTCATCGATGGCGCTAAAGAGGGATTCAAAACAGCCGTTACCATCATTCCCTATCTGATAGCCATTCTTGTGGGTGTGGGTGTTTTTCGCGCTTCAGGAGCTATGGATTTTCTTATGGAAGGGCTACAAAATATGATAGCATTTACCGGTATGGACACACGCTGGGTCGATGGAATACCTACTGCGCTAATGAAGCCTTTAAGTGGAAGCGGTGCTCGCGGAATGATGATTGACACCATGAAAACATTCGGAGCCGATTCGTTCGCCGGCCGACTTTCGGCAGTATTTCAGGGTGCAACCGATACAACATTTTATATTGTGGCGGTTTATTACGGGTCGGTCAATATAAAAAATTCGCGCTATACGGTTCCCTATGCGCTTTTAGCCGATTTAACCGGCGTTATAGTGGCAATTTTTGTTTCCTACTTGTTCTTTGGATAAAAATAGGCAAAAGAATCATGTTTAACGATCTAAAATAAATTCCAAAATGGCAATAACTTTTCAAGCAGAAAACATCGACTTCCCAAAAATAAAAAAACGAGCGACGACAAAATGGATGGAATCGGTGATCAATAAATATGGAAAACAAATTGGCGATATCTGTTACATATTTTGTAACGACGAAAAAATTCTAAAAATAAACCGCCAATTTCTGAATCACGACTTTTATACCGATATCATTGCTTTTGATTATTCCGATGAAAATAAAATATCAGGAGATATTTTCATTAGTCTTGAAACCGTTCTCTCTAATTCGCAACAGTATCAAACTTCCTTTGATGAAGAATTACATCGTGTCATGATTCATGGTATTCTTCATCTATGTGGGTTAAGGGACAAATCGGAAGACGAAATAAAAGAAATGAGAAAAGCCGAAGAAGAAGCATTACGTATGCTTAAGAAATTTCTCTCTATCTAGCTTATAATCAAAAGAATAAAATAAAATTTATTTTATTCTTGTTATTTCCCATTAACATAGAGTTACATGGATAACTCATTCTTTTTTAGTATCTTTGCATGTTTTTTAATAGGAAATGAATTTAAATTACGACATAATTGTTGTTGGAGCAGGACATGCCGGATGCGAAGCGGCTACCGCGGCAGCTAATTTGGGATCAAAAACATTGCTCATCACAATGAATATGAACAATATCGCACAAATGAGCTGCAATCCGGCCGTAGGAGGCATTGCAAAAGGGCAGATCGTGCGCGAAATCGATGCATTGGGAGGGCAAATGGGTATCGTGAGCGATCGTACTGCCATACAATTCCGTATGCTAAATCGATCGAAAGGACCTGCGATGTGGAGTCCTCGCGCTCAAAGCGACAGGATGAAATTCATCAGTACATGGCGAGAAATTATAGAGAATACGCCCAATCTCTATATGTGGCAAGACACCGTTACCGAACTTGTATTCAAAAACGGCGCTCTTGCAGGAGTAAAAACCCGCATGGGTGTAGAATTTACAGCAAAATGTGTTATACTTACCAACGGAACCTTTTTGAATGGTTTAATCCATATTGGCAAAGTTCAAATCAGTGGAGGAAGAGCATCGGAACCGGCATCATACGGAATAACGGAACAACTTCAATCGATCGGTTTTAAAACCGATCGAATGAAAACCGGTACACCTGTGAGAATAGATGGAAGAAGCGTCGATTTCTCTACTATGGAAGAACAAAAAAGCGAGAACGATTTTCATAAATTTTCCTATCTCCCATCTGTCAAACGTGAATTAAAACAACGAAGCTGTTGGATTACATACACTTCGGAATCTGTTCACGAAGCATTACGCGAAGGACTAAAAGATTCCCCATTGTATAATGGACAAATAAAAAGCATTGGTCCTCGCTACTGTCCCAGTATAGAAACAAAGATTGTAACATTTGCACAAAAAACAAGCCATCAGTTGTTTCTTGAACCGGAAGGAGAGAATACAAACGAGTATTATTTAAATGGTTTTTCTTCTTCGTTACCCTTGCAAATTCAATTAAAGGCATTACAGCGTATACCTGCATTTAAAAACGTCCATATTTTTCGACCGGGGTATGCCATCGAATATGATTTCTTCGATCCAACACAACTTTATCCGACACTGGAAACCAAACCGATAAAAAATTTGTTCTTTGCCGGTCAAATCAATGGCACTACCGGATACGAAGAAGCCGCAGGACAAGGATTGATTGCAGGAATTAACGCACACATAAACTGTCATGGCGGCAAACCTTTTGTACTGCGCAGGGATGAAGCATATATCGGCGTCCTTATAGATGATCTGATCACAAAAGGCGTAGACGAACCTTACCGTATGTTTACTTCACGTGCAGAATATCGTATTCTGCTGCGTCAAGACAATGCAGACGAAAGATTAACGCAAAAAGGATACGATGTGGGTTTGGCAACTACCGAGAGAATGCAACTTCTTACAAGTAAAAAATCAGAAATAGAAAAACTTATCGATTTTGTGTCTCGTTTTTCCATCAAAGCCGATCGAATCAATCCTTTTTTGGAATCCCTGGGAACATCACCGCTTAAAGGAGGTACCAAACTTATCAATTTGCTTATGCGCCCGCATATAGAAATTGAAAACCTTGCCAACGAAATAGCACCACTCAAAGAGGTTTTAAACTCGATAAAAGATCGAAAAGAAGAAATCATAGAAGCAGCCAACATCGCTATAAAATACGGAGGTTATATCGAACGAGAACGTATGATGGCCAATAAAATAAAACGCCTGGAAGATATTCGGATAAAAGATAAATTCGACTACAATGAAATCCAATCGCTATCTACAGAAGCAAGACAAAAATTAACACAGATCAATCCTGAAACCATAGCTCAAGCAAGTCGAATCCCAGGAGTTTCGCCCAACGATATTTCGGTTTTACTTATATTGATGGGGCGATAAAGTTTATGTTCCACGTGGAACATTTAACATCCTTGCAAACAATTAATATGATATACACATGGATATTCAAACATTAGCAGCAGCTGTGCGCAACATCCCGGATTTTCCTGAAAAGGGAATACAATTTAAAGATATCACTACCCTATTCCAATCGGGAGAATATTTGAGCAGTTTGTCGGACATTATGTATGAACGATACAAAGACAAAGGAGTTACAAAAGTAGCCGGGATAGAATCTCGAGGTTTTTTCATGGGGCCGGCATTAGCTATTCGCCTTCATGCAGGCTTTGTTCCTATACGCAAATTTGGCAAATTGCCATCTGAAACAATCGAAGAAAAATATCTCAAAGAATACGGCGAAGATATTATCGAAATACATAAAGACGCATTAAACGAAAACGACATTGTGTTGCTTCATGATGATCTTCTTGCAACCGGCGGAACAATGGCAGCTGCATATAGCTTGGTAAAAAAGCTTGGAGTAAAAAAAATCTACATTAATTTTTTGATTGAACTCGAAAATTTAAAAGGAAGAGCATTATTTAATGATGATGTAGAGATTGATTCTATCATAAAATTTGAAATCTAAGCAAATTATTCGCCAAATAACAAAATGGGGAATAAAGTAACTGGAAATCAAATTAAAAAAATCACAGAAAATCACAGAAAGAGAAGGTTGTAGATTAATCATAGATGACACAAGAAATACAAAATACATTAAAAATAATGCCGCATAGTCCCGGGTGTTACCAATTTATCGATAAAAAGGGGAAAGTAATCTACGTGGGTAAAGCGAAGGACCTAAAAAAACGCGTATCATCCTATTTCAATAAATATCATGAAAATCCCAAAACAAGAGTCCTGGTAAAAAATATTCACCGGATCAAATACATTGTTGTCGATTCCGAAGAAGACACATTCCTTTTGGAAAATAATCTAATTAAAGAACTAAAACCTCGTTATAATGTGATGCTTAAGGATGACAAAACATATCCTTACATCGTAATTAAAAACGAATATTTCCCTCGTGTATATAAAACCAGAAAAGTAGTGAAAGACGGTTCACGTTATTTTGGACCATACTCATCTGTTCATGCTGTTAATTCATTGTTGGATGTATTTAGAAAAGTATACAAAATACGCACATGTAGACTGAATCTTACTCCGGATAATATTGCATCAGGAAAATTCAAAGTCTGCCTAGAATACCACATCAAGCGATGCAATGGTCCATGTGAAGGATTACAATCACTCGAAGATTATAACAAAAATATTGAAGAAGTAACAGAAATATTAAAAGGAAACGTATCTATAATAGAAAAAAAAATAGAAGAAGAAATGTTGCAATATGCAGAAGAATTACGATTCGAAGAAGCGCAACAATTAAAAGAAAAATATATACTCATTCGAAACTTCAGAGAAAAATCGTTAATTGTCAGCAATATCAACTATAATATCGACGTATTTGGTTATGAAGAGGATGAAAACTCAGCATATATCAATTATCTCCATGTTGTAAATGGATCAGTCAATCAAGCATATACATTTGAATACAAAAAAAAATTAGAAGAAACACCTGAAGAACTATTAGGTATGGGAATTATAGAAATGAGGCAACGTTTCGAAAGCGAATCAAAAGAAATTATAGTACCATTTATTCCCGACATTAAATTACATAACATTGAATACACAATACCCCAACGAGGAGACAAAAAGAAATTGCTTGAATTATCTCAAAAAAATGTTAAGCAATATAAAATAGATAAACTAAAAAAAGCAGAAATGCTAAATCCCGATCAACGAGCAACAAGAATATTAAAAACGGTTCAAAAAGATCTACAATTGAAAGAAATTCCATGGCACATCGAATGCTTTGACAATTCAAACATTCAAGGGACAAATGCGGTGGCTGCATGTGTAGTGTTCAAAAAAGCAAAACCCGCTAAAAAAGACTATCGCCATTTTATCATTAAAACCGTTACAGGGCCTGATGACTACGCATCGATGCAGGAGATAATCCATAGACGCTACTCACGGCTGCTTAAAGAAGGCTCTCCCCTACCCCAACTCATTGTAATAGATGGAGGTAAAGGTCAATTAAATGCTGCTGTAGAATCGCTCCAGAAAATTGGCCTTTATGGAAAAATCGCTATAATTGGCATTGCAAAGCGATTGGAAGAAATTTATTTCCCAAACGATCCGGTTCCTTTGTATTTGGATAAAAATTCGGAAACATTAAAACTTATTCAACAACTACGAGATGAAGCGCACCGATTTGGAATTACCTTTCATCGAAATAAAAGGAGCAAATCTCAAATTTCATCAGAACTCGACAACATAAAAGGAATTGGACCTCAAACAAAAAAGAAACTTCTCTCCCACTTCAAAAGTATAAAACGAATAAAAGAAGCATCGGAGGAAGAAATCATTAATACGATAGGAATGGCTAAAGGAAAAATTATCATCAATCACTTTAAAAATAATAATTGACATGCGTGTTTTAATCCAACGAGTAACAGAAGCTTCTGTCACTGTTGATCAAATGGAAAAAAGTAGAATAGAAAAAGGATTATTGGTTTTTGTAGGAATTGAAGATTCGGATAATGAAAAAGATATAGACTATTTATGCAAAAAAACGGCTAATCTGCGTATATTTGACGATGAAAATGGAATCATGAATAAGTCGGTAATCGACATTGATGGGGAAATACTTGTCGTATCGCAATTTACATTACATGCGAGTACAAAAAAAGGAAATCGTCCATCATATATTCGAGCGGCAAAACCTGATTATTCTATACCCATCTACAAAGAATTCTGCAAAAAATTATCACAAATGATAAATAAAGAAATAAAAACCGGAATTTTTGGTGCGTATATGAAAGTATCGCTCGTTAACGACGGACCTGTTACAATATGGATCGACTCAAAAAAACGAGAGTAAAACGACAACACAATACAGTAAAAAACAACAATGATAATATTTGATTTTCATGCATACATTAAGTAAATATCAAAAAGCATTACAAAATCATCCGTTTAATTTAAGCGATAGTCAAGTTTCAGAGAAAGCAAACCAAATTATTTTGGAAAATTTTGCTGAAAACAACAACATGAATACCTATAAATTTCTTTATTCATGTATCGATTTGACATCATTAAACACGACAGATACACGCGAACACATATGGAAAATAACACAAAAGGTAAACGATTTCGAAGGATCTAATCCGGAAATCGACAATATTGCAGCCATATGCGTATACCCCAATTTTGTTAAAACAGTAAATGAAGCTCTTACGGCAAACGTAAACATTGCTTGCGTAGCAGGAGGTTTTCCGTCGGCACAAACTTTTTCTGAAGTAAAGATTGCCGAAACGGCTTTAGCGGTTACACAAGGAGCCAACGAAATAGACATACCTATCAATGTTGGGTTGTTTTTAAATGAAGATTACGAAGAAATGTGTGACGAACTCACAGAAATTAAATTCACATGTCATGAAGCACAACTGAAAGTTATCTTGGAAACAGGTGCATTGAAAACGGCAAACAATATTTATAAGGCGTCTATCCTTGCACTATATTCGGGTGCTGATTTTCTAAAAACATCTACCGGCAAGGAATATCAAGGCGCTACACCTGAAGCAGCATATCTTATATGTAATGCCATAAAGTCATATTACAAAAAAACGGGAGACAAAGTAGGATTTAAAGTATCAGGTGGAATTTCAACAATAGAAGATGCTGTTAAATATTATACAATTTTAAAGACAATATTAGGTAAAGACTGGTGCAACAAAAAACTGTTTAGAATAGGCACAAGTAGATTGGCTAACATTTTATTGGAAAAAATCGACAAATAAATTTTTTAGATAATCTTAAAAGAAGCTACACAACGTTGACAAAATGTCATAAACTTGTAGTAAAAACCATAAATAATGAATTGGCACAAATTTTGTCGCTTATGGTGTGGAGTGATTAAATAAATCGCTTATTAAAAAGTAAAAACCATAAAAAAAAAGGAGGAAAAAGCTATGTTACCCACAAGAAGAATTGAAAGTTGGTTACCAAGTATCCCGAGTATTTTCAACGACTTTTTCGGAAATGAATGGTTGGAAACTGTAAATGCTAGAGTACCTGCCATTAACATTATTGAAAACGAAAATGAATTCTTGGTTGAAGTTGCCGCACCGGGATTGACAAAAGATGATTTCAAAATCAAGATTGTTGACGATGATCAATTACAGATCTCGTTTGAAAAGAAAGAAGAAAGCGAAGAAAGAGACAAGAAAGGCAATTATTTAAGACGCGAATTTTCGTACACCAATTTCTTGAGAACATTGTTGTTACCCGACAATGTTGACAAAGAAAAAATTTCAGCTAAAGCCGAAAATGGTGTTTTGCACATTAGTATTCCAAAAACAAAAGAAAGCAAGCAGGCTAAAAAAGAAAAAGAAATTGAAATTAAATAATTGCTTCTCTTAAATTAAAAACAATGAGGGACGTTCGATTGTACTGAACGTCCCTCATTGTTTTACTCTAGTAATGTCGCACTTTTAAGTAAAACAAAAGATCTTTCATAAGCAATTTCAATTCGTCACTAAACGAAAAATCGGCAACCAATTCTCTAGCTTTTGACAAATATTCATCCATTTTGGCATATGCGTAATCTATACCTCCATTTTCTTTGGCAAAAGTTAGTAATTTATCAATATTTTGTGAAGAATAATCATGGCTCGTAATAATTTGAAGCATTTCGCGCGAAATATCCTCAGGAACATGATCCAAGGCATAGATTAAAGGTAGAGTGATCTTTCCTTCACGAATATCACTCCCTGTAGGTTTGCCAATATCTACCTTATAATAATCGAAAATATCGTCTCTTATTTGAAAACAAATACCTAAATATCTCCCAAAATGTTCAAATATATCAATGGTTGTTCTATCGGCTCCTGCAGTAATAGCACCAATCTTTGTACAAGCTTGAAATAATGAGGCTGTTTTCTTATCAATCACATGAAAATATTCTTTTTCATCGATCAAAAATTCATTGGCAATAGCATATTGATTTAACTCTCCCTCAGATAATTTAAGACCTAATTCGGCAATAATTTCAATAATTTCGAAATTATGAGTTTTGATACTTTCTCGTAAAGCGGACGATAAAAAATAATCACCGACCAACACTGCCCGGCGATTGTCGAAAACTGCATTTACCGACGGTTGACGACGTCTGATCATAGACTCGTCCACAACGTCGTCATGAATCAAAGTAGCCATATGCAACAACTCTACCGTAACTGCACCATGATATGTTTCAGGTGTAATCTTTCCACAAGCCTTAGCAGCAAGAAAAACCAAAATAGGACGAATATGTTTCCCTTCACTTCGAAACGTATAATCCACAATATTTGCAATCCGTGGGTTATCATTCTTGATAGAACATTTTAAATACAGGTCGAATTGTTCCAGTTCTTCACGCAGAAAATCTTTTATTGCCTGATTTTGATCCATAATTACAATCTTCGAATACAAAATTAAAAATAATTCCTCTTAAAGCAACATTTATTTGTAACTTTACATTTCATTAAAACCTGTTTATCATATGAATAATAACAAACTTTTTCTTCTTGATGCATACGCTCTTATTTATCGGGCATACTATGCATTCATAAGAAATCCACGCATCAATTCAAAAGGTCAAAATACTTCTGCTGTTTTCGGTTTTGTTAATACACTGGAGGAAATATTGAGAAAAGAAAATCCAACACATATCGCAGTTGTTTTTGATTCACCGCTACCAAGTTTCAGGCACATAAAATACGAAGAATATAAAGCTCAACGCGAACCGACACCCGAAGATATAAAAGCATCAATTCCAATTATCAAAGAAATTCTACAAGCATACAATATTCCCATTTTGGAAATTCCGGGATATGAAGCCGACGATGTGATCGGAACCATTGCAAAAAAAATGGCGACACAAAAAGTAAATGTATATATGATGACGCCCGACAAAGATTATGTACAACTCGTCGACGATCATATTTTTATATACAAACCCAGATATGGGAATAACGATTTCGATATTCTCGACAAAGAAAAAGTATTAGAAAAATATTCACTATCCCACCCTATGCAAATGATTGATATGTTGGCATTAATGGGTGATACATCGGATAATATCCCCGGATGTCCGGGAATAGGTCCCAAAACGGCACAAAAACTGTTGAAAGAATTCGGATCAGTAGAAAATATTCTTAACAATACCGATAAACTAAAAGGAGCAATAAAAAATAAAATAGAAGAAAACAAGGATCGGATTCTTTTTTCGAAATTTCTTGCAACAATTAAAACCAATGTGCCAATTGAAGTTAAAATTGAAGATTTCAAACGAAAAGAAATAGACGAAGAGGCTCTTAAAAGAATTTTTGAAGAATTGGAATTCAGATCATTGTTAACACGTGTGCTAAAAAATGAATCGCAAAAAAAGGGAACAAAAAAACCGGTTCAAGGTATGCTTTTTGAAAATGAAACAACCAAATTCGAAAACAACACAACAGAACCTCACAGTTTATCGGAAAATACTCCTTCTATCCATTCCACCCAACATACCTATAGAATGGTAAAAGAGGAGAAAAAACTCATTGAACTGTGCAATAAAATTTGCTCACAAAAATCGGTATGCTTCGATACGGAAACAACAGGCGTGAATCCACTCCTTAGTGAACTGGTAGGACTATCATTTGCATACAAAGAAGGCGAAGCATATTATGTTCCAATTGATGACGACCGGGAAAAAGCACAACAGAAAGTAGATATTTTTAGACCATTTTTTGAAGATGAAAAAATAGAAAAAGTTGGTCAGAATATAAAATACGACATCCTTGAATTGCGTAATTACGATATTCAGGTTAAGGGTAAGCTTTTCGATACGATGATTGCACACTATCTCATTAATCCGGAAATACCACACGGTATGGATTATATGGCTAAAATGTATCTCAATTATACAACCATACATATTGATGAACTAATCGGCCCCAAAGGGAAAAATCAAAAAAATATGCGTGATATAGATCAGGAAACCGTGTGTAAATACGCAGCCGAAGACGCCGATATTACATTAAAACTTAAAAATATTCTAGAAAAAGAACTCCGGGAAAACAAACTCGAGCAACTTTTCAATGAAATCGAATCTCCCCTTATTTATGTACTTGCAGATATGGAATGGACCGGTGTCAGACTCGATTTGGAAGCATTGGAACAACTGGCAGAAGAATACAGGAAAGAAATGAATCAAATCGAAAAAGAAATCATAGAGATGGCCGGTATCGAGTTCAATATCAACTCTCCCAAACAAATAGGAGAAATACTTTTCGATAAAATGAAAATTATCGATAATCCCAAAAAAACAAAAACGGGGCAATATAGCACAAGCGAAAACGAACTGGAGAAACTTCGTTCGAAACACCCTATCATCGAAAAAATTCTGGAGCAACGCAGCCTTAAAAAACTACTAAGCACCTACATCGAAGCTTTTCCACAACTTATTAATCCAAAAACAGGAAAAATTCATACATCATTCAATCAAACTGCTACCGCTACCGGACGATTAAGCTCGAGCAATCCCAACCTCCAAAATATTCCAATTCGCGACGAACGTGGCAAGGAAATTCGAAAAGTGTTTATTCCGGACGAAGGTTGCACATTTCTTTCTGCCGATTATTCGCAGATAGAGCTACGCATTATGGCTCATTTGAGTAAAGATAAAAACATGATAGAAGCTTTCAATAAAGGACAAGATATTCATGCCGCCACTGCATCAAAAATATTTAAAATACCTCTCGAAGAGGTTACTCCCGATATGCGACGTAAAGCAAAAACAGCCAATTTCGGCATAATTTACGGCATAACCCCATATGGGTTATCCCAACGACTGGGTATTTCCCGTAGTGATGCAAAAAAATTAATTGAAGAATACTTTACCACTTTCTCCGGCGTAAAACGCTATATGGATGAAAGTATAGCCAAAGCTCGAGAACAAGGCTACGTAGAAACCATTTTTGGACGTAAACGTTTTTTGCCGGACATTAATTCTCAGAATGCCGTTGTGCGCGGATATGCGGAGCGTAACGCCATCAATACGCCAATACAAGGAAGTGCAGCCGATATTATCAAAGTAGCTATGAATAAAATTTACAAACGTCTTTCTGACGGGGAATACAAATCAAAAATGATTCTTCAGGTCCACGATGAGCTGGATTTTAATGTTCACATGAACGAATTGGATGAAGTAAAAAACATAGTCGTTTATGAAATGGAAAATGCTTATCCTCTTGTTGTTCCACTTAAAACCGATTGCAATCATGGTGCAAACTGGTTAGAGGCTCTTTAATTGTTGATTGCCAATTAAAATTGAAAAATATTTTTACTAAAAAACAACGTAATTCGAGAAACTAAATAAAAAATTTTATGCTCGATTTTTTGTTGAATTGGGGTTATATTGGATTATTCGTGGCATCTTTTTTGGCAGCTACAATACTGCCTTTCAGTTCCGAAGTGGTATTTGCAGGACTGATTGCTGCCGGACTGGATATATGGATATGCATTATTGTGGCAACCATAGGCAATTCGCTTGGAGGAATGACGGCATACTGGGTAGGATCACTTGGAAAAATTGAATGGATTGAAAAATATTTTGGTATTAAAAGAGAGAAAATCGATAAAACACACCAATGGCTACAAGGAAAAGGCTCAATGATGGGTTTTTTTGCTTTTGTTCCCGGTATAGGAGATGTCATAATGGTTGCATTGGGCTTCATGCGGGCCAATTTTTGGAAAGTTGCGATTTTTATGACCATCGGCAAATTTTTACGATACATTGCCGTTGGTTTTGGAACAGAACAAATTTTATTGTTTTTTTAAAAAAAGATTATGTCGACTATTTTATTTCATGAAATTGTATATGGTCCCGTTCATAGTAGAAGAATGGGAATATCGCTAGGAATAAATCTCCTACCGAACGATGGTAAACTATGTTCGTTTGATTGTATTTATTGTGAATGTGGATTCAATAAAGATTTCAAAACGAATACACGTTTACCCGAAAGAGAACATATCAAGGCGGAACTTGAAGAAAAATTGCAATTATTGCGGAAAGAAAACATAAAACTCGATGTAATTACTTTTGCAGGGAATGGCGAACCCACCCTACATCCAAAATTTTCAGAAATAATAGACGACACGCTATTTTTACGTAACCTTTATTACCCGACAGTAAAGATTAGCGTATTATCAAATGGAGTACATCTATCAAAAATAAAGGTTTTTGAAGCATTGAAAAAAGTTGATGAACCTATTTTAAAACTCGATTCGGCTTTCGATGAAACCGTTAGAATTATCAATAGACCCAATTCGCCTACTTATTCCGTAGCAAAACAAGTAGAACATTATAAAAAATTCGAGGGCGATTTTATTTTGCAAACAATGTTTATTCGTGGCGAATTTGAAGGCAAACAGATCGACAACACCACAAAAAAAGAGATTACTGCATGGTTAGAGCTTGTTAAAGAGATGAACCCACGTGAAGTGATGATTTATACCATTGATCGGCAAACACCCGCCAAAAAGCTTAAAAAAGTGCCTCTTGAAGATTTAAAGAACATTGCAGAAAAAGTAAAACAATTGGGAATAAAAACAAATATTGCGGGTTGAAAAAATTACACATTAAAACGAAAATGCATGATATCGCCGTCCTGCACTACGTAATCCTTTCCCTCAATATACATCTTTCCTGCTTCTTTTACAGCGGTTTCCGATCCATAAGCAACATAATCCCCATATTTAATTACTTCGGCGCGAATAAAACCTTTTTCAAAATCCGAATGAATTACACCGGCACATTGGGGTGCCTTCCATCCCTTCCGAAATGTCCATGCACGAACCTCTTGAGGTCCGGCTGTAAAAAACGTTTGTAAATTCAATAATTTATAAGCTGCCTTGATTAAACGATTTACCCCCGATTCCCGTAATCCCAATTCAGACAAAAAAAGCTGTCGATCTTCATACGTATCCAATTCGGCTATCTCCGACTCGATCTTTGCAGCGACAACCAAAATTTCAGCATTTTCGTCTTTCACGGCTTCACGAAGAGCATCTACATACGTATTTCCATTTATTACAGAAGCTTCATCCACATTACAAACGTAAAGGATGGGTTTAGAAGTAAGTAAAAACAAATCGTGAGCGATTCTCTCCTCATCTTTTGTATCAAAAGCGACTATACGAGCCGGTTGCCCCTTCAATAAGGCTTCCTTGATTCTACTGTACACTTCAAAAGCAATTTTTGCATCTTTATCGCCACCTGTTTTAGCTTGTTTCTCTACTTTATTTATTCTCGATTCAATTGTCTCAAGATCTTTTAATAACAATTCCGTATCAATTATTTCTTTATCGCGAACAGGATCCACCACTCCATCCACATGGCTTACATTCTCATCATTAAAACAACGTAATACATGAATAATAGCATCCGTTTCACGAATATGGGAAAGAAATTTATTACCAAGCCCTTCGCCTTTACTCGCGCCTTTCACCAATCCGGCAATATCTACGATTTCGATAGTGGTAGGAACAATTTTTTGCGGATGCACCAGTTCAGCCAATTTATTCAATCGCTCGTCGGGAACAGTAATTACTCCCACGTTGGGTTCAATAGTACAAAACGGAAAATTGGCAGCTTGAGCTTTGGCATTTGATAAACAATTAAAAAGTGTAGATTTTCCCACGTTGGGAAGACCTATTATTCCACATTGAAGAGACATATTTTTCCTTTATTTTAAATGACAATAAAAATACGTTTTTATAAAAAAAATCAACCTATAATCCATACTTTGAAGAAATTTCCAACATTTTTTTAATCGGTCTCACTGCTTTTAATCGGGTTTCTTCATCTATAAATATTTCGGGAGTTTCATTTTTTAGACACAAATATAATTTTTCCAATGTATTCATACGCATAAAAACGCATTCATTGCAAGTATTGGCTGAATCCTTGGGAGGTGCGGGAATAAACTTCTTATCCGGGTTCTCTTTTTTCATTTGATGTAAGATACCTGCTTCTGTGGCAACGATAAATTGCTTTTTATCCGAATTTTTTGAAAATTTCAACATAGAGGAGGTAGAACCCACATGATCGGATATCTCTCTCAAATTTGCAGGACATTCAGGATGAGTAAGCAATAAAGCATCCGGATATTGTTGTTTTAATTCAAGAATTCGTTCAATAGAAAATTGTTGGTGTACATGACAAGCGCCATTCCATAAAAGCATATTCTTTCCGGTTTGCTTATTGACGTAATCGCCTAAATTTTTGTCCGGAACAAAAATGATTTTTTCATCTTCAGGCAACGATGCAATTATTTTTGCTGCATTGGCAGAAGTAACTATAATATCCGACAAGGCTTTGATGGCTGCAGAAGTGTTTATATATGAAACAACCGTATAATCGGGATGTTCATCGATAAACTGTTGAAATTCTTCGACAGCACAACTGTCGGCCAACGAACAACCTGCTTTAATATCCGGGATAAACACCCGTTTTTCGGGACAAATAATTTTTGCCGTTTCTCCCATAAAATGAACTCCACACAGAACAATAATATCAGCTGTTGTTTTGGCCGCCCATTGTGCCAATGCAAGACTATCGCCTATAAAATCGGCAATATCTTGAATATCGCCATCTTGATAAAAATGAGATAGAATAATGGCATTTTTCTCTTTTCTGAGGGTATTTATATTTTTTATTATTTCCGATTTCTCCATACTCTTTTATTATTATAATGATAAATTTTTCAAAACAAGTTATATGATAATGATGAATGGGTGTTGATAGTGTTGATTACTTGTTTTTGTATTTTAGAAAAAATATATATCGACTTCTTGCGTTAATTTATCACTAGCTATGAACAAATTTTAAAGATTATATGTTCTGAAAATCTTTGTTTTATATATGTTATTAAAAACTGTCGATAACCTGCAAAGTTAATAATTTATTTCTTTTTTATTGAAGTCTTCGGTTGAAAACCCTTGGAAAGGGTGTTTGGAAAAAAGAATAATTTTTACCCTTTAATCAAAGATTTTATTT
>DFUT01000011.1 GCA_002381125.1 Bacteroidales bacterium UBA4179 | reverse complement strand
GTCTATGTCTGTGATAGTTCCATGAGAAGGGTCTCCCGAAACGATGACGGTTGCCCCGATAACCGGCTCGTTGTTTTCATCGGCTACCGTCCCTCTTACCGTGATGTTTTGAGCAAACACACTTAAGGATATTATCCACAGTATTGCGAATAACCATCCTTTTACTTTAATCGACACATTTTTGTTTTTCATTTTTTTTTCTAATTAGAAATAATAAATAATACACATTAATTTTCAACACATTAATACTGCAGTTCGCCTGTAAAATCGGCACTCACATCTCTACCCGCTAATCCATCGGCGAAGCCTTTGTAAGCATGTTTTCTTTGGTAATCTTTATCCCAGAGGCAGGGTGCATCGTTGGGCAACCAATTGACATGTTCATCGGGATGATCCGAAACGCACCAAACTGTTATTCCATACCATTGTGGTTCAGGAATAAATTTTTTATACGCTTCTATCACATACCGATATAAGGCAGCTTGCTGTGCATACTGTTCAGGAGTTGGCGAAGCGGTGCCAATGCGAATATCCATTTCTGAGATTTTGATTAATTTGCCGGTAGCTGCCAGCTTCTGGAACATTTGGGCAATTTTTGTTGTATCGGAAGAGAGTGAGAGATGCATCTGGGTGCCAATTCCGTCAACTTGTGCTCCTTTGCTTTCGATATAGGTTACATAATCAATCAATCCGTCACATTTGGCCAAAGAATTTTCCAAACCATAATCGTTAATAAATAATTTGTCAGTAGGTTTGCCATATTGTCGAGCCAATTTGAATGCCGTTACAGCATAGTCCTTGCCCAAATAGTCCTGCCAATAAAATTCATCTGCTGCCGGTTCAGTTACATTCTTTCCACTGCGAAGTTGACCGGCATCGTTCATGGATTCATTAACAACATCCCAAGCATGAACGTCATTTTTATAATGATCAACCATTTGCGAAATCCAGTTTTCCATTGCTTCGCCAATAATTTGTGCTTTTTCTTCATCGGTTTTATCAACAATGATGGGACCGGAACGAAATGTGATCGAGCTTCGAGTAAGTGTTTTTTCAACAATTTTAATTTCGTCGATATAATAAGTAACATCCGGCAAATAACCCATATCGAAACTTAATTTCACATTTGAAGTGTTGGTTAATTCCACAGAAATCAGAGTCCATACTCCGGCAACAGTTGCAAAAGCTTCACTAGCTCCGCTTCCTGTCCAGTTCATCCAAGGATATTGATTCCCTTCAACTCCACCCGGAAATGAAACGCGACCCTTTCCAGCCATATCCGATTTCACATAAAATGAAAAAGTATACGTTTTGGAAGGATCAAGAGTGATCTGATCACTTTCTATCTGCAAGTCCCAAGCATTTTTAGAAGTGGAGCTTGAAGTCAATTTGACTGAATAAGAACCTGAAAATTTTTCTGAATTCGAAATTTCAATTCCGGCACCGGGGTTTAATGCCGACCATCCGGTTAAATCGCCTGTTTCAAAACCGCCATTATTAACATAATTGACTTCTACAGGGGCAGCATCCAAATCAATCACGCTGATAGAGTTGATATCGACATAATAAACCCCCGGCACCTTTCCCATGTCGAAAACAATTTTTATGGCATTGGCTACAGCCGTAAATGGAACATTTTTATTTTCCGAATCGCTCCACACTTCTTTATAAGTAATCTGCGTCCAAGAAGCGGATGTATTAAAAAGTGCGCTACCATTTACCCATGGGTAATTGTTTATCATACCCGCAAACGACATTCTTCCCTGCCCGGGTGCTTCAGAGCGAATCCAAAAAGAAATTTCGTAGGCATGTCCCACCACTGCCGGGATTTCAGGACTTGTCAATTGCGTATCCCATTCATTTCCGGCTGTGGTGGTTTCAAAGCGAACAGCCGGTCCGTTGTTCAATCCTGCTCCTTGAACAACGGTTATTCCTGCAGAATTATTTCTGTTCCATCCCGTGAACGAACCATCTAACAAAGCACTTACATCAAGTTGACTTTCGCCCGGAGAAGGAATGATTTGCGGAGCAATTAAACTGTTGAGATAACTAGCATTCTGATTTTGGTGCCATACCAGCGTATGACCAAAAACACTTAGATTTGCTTCTTTTAATTTATCGATTAAGCCATCAACTTTTGTAAAATTCAATTGACCGTTGGAATTAACCATTGCTCCGTGTTTCATGTGATATCCTACCGTAATTTCATCAAAATTCTGATTGACAATATTCCGATAAGTTTCATTTTCCATATATAAATCTAAATCAATTCCAATTCCCAGAATCATATCGGTGTAAGATTTCAAAACATCATATCGTGAAATTTTCTCTTGTAGTGGCAAAGGCAATTCGGACATAGATACTTCTCCGTAATATGGATCGCGTCCCCATTCCATTTTATCGTCGTAGCACGAAACCAAATTACCGATCATGGCGAACAGAAGGACGAGTTGCAGCAAAATGTAATTTGTTTTTTTTATTATTGATTTCATAATTTCAATCATTTAATGGTTAATCTTCTTCATCGGGAAAATCACTGTATGTTGGCGTATTCAGAGGAACCACACGTAGATTATCAAAGTAGATTTTAACATTTGTGGCAACCGGATCAAACACATCGGCCACTCCAATATTATGGAACCATGGACCTGATTGTTTATAGCTGGCATTCGCCATCGAGGTTACAACGTCACCAAAAGTTTTTCCATTATAATCTTCGCTGAGGCTAAATGGCAAGGTAATAGTAAACCAGCAGCCGGGATTTTCAAATTGAATAATTTTTTCGTTTACATACCATGGTCGGTAAATCATGCAGTATCTATCTGTTCCGTAGCCATCGGCCATAACCATTCTTATAACCCCCGAATTCCATTCACCTTCAACATAAATATCCATTTGTACGCCACAATCGGAAGTCGGGGTGCTTGCCGGAATCACGGACAAAAGAGCCGAAGGCCAATTGCTGCTGTTTGTCCAGTAACGAATATCGGCATTTGCAGCGATTGATTTTCCATCTTTATTAAAACACTGATATCCACCTTGTGATTTGGGCCCGACTCCATTAGTCGGAATCAATTGAGTGAGGGGTGTGCCGGCGTCGTCAATGCCCGATGCCCACGAATAATTGTTTACGTTGTCAAAATCATGAAATACTCCATTTTTGAAATTGAAACATGCCGGAGAATAAGCTCCTCCATTTGCACCAATAACCAAAAGAGATCCACCATCACCGGAAACACCTTCAGGAACTGTAACAATACAATATTCCCCTTTTTCATTATCAGAAATGATTCCATCGGTTACTACTACATTACCGGGGAAAGTTACACTCGTAATACCTTGTAAACCTGTACCATAGATAGTTATTTGATCACCGGGAGTTGGCATGGTGTGCGAAATTTCTGTAATTGCAGGCGCCGAAGCCCTAATTTCGAATGAGTAAACAAAAAAGTTGGTAGCGCTTTTTTCTATCCGAATGGTATTGCGAACTTCCTCCGCAGCTTCAAGTGTAGGCACGTCTTGAGATATCGTAATCCACATCGAATTATCAGTTACAAATACAGGATTAAAATAATTATCGTATCCATTGATATATACTTTTTTTACGCCGGTAAAGCCAGAACCTTCGAGACGAATGGTTTGTCCTAAACGCGCAAATGTAACTTCTCTGTCAGGTACAGCAGATTGAGCATCTTCAAGATAAACCTTAGTTATCTTTACAGGCATTGAATTTGCTTTATCATCGCTGTCTTCACATGAATTTAGCGAAAGGGTAATCGCAATCAATCCTAAAAATAGACATGTCTTTATAAGATTTTTATAACTTTTATTTTTCATCGGAATATACTTTTTAATGGTTATTAATCGAACAAGTCTGTTATCCTATCCTCCGTAAATGTGTAGGGAACTGGAGGATCGGCAAGTTTGGGATTTTGAATTAATTCAGATTCGGGATATGGAAGCAAAAATATAGCCGGAGTAACCTCACCTACCGCTCTGTTTCCGGGATCAGTTTCCGGATCTATACTGAGGTTATTGGGAGCACTAAACAAATAGGGAGTTATGGTTCCACGATTTTGATTTTTGATGTAGTTGATTACTTCCTGTTGTTGATAGTAAGCACGGCTTAACAGATCATACCAATAGCGTCCTTCCATACAAAATTCAACCCGGCGTTCGTGACGGATATCTTCCCACGTAATACTTGTTTTTGCCGGCAGACCGGCGCGTTTTCGAACGTCGTTGAAATATTTCAATGCCATATCATCTGAAGTGCTTGTCGCATTACCCAGAATAGCTTCGGCATAATTGAGATAAACTTCTGCCAACCGGAGCATGTAATTATCTAAAGCAGAATTCATCCTCCCGATAGCAGGATTGTCTTTGCTTGAGCCGGTTACGCCTTTTTTGACATTCAGGGTTGTGGAGCTGTTTCCGGAAACATTTCGGTTGTAGGTGATGCCTCCATTAGCCTTATTGATTTCGGGATAATGATCTCCATAACCCATCCATGTAGCTTTACGGCGAATGGTATCATTTTTTTCGTATTCCTTGATCATGTCATATGGGCATCGTGTCCAGTCGCCCCATGCAGCATCATCACCGGTGATTTCGGAACTGTACGCAAAATAGGCCTGATGTGTGTTAATAACCCCGTATCCGGTACTGCTATTGAGTCCGGGTACCCACTGAAAGGCGAACATCGACTCCGAATTGTTGTTATATTCGATTTTGAACAAATCCGGATAATTATCCATCAACGCAAAAGAACTTTCTTCGATTACTTTTTTAGCTGCTTGTTTTGCCAGATTCAAATAATTTTCATCTCTTGTTCCTACATTTGGATTTTCACCATAGTTAGAAGCAACAAAACCTGAATAAGCCAAATAAAAGCGCGATAACATTCCAAAAGCACTGTAACGATTTACCCGCCCAGCTTGTCCTACTGTTTCGGGTAAATATTTAGCAGCAAATTCCATATCGCGAATAGCAAATTCAAAGGCATCTTTTTGAGTATTGGAATTTACGATAGGGTTGGTTGTCAACGGCGAAGGATCTTCAGTAATAATCACGTTTCCCCATAATGAAGCAAGATACCAATATGCCGTACCACGCATAAATCTTGCTTCGGCTATGTATTGATTCTTTACTTCCTGGCTGGCAGAACTTTCATTAATACTTTTGATAACTTTGTTAGATTGTTGAATGACGACATATAGTGAAGCCCATGCGCTTACCAATGGTCCTGTCAAACCGGTTACCGACAAGTCTGCAAAGGGATATACATAATCGGAATAGGGAGCATATAAGTTGTAAGACATTCCGTCTCCCAATCCAAAATAAAATTTATCGTTGAAATCGAACCAAACTCTGTTATAAAGCGGAGCAGTAAGTGAAGGTAAATTATCGGCCGTCAAACTGCTTCCCGTTATCAGATTGTTGGGCTTGATATCCAAAAAATCGTTGCACGCGGCAAGTGAAAGTGCTAAAGTTACGACGAATGAAAATATTATATTTTTTGTTTTCATATTAGATCGTTTTAAAAAGTTTAGAAAGAAACATTGAGTCCTATCGTATAGATTCTTGGAGACGGATATCTTCCGTTGTCTACACCCATTAACTGATTACCACCACTGTAGGAGATTCCAACTTCGGGATCGTATCCGGTGTATTTCGTGAAAGTATAAGCATTCTGAATATTTGCAAAAACTTTTAAATCCGAAAGGCCTGTGCTGCTGATTAATTTTCTCGGGAAAGTATAACCTAACGATATATTCTGAATTCGTAGATATGAACCATCTTCAATAAAACGGTCGCTGAAGGCAAAATCGTAATCGGATGTAGCTGTGGATAAAGGCAAACGACACATATTCCGGTCGCCACCTACAATTTTCACGTTTCTGTAATCATTGGGGCCGTTGGGATCTATCAAATCCGTTTGGGCATAATTCACGGCATAACTGAATAGGTTTGAAATATTACGACGCGGATTTCCCATGTATCGTCGTGCATAGTTGACTACATCATTTCCGTAAACTCCTGTCAGAAAAATGGTAAGATCTACATTCCCAATCAGGAAAGTGTTGCCAATGCCGTACGTAAATTTTGGTTCGGGATTACCTATGAAAGTGCGGTCTTTTTGATCAATAATGCCATCTTTGTTTTGATCCTTATAGATATAATCCCCAATCCACAGTCCGTTTTGCTCATCTATGGTCAATCCACTCATGACCGGCATGGGTTTTACGTTCCCATTTTCATCTTTATAATAAAAATCGGTTGCTTTTTCGAAACGTCCAATTATCTGATAGCCATAAAACTGCCCGATGGGCTGTCCGACAACTGTGCGGTTGATGATCGTATAACCGGTTGCTCCCCAACTCGAGTCTTCAATCGAGCGAACATCTTCTCCGGTTTGTGTATTAATGGATAAAACTTTGTTTCTGTTCAACGTAAATACAACATTGCTGCGCCATTGAAATTGTTTGCGATCGATGTTTACCGTATTCAGTGTAAATTCGAATCCTTTATTTTCTAATGATCCCAAATTCACCCATGGCCGACTGCTTGAGCCTTGCCCGGAAGTCCCTACGTAGGCGGGTAGAGATGCTTGCAGCAAAAGG
Organism: Bacteroidales bacterium UBA4179; assembly: GCA_002381125.1. Classification (GTDB taxonomy): domain Bacteria; phylum Bacteroidota; class Bacteroidia; order Bacteroidales; family Dysgonomonadaceae; genus Anaerorudis. Next base: position 5,726 of record DFUT01000011.1, on the reverse strand, counting down.
TTGTTTGTCTTCTTGTAGTAAGCATCGGCTATAAATTCTATTCTGCCCTTAAACAAACTCAAATCTACACCGATATTACTCGAGCTGGTTGATTCCCATGTCAAGTCTTCATTGGGTGTATTGGCGGCGATTAATCCGGAACCCCAATTGGTGGTTGATGTAGCGTATGTAGCCAGCCATGCATAATTGTCGGGAATGTTTTGGTTGCCCACGAGCCCCCAGCCCAATCTAAGTTTCAAGTTGTCAATCGTTGTCGCGTTTTTCATAAAATCTTCTTCTGTGATCCTCCAAGCCAAAGCTGCTGATGGAAACCATCCAGCACGATTTTTAGAAGCGAACTTCGAAGAGCGATCGTAACGTAGGGTGCTCGTCAACATATATTTATCTGCGTAAGAATAAAAAACTCGCCCAAAATCCGAAAGAAGTGCATTTGCACCTGTATATCCGTTGTTGGCAGCAGTGGTCGCATCACCCAGAGTAAGATCTGTAGCTCCATTGGTAGGAAATCCAGTACGCGAACCATTTAGATATTCCCACGAGGATTTTTGCATTTCATGTCCATACATGGCATTTACTTTGTGCAATCCAAAAATAGCATCGTAGGTCAAAATATTTCGCCAACTCCAAAACAAATTGTTTTGCTTGGAATAGGTCCCTTCGTTATCGTCCCTGAATTGTGTTTCCGATAAATAATAAGTTGGTTGAAAGCGATAGGTATTGAACAAATTATTATTGAACGAATATTCGGTACGGAAGGTCAAATTTTTTATCGGCGTCAATTCCAAATAAGTATTCGATCGTAAATCGTAGGTCTTATTGTTGTTGTCAATCAACATGGCCATAGCCATAGGATTGGTTGGCATAAACTGTTCATTCGAAGCAGCAAACGATCCGTCAGGATTACGTACAGGAACGTCTGGTGGCGTTTTAAGTGCGGTGATAACCAATGATTGATCCGAAACGGTTAATTTCTGAGAGGTATTCGAAAAAGCAAAAGTTACTCCCGCTTTTAAATAACTTTTTACTTGCGAGTCGAATGTCCCCGTTAAATTCCATCTTTCAAATCCTGAACCCGCAGCTATTCCGTCTTGATTGGCAAATCCTCCGCTCAAATTGTATGTGTTTTTTTCTGTTCCTCCCGAAACATAAAGGTTGTGATTATGCATCAATGCTGTATTGAACAATTCCTCTTGCCAATCCGTCCCTTTTCCCAATAAATCGGGACGAACATAATTATTGTTATAACTTATTAGTCCCAACTCGGCTAACGTATTTCTGTGGGTAGCATATTCTTGCAAATTCAACACATCAATTTTCGTTGGAATTTGTTGCCAGCCCACATATCCGTTATATCCAATAGTGGCTTCTCCTTTTTGTCCTTTTCTAGTGGTAATAAGAATAACGCCATTCGAACCCCGCGATCCGTAGATAGCAGTCGCCGACGCATCTTTGAGAATATCGACAGATAGAATGTCTGCAGGATTGATTGTAGCCAAGGGATTAGTGTTAACATTCGATGCGCTCGATGATCCTCCTTCAATGATTACTCCATCTACAACATAGATTGGCTCGTTGGATGCATTCAACGAATTGACTCCTCGAATACGAATGGTCGAACTTGACCCCGGAATGCCTGAATTTTGCTGTACTTGTACTCCTGCTGCACGACCCTGTAGTACTTGATCGATTGAGGTTGAGATGGATTGTTGTATCGCTTCACTGCTTACCGATACGACAGAACCTGTCAAGTCGCTTCTTCTCATCTGTCCATACCCAATCACTACGACTTCTTCCAATCCCAAAACATCGGATTCCATTACCACATTAATGACTCTCTGGTTGCCAATTTTAACGGTTTTTGTTTTAAAACCAATGTAAGAAAATGTAATTGACGAGTTTGGAGATACAACAAGGTTGTATCTTCCATTTACATCCGTTACCGTGCCATTAGTAGTTCCAACTTCAATAACGTTTACCCCTATTAAAGTTTCGTTGTTTTCATCGGTAACCGTTCCACTAATCTCAAAACTTTGAGAAAATACATACTCCGGGATAATTAGTGCTAATACCAAAAACCCCAATTTTGTTAATGCTTTTTTGATGTCTTTCATACCAAATATATATTAAAAAAAAGTTTTAGTATTTATTTTGATTATATGTAAATGAAAATTACCGAACAAATTTAAAGGAAGCAGAATAATGTCATTTGCTTAAATATTTCATTTATTTTTCTGTATGTTACATCAACTGAATATTTTGTTACAAAATGTTGTATAATAGTTGCGGATTGAGGGTCAATTAGAAAGCACTATATTGTATAATACATTCAATCGGTGAAATAGGTGTGATTTGTTGGCGTTTAGCATATCATCCGGCTTCGAAGATTCGATGCACCGATTTTTCTTTGTTATTCTTGTCAACAAGCTGAAAATTTGTTTTCTGTGTTCTGGTATTCTACGAATTGACATCGAGTAGCTACTAATATATCGGGATATGTATAAATAAGTTGTGTGTAAATTGAAAATTATCATGTATATTTGTCGATAGATATTTCGAGGAAGATAACGTGAAAAAACAATTTTTTCTTCTATCCATTTTCTTTGGCTGTATTGCGTTTGATGCAAGCAGCCAGATAGGAATCTTTTATTCCACCGATAAAGATCTATCCAACAGCTTGATCAATTATATTTATCAGGACAAACGAAATTATATATGGGTTGCGACAGAAGATGGATTGAATAAGTTCGACGGCATTAAATTTACGGTTTACAAAAATAACCTCAAAGACACAACATCGCTCAAAAGTAATTATGTAAGATGCTTGTTTGAAGACTCAAAAGACCGTTTTTGGGTGGGTTGCATAAACGGGTTGCAGCAGTTCGACCGTAAAACCAACAAGTTTAAAGAAGTTAAATTATTTTCATCCGACAAACGCATTTATACCCATATTACATCTATCACCGAAAGCAATGATGGCTCTATCTGGTTAAGTACATCGGGTGAGGGGGTTTTAAAAATATCAAATGAGAATGGCAAAATTTTTAACACTGTTTCTGAAATAAATTCAAACTTACCTACCGCTCACCTGACTTTTATTTTTCAGGATAGTGACGGGAGATATTGGATTGGTACCGAAAATTTCGGTCTCTATCTGTATGATGCTTCAACCGGACAAATGCATGCTTTTAACGTACGAAATCGGAAAATCGGAAATAATGAAATATCCGCTATCACCGAAGACGACGACAAGAATATTTTTGTGGGCACACTTTCCGGAGGGCTCTACGTATTCGATCGACAGCACTTTTCTTTCGTTCCACTAAAAGATGCGGCAGGCAACACATCATTGCCGGTAAAAAGCTTATTTTTCGACCGTAAACAAAACATGCTGCTTGTCGGCACCGACGGGCAAGGTCTCAGAAAATTAAACGATAAAACGCGACAACTGGAAAATATAGAGATTAATTCCTCCCCCTTTGATTTCTCGAAAACAAAAGTTCATTCCATTTTGCGAGATAAGGCGGGGAATATGTGGTTCGGGCTTTTTCAAAAAGGGGTTTTCCTGGTAAGAAACAATCCCTACCAATTCAATTACATCGGCCATAAATCTTTCAGCCGGAACTTGATCGGTTCAAGCAGCATTGCATCCATATATACCGATCGACAAAACACCCTATGGGTTGGTACAGATAACGATGGCCTGTATCAGCTTGAAAACAACACAAAAAAATCCATTCATCACGCATTTACCAATCTGTCCGGGTCTGTTCCCAATACCGTATCGGCCATTGTCGAAATGGATAAGGGCGAAATTTGGTTGGGATCTTTTTCCCAAGGATTGGCTTTTTTCGACAAAAATACGGGCAGCTGCACTTACTACAATGATATTCCTCCCAATATTCAGTCCAACAATTGGTCGATCAAAATCAACTTTCTTATCAAGGACGATCGCGGTAATTTGTGGATAGCAACTCACGGCGGAGGACTTTATGTGTTCGATACATACTCGCGAACCTATATCAGGCATTACGGTATGAATTCGATTTCTAACGAATGGGTGTCTTCGTTGTTTATGGACAAAGAGGGTAGAATTTGGGTTGGGACTTATAAAGGTTATTCCGTCATTGACACGAAAAATTCAATCATTCAAAGCAATATCGCCTCCGAATTGTCAAACGCAGTTATCTATACCATAACACAGGACAAAAAAGGAAATATCTGGATCGGTACTACCGAAGGACTTTATGTGTTGAATGGGAAGAATCAAACCCTGCTCAACAAATATACTCTCGAAGATGGATTGCCGAGCAATGTCATCTGTGGCATCGTCGAGGACGAACAAGATAACGTGTGGCTGAGTACTCATAACGGTCTCTCGAAATATAATGTTAAAGAAAATATCTTCATCAACTATTACAATTCCGACGGCTTGCAGGGTAACGAATTTTCGAGAGGGGTTTTCCATAAAAGCCATAGCGGCGAAATTTATTTCGGGGGCATCAATGGCATTACGTTTTTCAATCCGTCGCAAATAAAAGAAAAACGGGAAGAACTTCAATTATACCTGATTGCATTAAATATCGGGGACAAAACAGTTTTTTGTAACAATAAAAGTGAAAAGGGCGAACCTTTATACTTTATATCCGACTTGGATACCCTTTATTTGGATTACAACGACAATATTTTCAATCTCGAATTTTCGACTTTCGATTACGGCATTCCCGAACAAATTTCTTATCGATATCAATTGGAAGGATTCAACAACAACGAGTGGATTCATACCGAACCGGGTGTCAATAAAATTCATTTCACTAATGTCAATTATGGCAAATATCGGCTGAAAATTATGGCATCCGTCCACGATACATATTCGCCGATAAAAGAAATTATTCTTATCATATCTCCTCCGTGGTATCTTTCCCGGCAAGCCATCACGGCCTATACCCTGCTTTCCATTCTGTTAATTTTCGGAGTAATCAAATATATCCACGACCGCATGCAATATCGGCACGAACTTATGCGAAGACAGCATATCGAAGAAATCAATGAAGCCAAACTTCAATATTTTACCAATATATCGCACGATATCAGAACACCCATGAGCCTTATCATCAGCCCGCTCGAAAAATTGATGGCTTCTGAAAACGATTCCCGAAAACGATACATTTATCAGATCATGTACCGAAATGCAAACCGCATTCTTCGCCTCATCAATCAGATGATGGATATGCGTAAGATAGAAAAAGGACAAATGATCATGAATTTCAGTGAAACGGATATGGTGGGTTTTCTCGAAGATTTGATGAAAACATTCGAATACATGGCCCGAAAACGTCATATCGATTTCAACTTTATACACGAAGAGACCAAATTGAATGTGTGGATCGATATCGATAACTTCGATAAAGTAATGATGAATGTGTTATCCAATGCCTTTAAATTCACGCCGGATAACGGAATTGTTACCGTGAGTTTACGATCGGTGCACGACGCAAAAAAAAGCACATTTCCTTCCAAAGACTATCTCGAAATCGTGGTTTCCGATTCCGGACCCGGTATCGATGAAGAGGATACGGAAAAAATTTTCGATCGCTTCTATCAAAGCGAAAACAAGTATAGGGGTAAAAATGTAGGAACCGGCATAGGTTTACACCTGTCGCGTTCGATCATGGGTCTGTTGCACGGTACAATCACTGCCCGAAACAAAAAAGACGAAAAGGGGGCTG
>DFUT01000042.1 GCA_002381125.1 Bacteroidales bacterium UBA4179 | reverse complement strand
TAATTATCGAGTTATGGGAATTAAGAATTTAATTGTTTAAATTAAAAATTTAAATTTATGAAAAAGTTTGGTTTACTTTTAATCTCTGCTCTTGTGGCATTTTGTATAAGTGCTCAAGAAGTTCAGAATGTTTCTCACGGTACTGTTTACCTGAAGAATAAGGCCAGTGACAACTGGTTTATGGGATTGGCAGGTGGTATTGACACCTACAACATGAAAGATTTTGACAATTTCGGTGATCGAATCGGGTGGATCGGTCAGCTGACATTTGGAAAATGGGTTTCTCCTATTTGGGGTGTTCGTTTCGCCATAGATGCAGGTGAACCGGTGATAGACTGGGAAAATGACGTAAAAATGAAATGGGCCGGAGGTCATGGCGAAATCATGTATAACATGACCGATGCCATTATGGGGTATAAACCGGATAGAGTTTATACTTTCGTGCCTTATCTTGGTATCGGGTACATGTACGGTATGAAAGATTGGTTTGAAAGACCGGTCAAAGGCGAACCCGTGTTCAAAAGACAAAATCAGTCGTTGACTCTTAATGGGGGTATCATCAACAATTTCCGCGTAGGTAAAAATGTGAATCTTTTCCTTGAAATCGGTTATAGATTGATGCAAGAATCGTTCGATTTCGGTGCTACTCCGGAAGGTGATTGGGAATATGATGCCATGTTGACGGCATTGGCAGGCGTTCAATTCGGCCTTGGCGGAAAACAAGACTTCACACCTGCCGAATTGATGGATTATAGCCTTATCAACGATTTGAATAGTCAAATCAACAGACTGCGTGCCGAAAACGAAGAACTCAGTAAACGTCCCGAATCATGTCCGGAATGTCCGGAATGCCCGGAAGTACAACCGGAAGCAACCGTTTACGTGCCTAACGTAGTATACTTCCGTATCGATTCTTACAAGATCGACAGGCATCAGCACGTGAGCATTTATAATACAGCCGAATATCTGAAGCAAAATCCGGATGCCAAAGTTAAGATTGTTGGTTATGCCGATAAACTTACCGGTTATCCTGAATATAACTGGAAACTCTCCGAAAAACGTGCTAAGGCTGTAGCTGATGTGTTGATTAACGAGTATGGAATTGACAGCAGCCGTATTAGTGTGGATTGGAAGGGTGATACAGAACAACCGTATCCGCAAAACGACTGGAACCGTGTTGCTATCTTTTTCACCGAATAATAGGTGATTCAAGAAAGAAAGGGGGCTCCCCCTGTATTTAAAAATAAAAAGACCGCCAGGTAAAATATGGCGGTCTTTTTATTTTTGGTATGTCGGGCAGTCCTCAATCCCATTAGGTTATAAAGGCCTCGGTTCAATGAACTTCGTTTATCCGGCTTATCATTAAACTACGAAGCATTGCACCATTAGAAGCAACCGTTCGGTGCGGGAGCATGCCGCGTAGCGTGGGAGTTGCATTTTGCGATAACATGCCGGGTGGGTGAATAATTCCTCTGCCTGCTTGATTGTATCGTTTTAGGGACGAATCCAGGGACGAGGATCCAATTTGTTGGTTTTTTGCCAGAGTTGGAAGTGCATCGTGGAAATACCTGTATCGGGATCGGTATAAATTTTCCCCAGCGCTTGGCCGGTTTTTACTTTATCCCCTTGTTTTACCGAGGGATCAATGATGTTGGCATAGAAGGTATAATAATCTCCATGACGAACAATCATGCACGTGTTCGAACCGGGAAATGAGAATACTTTTGAGACCTCCCCATCGAATATGGTGCGAATATCGGCACCTTGTTGTGCTTGAATATCGATCCCATTACTATTGATGGATACATTCCATTCGCTGCTTTTGTTAATGCCGAAATTCGATATAATGGTAGAAGTTCCGGTTACCGGCATGGGTAGTTTACCTTTATTGGCTGCAAAATTTTTAGAAAGATTAAATGTTTCGGCTGATGCAACATATACATCTTCTGTTGTTTCTTTTTGAATTGTCGACTTCGATTCCTCTTGTTTTTTTTGGCTATCTTTGATTTTTTGTGCTTCTAAAGCGCGTTTTCTTTCTGCTTCTTGTGCACGGCGGCGAGCTTCGGCTTCCCTTTCCTGCCGAGCTACCTCTTCGGCGATTAATTTTTCGATTTGAGCATTCAATTTGGCTGCTTGTTGACGTTTGGCTTGAAGCGTTTTTTGCAACTCTTGCTGTCTGCCTTTAGCCTCGGCCATTTCCGTTTGACGCATTTTTTCTTCGTTCACAAGTTTGTTTTGCTCATTTTGCAGTGCGAGCAACGCTTTTTCTTTATTTGTTTTCGCTTTGGCAAGTTCGTTTTTTTTCTCTGCCAGTTCTGCTTGTTTCTTTTTGATTTCTTCGGCTTGTTTTTTTTGCCATTTTGAATAATCTTTCAGGTATTGCATTCTGCGCAACGATTCTCCCAATGTTTTTCCGGAGAGTATAAAAAATAATTTTTTTTGAGACTGTTGATGATTTAGCATCCCTTTAATTGCTCTGGCGTAGTTTTCTTGTTTTTTCGTCAATTCTTCATTGAGCTTTATAATTTCTTTTTCCAATCGTTTTTGTTCTTTCTCAAGAGCAGCAATTTCGTTTCGATACACGGTGATGAGCTCCCTTCTTGTTTCGAGTTGCTTATTAATGAGATTGATACGTTGTAAAATAGTAGTAGTGTGTTTCTTAACATCGAGAAAAAGCTTATTGGTATTTTGAATTTCTTCCTGTAATAGTTCTCGTTGTTTTTGTAGTGATTCGATTTGTATGGTTTGAGAGAATAAAGTAAAACAGGAGAGAAATAGTGAGAATGTGATAACGAATTTTTTCATCGGCTGTCTGCTGTAATGATTTTTATAATATCGGAGAAATTGGTTTGAGTATAGCCCTTGGGAATGGTAATAGACAATTCCATAGGTTCATTGAGCACAATATCCGTATAATTCATTTCGATATCTAATTTGTGTTTGGGTGAATTTACTTCTATTCTTCCTTTATAAGGAAAAATATATGTTCCGAGCTGTTTAAAATCACTATAACTCCATTGTAATGAATATTTATTCGTAGGATGGAACAAATGTGAGAAAGTAATCCGATCGTCACCATCAATTGTAAAGAGATAAGTAATGGACGAGTCGTTATTTATCGATTTCAAGTAGTAGTTGGTTGTGGTTCTCCCGTATGTAAATTGGGTATAATCCGATGGCGTAAGTACTTTGTTCGCTCCTAAAAAAAGCTTGTTTGTAAACAACGATTGCAACGTATGATAATCGAATTCTACCGGATAGCGGTTTTTCAGTTCGTTTATCGATTCCTTTACATAACGTTTATTCATTCGATCGAGTATGACAACGGTATCGTTATCTATATAAAAACGGAATATTTCTATGCCGAAAAGTGGTTGAACGGATAATTGAAGTATTTGATCATTTATGATTTTCAAATTGGCTTTTGAAGTCATGGCGTGTTTTGCGTTACTCAATGATATATTCAATTTTGCCGAAAAAGTCGAGAAGTCCAATTGGTTCGACAATATATCCGAAAAGAGTTCGTTTTCGGCTTTCTCTGTTGTGTGCAAGGTTGCACGAATGATTTCTTTTTTGGGTTTACAGGCATTTATACCCAAAAGAATTACACTTGACAACAAAATAAGATAATAATCGAGCGCTTTCATTTTTTGGAAGTTGGTATTCATTTTGCTTCAATATACTTTCCTGTTCGAATTTTTTCGTCAAGTGTTTTTGAATCACTACCCAATTCTTTGGCTTTTTTCCATTGTTCCAATGCTTTTTCGGGTTTTCCGGTCACATATAGCACATCACCATAATGTTCGAGGATTTCCGCAGAAGGCTCTTCCTCGCTGTATTTAACGGCATTTTCGATATAAATCCTTGCTGTGGTATATGCTCCCTGCATGAAAAGAACCCATCCGTATGTGTCTAAGAAGGTAGGATTGGTCGGTTCGGCTTTCACTGTTATACTGCTCATTTGTTCGGCTTTATCCAAGTCTTTCTTTTCTAATGACAAATAATAACTGTAATTGTTTAATACGTGCAGATTTTGCGGGTTGAGTTTTAACGCTTTTTCATAATTTTCAAAAGCCGCTTCTTTGTTTCCTAGAAAATAATACAAGTCGCCGATCTGACCGTAAAAATCGGATTTAAGCAACGGATTATCGATTTTTGCCGACTTTAATCCTTCTTCGAATACGTCGAGAGCTTCTTTATATTTTTCTTGTTGGTATTTTGCTGCTCCAAGATAAAAATAAAATTGGGGTGCATCGGGAATATGTTTTATGGCTTCTTCGGTGATTTCAATTATTTTATCGATGCTGTCGGGTAAAGCAAGGCGTAGCATTTGTTCGTATCCGACAGGATCGGCGGGATTGGCCTTTGTATAAATTTCGAATTGTTTCCATGCCTCTTCTTTGTTCTCTTGCAGCAGCAACACATTGCCGTAAATGAGGTTTAAAAAGGTATTGTTGGGATATTGATCAAATAACGTTTCAAAGAGTGGGTTTACCAATTTAATGTCCCGTTTGTTCTGCAGAAGGATGTCAATATAGCGGGTAAGTAACTGTATTTTGGTCTCGGCGTCGATTTCCGCTCCCGCAATGGCTTTTCGTAGTTCTTCTTCGGCGGCCTCCCGGTTTCCTGTCTTTTCATAATAATTGACCATAGAAAGTATCAGATTGGGATAATCCGGATCGACCTCCTTTGCCCGGTTATAATAATATATGGCTTTATCCGGTTGGTCATCTTGCAGATAAAGGTCTCCCAGAAGAACGATATAACGAGGGTCATCAGGATTTTGAGCAATGATATTCTCAATTTCCATGAAAGCTTTTTCTTTTTGGTTTAGCATGGAATACAGCTGAAATTTACTGAGAGCCGTAGTTTCCGAAACGCCTGAAATATTTTCCAATTCGTTCAATGCATCAATGGCTTTTTGAAGTTCGCCGCTGTCGGCATATGCCTGTGAAAGCTGCATATAGAGCTCCAATTTTGAGGGGTATTCTTTTAACAGAAACCGATAAATATCTATGGCATCTTGATTTTTGCCCAATTCTTTGTTTAGACCGGCAAGCATCATGTTATAGTAATAGTTTTTCGGATCGTATTTAACCGCTTTTTTTAAAAAATCCAATGCTTTGCTCTTTTCATCGAGTACATTGTAAAATGTACCCAATTCTGTCAGTACATTGGCGTTGGTTGAATCGATGGAATAACAATGTTGCAAATAGTCAAAAGCCTCATCATACTTGCCTTGCACTTTTGAATTGATACCTTCATAAAAATAATAATCGAATTTTCTTTGTTCCTTTTCGTTTAATACTATTTCTTTTTTCCCTGTGGAAAGATGTGTGGATTGAGCGTTTGCGAAAAAGGCGCAAAAAAGAAAAAAAGTAAGGGTAAAGCTATTTAAAAAAAGTGATTGTTTTTGATACATTATGTAAACGATATAGTGTTAATTTTTGCCGGTATGGCCAAATCCTCCCGATCCCCTATCGGTTTCATCCAATTCGCCAACTTCTTGCCATTCAACTCGAGAGTGTTCGGTGATGACCATTTGGCAAATTCGATCTCCATCGTTAATCGTGAATTCTTTATCGGATAAATTAATCAGGATTGCACATATTTCTCCCCTGTAATCGGCATCGATGGTTCCCGGAGAATTAACGACAGAAATACCATGTTTGATAGCCAAACCGCTTCTCGGACGAATTTGTGCTTCATATCCATCCGGAAGTTGGATGTATAAACCCGTTGGCACCAATGTCCGTTGTAAGGGTTTTAAAACAATAGGTTTATCGATATTGGCGCGGAGATCCATTCCAGCCGAATGAAGTGTGGCATATTCCGGTAAAGGATGTTTGGATTGATTGACAATTTTGATCAGCATTTTTTGTTATTTCTCTAACAGTGAAAAAAATCGAGATTTTTATTATGCGAATTTAGGTATTTCTGTTCGAATAATTGTCAATTTGATGAAATTTAAGGAAGTGTAGAGTCAACCGGCAAATGCGAATTTACACTAAATGTTTGTAAAACTCATTTTTTGGTGAATTAAAATTCAATTTTTCTCTGCCCCGTTATCCGTAGTTATGGTTTTTAGTGTATCCTTGAAAGGCAGCAATATTTTAAAGACCTCATTTGCAACCTCCCAGGAGTCCCTTTCTTTCGGTAATTTTTTTATTGTTGGATAATTCGTTTTTCGCTCTGCTATTGTCGGAATAACCTTCGAATTATTCGCCCCAATCACAGCATCTGTTTCAAAGTCTCCAAACCTGCTCCCGTCGACTTCCCGTGGCCTTTCACGTATACTTGTATGGTTGGGTATGTTTTTACCGAACCCACGGGTCTTTTACGGTGTTTCGGCTTATGGCGACAATGCGTTTGGGAGACCAATCTTCCCAAATTAATCCCAACACTTTTCGCTTAATTCATTTCGGTATCGACCTCCTCTCCGGTAAACGTTCTTTATGTTCCTCTGCCATTTCATGGGCTAGAAGCCAAGAATAACCGCCACGCTTGTTTTTGTTTCGTTTCAACTTTCTATACAGGGTCGAGATGTGAACTCCTATCAGTAAAGCAAGTTAAGTTCAAAGCTATTGTTTTTTCTTGATTTTTGCGGCGAATCCTCCACCGGGCATGAGTGTAATTGTTAATTTCCGATTGTTGGGAAGCGGAACGATTTCCCGTTTATAATCGCGCGCAGCGCGATCGGCATTGACCCCGTCGCTGAATAGTTCAATTTCGTAACTGCTTTTATCGAGGAAAGTTAAATCCACTGTAATTTCACGTTTTTCCCAATTGGTTAGGCCTCCTATATACCAAACATCATCTTTTTTACGAGCCATAACAATATATTCGCCTATTGTTCCGTCTACGGCAAGGGTTTGATCCCAAACAGTGGGTATGTCGGAAATAAAGCGGGTACATTCAGGCTCCCTGAGATAATTTGATGGGCTGTCGCAAAGCATATTCAGCGGCGATTCGAATACCACGTATTCGGCCAATTGGCGGCAACGCGTGCCCTGACTCATCGGCTCGCTGTTTATCGGGCGATAGTTTTCTCTTGTAGCGTTACGCATGGCTCCTTGGGTATAATCCAACGGTCCCGCCAACATTCGAATATAAGGCATGGTTACATCGTAGGTTACCATATCGATTGATGGAGGTGCCCATTTTACTTGTTCCAATCCGTAAACCCCTTCAAAATTGATCACATTGGGATAGGTGCGATGTAAACCTGTTGGTTTATATGCTCCGTGATAATCGATCATCAGGTGATGCTTGGCTGCTGTTTCGGCACAGCGGTAATAAAAATCGACCATTGCCTGGTCGTCTCTGTCCATGAAGTCGACTTTAAACCCTTTGACCCCCATGTCGGAATAGGTTTTGAATACCTTTTCCATATCGCGATCGATTGCCCAATAGCCGGCCCAAAGAATAATTCCCACATTTCGGGACTTTCCGTAATTTATCAGTTCCTGAATATCGATTTCGGGAATCACTTGTAGTAAATCGGCTTTTTTGTTTACGGCCCAGCCTTCATCCAAAATAACGTATTCAATTCCGTTTTCTGAGGCAAAATCGATGTAATACTTGTATGTCTCGTTGTTGATACCCGATTTGAAATCCACACCGTAAATGTTCCAATCGTTCCACCATTCCCATGCCACTTTGCCGGGTTTGACCCACGAGATGTCTTTCACTCGTGAAGGTTCTGCCAACAGATATACCAGGTCGTTATCCAGTAGTTCTTTATCGCTTGTTGAAACAACAAAAACGCGCCAAGGAAAATTACGATTCCCTTGGCATTTGGCAATATAGCTTTCTCTTTCGGTAACCAATCCCTGGAGCATATTGTGCCCACCTTGTTTTACCTGCTTGGGATAGGGTGCAAACACTCCTTGCAACGATTGGGATTCTCCTTTATTCAGATAAAGCCCCGGATAACTTTCCAAATCGGCTTCGGTGATGCATAGTTTCTTGCCATCGTTCAGTTCTACTATCAAGGGCAAAAACATTAACCGTTTTTTGTCAAGGTCGCTTAATTTCGAATGGGTGTATGTGTTTTCAAACGAATTGAAAAACTGTTCTTCAAATGTTTGCGGATTGTCTTGTCGAACGTAGGGAACTATGGTTGGATAATTGTGGCTGAAATGAAGATTTACTTCTTCGTCCTGAATGTAAATACTATCTTTACTCGTAGCTGCAAATCGATAGGCCACACCTTGATCATACGCTCTGAAAATCATGCTGTAATTTCCTTTGAAATTCAGCGTTAGTTCATTATATATATCGGGAATTTCTTTTTTCTTGTATAGTGGTGAACTAACAAATTGATTAACGCTTTGTGTCTTTTTGCTTTTCAACTTGGGTTTTTTTCCCCACACTCTTCCATCGGTAAGTGTCATGGAAACAGGAGAGAGAGCAATTACTTCTGTTTGTTCGTGATTTACGGAAAATCGGATATTATCTGAGATTTCCACGTTTATCTGTAATTTTCCATTGGGCGATTTCAATACATATGATTCGGCCATAAGACTTGTAGCAAAAAGGGTTGAGAAAATAAGCATGAGTAAGGTTTTCATATGAATTACAATTTTTATTGTTAGAATGTTGGTTGGAATTCATCACTTTTTGCATTGAGAAATTCTGCGCCGGTGGATGAGCGGCACATCCGACTGTTTAAAGTCCATTTTTTTTATATAGCGATAGGATTCAATGGCACCCGCTGCACGATTCATGTTATTGTCTTCCCATTCTACGGATAGGGGACCTTTGTATCCGATATTGTTAAGGGCGCGAATGATATTCTCAAAATTAATTTTTCCGCGACCTAGGCTTCGGAAATGCCAATATCGACGATAATCGTCGTATTCCGCATGACCGCCGTAAATACCGGCTTCCGATGGTGTATCGCTCCAATAAACATCTTTCATGTGAACGTGAAAAATACGATCGGGAAATTCATAAATAAATCGAACATAATCAACATGTTGATATCCCAGATTAGCAGGATTGTAATTGAATCCGAAAGACGGATGGTTATCGAGGGCTTTCAGAGCAAGATGTGCTGTATGAATATCAAATGCGATTTCAGTAGGATGGACTTCAAGAGCAAATTTTACTCCAAGTTTTTGAAATTCATCAAGGATCGGGGTCCAGCGCCGAGCGAATTCTTCGTATCCTTTTTTAATCGTACCTGCCGGTATAGGGGGGAAGGGGTAAAACATATGCCATATAGGGCTTCCGGTAAAACCCACTACTGTGTCGATTCCTAGCATTTTGGCTACTTTTCCCGTTTTAATTATTTCTTCGGCAGCCCGTTGTCGCACACCTTCGGGACTTCCATCGCCCCAGATATAATCCGGCAGAATTGCTTTATGACGTTCATCGATAATGGCATCGCATACGCATTGTCCTACGAGATGTGCAGAGATGGCATGCAAATTGAGCCCGTATTTCTTGAGGAGTGCTCTTCGTTCGTCGCAGTACGCTTGGTCGGCTTTATCGATTTCCAAATGATCGCCCCATGTACAAAGTTCGAGTCCATTGTAACCAAACGATTTAGCTTTCCTACATATTTTTTCAATGGGAAGATCGGCCCATTGTCCGGTAAATAATGTTATTGGTCTTGACATGTTATTCGGGGTTAAAGATTTTTACAATTTTATTCACCAAATTTTATTTTTTTCGGTATGTTGTTCAATCCATATTTTACTTTAGTTTTGACGCATTGATTCTTTTGGTTGTATGAGATGAGAGTTCGTAGTTTCTCTATTTCCCATTCCCATAGGAGTTCTTCATAAAATTAGTCATTCTTTTGGAAGAAAGCAACCTGCTTACCAAAAGAAACTTAAATCATGATAAATGCTTCGAGGTGTTTTTAAAAAAATTAGTGTTTTGATTTATTTTCGATGATAGCTCTCGCTCTTTCGATAATGGTATCGATCTTTTTCTCGGAATCAGAAGAAAGCATCATTACTTCCACGTCGGGGTCTACACCAAATTCAATATGTTCTTTTTCGGCGTTAAACATTGGGCAGGCCGAAAAGCGTACCGACCATCCATTGGGCAATTCCGACGAAAAAGGCAAACCGCTTCCGCCACCGGTTTTGTCTCCGACTATGGTAACGTTTGGTGCATATTTCATGATGCTGACGAACTCGTTGGTGGCACTGTAACATCCTCTGTTGGTTAGTACCACTACCGGTTTTTGATATCGGATTCCTTTATGGCTATCGATATATTTTGGGTATAAAGGCGAAAAATCATCATGACCCGGTCCTATTTTGTGAGAAATGTATCCTATAAGTGTTTTTTCATTAAAAAAACGACTGGCGATCCGTTCAACATTTACCAAACTACCGCCGCCGTTATCGCGCACATCAATAATCATTCCTTTGCAAATGGCCATGCGGCTTAAAATTTGCGAAAGGCCCGAATTGCCAACAT
The DNA here is from genome assembly GCA_002381125.1 of Bacteroidales bacterium UBA4179. Lineage (GTDB taxonomy): Bacteria > Bacteroidota > Bacteroidia > Bacteroidales > Dysgonomonadaceae > Anaerorudis. The sequence continues at coordinate 110,557 of DFUT01000042.1, read as the reverse complement.
CGTTTGAGAAACTGCCATAATACACATAACCAATATTATCTTCCAAAATTTTATATTTCATGCCGCTTGCAATAAGATAGTCTGTTCCCAAATATTCTTCTTGAATGGTAAGATCAAAATTGGCCGGAAAGTCTTCTTGCCATTTCCAATAGCGCGACATGTCGTGAGAGGCAATCAGATTCACATGGCCATCTTTCAGTTCTTCCAGCATGTTTCCCAACAGTTTGAATAGCGATTCGCTACTCATGGTATGCGTAACTCTTGGACTGTAGGCGTAGTATACCGAATCCCAATCGATATTCTTGTAGGAGAAGAAGCAGTAGTGTCGATCCATAATAGTCCAGAGAGCTTCGAAATTGCCTCTTGGCGTGTTGTCAAAATCCATAACCTGCATTTCACAACCCCCAATAAGACAAATGATTGTGATCATAAAAAGATGAGAAAAACGGGAACGTATGATCTTCATTGCGATAATTGCAGGATTATCCATTGGCTTGATGTGTTTTGTGTCATCATCAAACTTTATATAGCGAAAAATTTTCAGCAACATTTTTCGTCGCAAGGAATTTTATCGATCCTGCGACGGTGTCTGCCTTCTTCAAAGGGTGTATTTAAAAACACTTCCATAATTTCGGAAATTTCTTTTTCCGACAAAAAACGACCGGGAAGCGAAAGAATATTGGCATCGTTATGGGCGCGAGCATAATAGGTTATTTCCTTGTTCCAGCATAATGCACCGCGAATACCCTGATGTTTGTTTACCGTCATATTGATTCCGTTTCCTGTTCCGCAAATGGCAATACCGGGATAACACTCATCGTTTTCCACGGCTTTTGCCAAAGGATGCCCGTAGTCGGCATAGTCTGCACTTTCAGCAGAATATGTGCCAAAATCCTTATAAGGAATACCTCTTTCCGTCAGAAATTTTATTACATGTTGTTTCGCTGCGAAACCCGCATGGTCTGACGCTAAGCCTACGGGTTTGCTGCTTTTGTTGGCTGACGACATAGTAGTGTTGTTTTTATTCCCTTAGGTTTTTATTTGTTTAATAATTTTTTCACCTGGTTATAAACGTTTTCTGCGGTATAACCCAGTTTTTCGTCAAGCACTTTATAAGGAGCCGAGAATCCGAATGAATTCATTCCCCATACGGTTCCATCAGCACCAACAAGTCCTTCGAGCGTTACGGGTAAACCTGCTGTCAACCCGAATTTCTTTTTACCTTTCGGTAAGACAGATTCCTGATATTCGATGTTTTGATTTCTGAATAATCCTTCGGAAGGAACGGATACGATGCGCACCTTTATACCTTCTTTGCGCAGCAATTCAGCACCTTCGACCAAGGTTGAAACTTCGGAACCGGAGGCCAGCAGTATTGCATCGTAGTCGGGATCGTCTTCAACAATATAAGCACCTTTTTCGGCTTGTAAGGCTTCTTGATAGCGCGATGTTTTTGCCGGAAGGTCTTTAATGTTTTGTCGTGAAAATATCAATCCTGTGGGTGTTTTGGTATTTTCCATCGCCATTTTCCATGCGACGGTGGTTTCGTTTGCATCGGCCGGACGAAGAACGAGCATGGAATTATGTCCGCTATGATTTTGCAATTTTTCCATTAAACGGATTTGGGCTTCTTGTTCAACCGGTTGATGGGTTGGCCCGTCTTCACCCACACGAAATGCGTCGTGAGTCCAGATAAAAATAACCGGTTTTTCCATTAATGCGGCAATACGAATGGCCGGTTTCATGTAATCGGAGAACACGAAAAATGTTCCACAAGCAGGAATTACACCCCCATGCAAACTCATTCCGATGCACAGGCAGGCCATCGTAAATTCTGCTACACCCACTTGTAGAAACGCTCCTGAAAAGTCCCCTTTGGCAAAAGGACGGGTATGTTTTAAAAATCCATCTGTTTTATCGGAATTTGAAAGATCGGCTGAAGCCACTACCATATTTTCCACTTTTTGGGCAAGGACTTCCAATACGGTTGCCGAAGCTGCACGAGTGGCAATATTTGATTTTTGTTGAATGTTACTCCAATCGATATCCGGCAGTTCGCGAGAGAACCATTTTTCTTTTTTGGCGGCCAATTCCGGATTTGCCTCTGCCCATTTGTTGTATCGTGCTTTTTTTGCAGCGACAATTTCTTTTAATTCTTCTCTTCTTTTTCGGTATAATTCGTCAACTTCGGGAAAAATTTTAAAAGGATCATTTGGATCGCCCCCAAGATTTTTTATCGTTTTTTCAAAATCTGCTCCTGCTGCGCTTAAGGGTTGTCCGTGAGTGGAAACCTGATTTTCAAATGGTGAACCATCGGATGCTACGGCGCCTTTTCCCATAATTGTTTTTCCGATAATGAGGGTAGGTCGTTCCTTTTCTGCTTTTGCTTCTTTTAGTGCGTTGCGAATTTCATCTACATCGTTTCCATTGATGGTGATTACTTTCCAGTTCCATGCTTCGTATTTTTGGGCCACGTTTTCGCTGGTAACAACAGAGGTTTTTGTGGAAAGCTGCACATCATTGGAATCATAGAACATAATGAAATTATCTAATCCTAAATGTCCTGCGATACGCCCAACACCCTGCGAAATTTCCTCCTGTATGCCTCCGTCCGAAATATATGCATAAATAGTCTGATCCATAATATCTCCTAAACGTGCTTTCAAAAATTTGGCGGCAATTGCTGCGCCGGCGGCAAAAGCATGTCCTTGTCCAAGCGGGCCGGATGTATTTTCGATCCCTCTTTCGATATCGATTTCAGGATGTCCGGGGCAAGGGCTCCCCCATTGACGAAATTGTTTTAATTCATCTAATGAAAATTTTCCGCAGAGGCACAATACCGAGTAGAGCATTGGAGACATATGTCCGGGATCAAGAAAAAAACGGTCTCGAGATTCCCATGTAGGGTTTTCGGGGTCATATTCTAGAAATTCACTGAATAATACATTGATAAAATCTGCGCCACCCATTGCACCGCCGGGATGTCCCGATTTGGCTTTTTCTACCATCGAGGCGGAAAGAATGCGGATGTTATCCGCCGCTTTGTTCATTAATGAATTGTCGTTCATAAGATTAAGTTTTTTATTGATTTTTAGTTTTCCAAAAAATATGGCACTACAGACAATAGTTTAATTTATTTCTCTTTCGCAAAGATATGTTTTTTTTCGTGATCATGCCATTTAAAATGGATATTGTTTTTTAAATTTGCCAATTGATGATTAACATATGATGTTGAGTAAAAACAAAATAAAATACATTCAATCGTTAAAGGATAAAAAACGCCGCATGGAACATGGTACTTTTGTTGCCGAGGGAAAGAAGTTGGTTTCCGATTTGTTGGTTTCGTGTCAATGTCAGTTTATTGCGGTTTTACCCGAAATGTTGTATGAATTTGCGCATTTAAAAAATAAGGGTGTCGAAATAATTGCAGCTTCGGAAGAAGAGCTGAAAAAAGCTTCGTTTCTAAAGACGGCTCCACCCGTTATCGGCGTGTTTTATCAACCCGAAAATGATTTTTCTTCGGTCAATCTTAAAACCAACATTCATTTGGTATTGGATGGGATTCAGGATCCCGGGAATATGGGAACGATTGTCCGTATAGCCGATTGGTTTGGTATCGAAGATATTTTTTGTTCACCCGATACGGTGGATATTTATCTTCCAAAAACCGTTCAATCTACAATGGGAGCTATTGCGCGAGTAAAAGTGCACTATATCGATTTGGACGATTTTTTGAAGAATAATTCCGAATTGCCTATTTACGGCACTTTTTTGGATGGGGAGAATATTTACAAGACAGACCTTTCTGAGAATGGTTTTGTTGTAATGGGTAACGAAGGGAGTGGCATTCGCCCTCATGTTGAAAAATGGGTTAACCGACGGTTATTCATTCCGAATTATCCGGCTTTACGCACAACATCAGAATCGTTGAATGTAGCAGCCGCTGCGGCAATCGTTTGTTCGGAGTTTCGAAGAAGGCAATAAAAAAAATCACGTATTATAAAAATACGTGATTACCTAAAACAAATCATGAAAGAATGAAAAAACTATTCCCTACAATGGGTGGAAGATGGGATTCGAACCCACGACTTACGGAACCACAATCCGTCGCTCTAACCAACTGAGCTACAACCACCATTTCAATTTGCGCCTGCAAAGATAACAATTTCCTTCAAATAAAGGAAAAAATCAATCATTTTTTTCTATTTGTTTGGGATTTTGGTTTTTGTTATACTGAAAAATGCTATATTTGAAGTCTTATCATTTAAGATTATTAAAAGGAATTTATTGTGGAAAATCGAGTTAAACTTTCTGTATTGGGTATTTCGTTTAGCCAAGTGCAAGCAGGAGCATATGCACTTATTCTTGCCGAAGAAAACGGCTTGAGACGGTTGCCGATTGTCATAGGTACTCCCGAAGCGCAATCTATTGCTCTCGTAATAGAAAATATAACTCCTCCGCGACCATTGTCTCACGATCTTATTCATTCCATTTTTAAAGAGCTCAATATCGAATTGGTGGAAGCATTCATTCATAAATTTGAAAACGGTGCTTTTTATTCGGAGTTGTTGTTGCGGCAATATGGTAAAGAATATCGAATTGATTCGCGGACTTCCGATGCGGTGGCTATTGCCATGCGCACACATTCGCCTATTTATACCACAGAAGAGATTATGAAAAACATGGCGATTGTTTTCGATGAAGGGATAGCTGCATTCTCCGGAGAACAAGCTCCCGAAAGCGAAGAGGATAAGGTTCCGGACGATCTTTCCCACCTTCGTATCGACGCATTGAAGAACCGACTAGAAGAAGCCGTCAGGGAAGAAAATTACGAATTGGCTTCCCGCCTTCGGGATGAAATCAAACGCAGGGAAAACAAATCGTGATTTCATCGGCATATGTCTGATACACCGTTTTATTGTCCCGATATCAGAGAGAATCCCCAACTTCCTGAACAAGAGTCGCATCATTGCATTAAAGTGTTGCGCATGAGGGAAGGCGACAGATTAACCATAACCGACGGAAGAGGATATTTCTACGATTGTATTCTCACAGAAGCTCATCCCAAGCATTGTGTAGTAAGTATAGAAAAAGAGATTTTTCGCGGTAAAAGTTGGAATTTCTCTCTTCATATCGCTTTTGCTCCTACCAAAAATATGGAGCGTAATGAATGGTTTGTCGAAAAAGCGACAGAAATCGGTATAGACGAAATTTCTCCATTGCTTTGCCGGTTTTCGGAGCGAAAAGAAGTTAAATCCGAACGACTAAGAAAGATCATAATTTCGGCTATGAAGCAATCTCGGCAGGCAGTGTTGCCCTGTTTAAACGAAATGATTCCTTTCCAAGAGTTTGTTTCAATGCCTTTTTCGGGCAGAAAATTTATAGCCCATTGTTATCCTCTGAAAAAAGAACCGCTGACCCAAACATATAAAAAAGGGGAAGACGCTTTATTATTAATAGGTCCGGAGGGTGATTTCAGTGAAGAGGAGGTACAAAAAGCAATAGAGAAGGGCTTTCAACCGATTAGTTTTGGAGAAAACCGTTTGCGGACAGAAACAGCATGTTTGGTGGCCTGCCACACTGTGCATGTTTTGAATCAATTGGAATTATAATGACAAAAGCAGAACGCTATAAAAATGTGTTGCAATGGTTTGAAGCAAATGCACAATCGGCAGCAACGGAATTGCATTACGATAATCCTTTTCAATTGTTGATAGCGGTGATGTTATCGGCTCAGTGTACCGACAAACGGGTGAATACGATTACTCCTCCTTTATTTGAAGCTTACCCCACTCCCGAAGCTTTGGCCGCAGCTTCACCGGACGAAGTATATGAATTCATCAAATCGTGTTCATATCCAAACAACAAGGCAAAAAATTTGGTAAAAATGGCACAAAAACTGGTGAATGATTTCGGAGGGGAAGTACCGGCGGATATCGATTCACTGTTGACGATACCCGGTGTTGGGCGCAAGACGGCAAATGTGATGCTTGCCGTGGCTTTCGATGTTCCGGCGATGCCGGTGGATACGCATGTATTCAGGGTTTCGAATCGTTTGGGATTGACAGATAACGCAAAAACACCATTGGAAGTGGAAAAAGAGCTGGTGAAACATATTCCGAAGGAGTTGTTGTCGAAAGCACATCATTGGCTGATCCTTCACGGACGATATGTATGTACCGCACGAAACCCAAAATGTGAGGAATGCGGACTTCGAGAATATTGTAAGTATTATGAGTATAAAGTCAACGGTAATTTAACCCGGCTTTGAAACCAATGCTTTGTTTTTTGTTTATCATTGAAAAACAATAAAAGGGTTATAATGTGGACAAACGTTTTCCGATTGAAAATTACATTTACAGATCTTGAGTTAACGAATCGGGCATCGAAGCATATAGCCGCGTAGATTGCTGCAAACTATCCAATTGCCACAGTACATTGGCTCGAACTACCAGAAAACTGTCCCTTAACTCAGGCTTTATGGGTAAAGAGGGAGGAGCCTCCATAGTGAGTGGATTGATCGGTTGATTGTTTTTGTACACACGGAAATCGAGATGAGGCCCGGTAGACAAGCCGGTTGATCCCACGTAAGCGATGATATCTCCTTGTTTCACAAAACTTCCTTTTTTAATTCCTTTGGCAAACCGGCTCAGATGCATATAGGTTGTAGTGTATATACTATTATGTTTTACCTTTAGATAATTTCCTCCTCCGTTTTGTTGATATCCTTTCTCAATCACTACACCATCGCCGATCGTTTTTACCGGTGTACCTACAGGTGCAGCATAATCTACGCCATGATGCGCCCGGTATCGTTTCAGGATAGGATGATAGCGCGAATTGGTAAATTTGGAAGTGATACGAAAGAAGTCGAGAGGCGATTTCAAAAATTCTTTTCTCAGGCTATTGCCTTCTTCGTCGAAATATTCTCTCACTGAATCCTGTTTGAAGGGAATTGCACAGTATGCTCTGCCTTGATGCGTAAAAACCGCACCTTCTATCGAAGCTATATCCACGAAGGTGGTATCATCGATGTAGGCTTCATCATACATCAAACGAAACGAATCTCCCTTTTTTATGTCAAAAAAATCGATTTGCCAAGCATAGAGATCGGACAGCTTAAGCGCAAGCAGCGGATGAACTTCGGCATCGATGATTGCGTTCCATAGCGAAGAAGTGATTGTTCCCTCGATATATTTGCGTTGCAAGGTGATGGGTTTCTCACCTTCGTATGCTTTAATGTTGTCTGATGAGAGATCTACTACCACATATTCGGTTTTTGATTTTTCAAAAACAAGATACTCAATATTTGAAGTGGAATCTTGTGTTGTAATGGTTGCATAGGTATTCCCGATTTGTAGTTTTGAAGGAGAATAATAGGGTGAAACGGTTTGACTTATTTTATCGGATATTGTCCCCGTGAATCCTAGCTCCGTTAATATAGAAGCAAGATAGTCGCCTTTTTTTATTTTATACCGGTTAACATTTAACGAATCGATACATATTCCATATTCATGGATATGCGATGTTTCTATTTGATCCGATGAATCGGGATGATCCTCTTTTTGCTTTAATCCACAGGAAGTAATATGAAAGATTATCAATAAACTTAATCCTATTTCGTATAGTCTTTTTGTTTTTTCTTTTTCTCGTATGTTGTCTTTTATTAATGGAGTCATGGTTATCGGGTAATTAATAAATCTCTATTAATAGTAGCAAGCGAATAAACCCGGTTTTCCGGCTGTTTCTTGCCGATTTTCACATAACGATTAACTTCATTACAGAATTAAAGAGGGGGAATACTGCAAATACGATAATAATTGAGACAGATGAATTTTAGAAATTGATGAGCCCCTCCTAAAAGTCGTTTTCATTATTTTTTTAATTGCAACAACTCCATTCAAATGATTTTTTGAAAAATCGCTTTGAATGGAGTTGTTGGAGGGACTTCATCAATTCAAATTTAATTTTGTGTTGCAAACTTGTATACACACCGACCGGTATATTTCTCTCCCGGTTTCAGGTAAGGCGAAGGCCAATGGGGTTTATTGGGTGAATCCGGATATTTTTGCGTTTCCAGACAGATGGCAGCATGCTTATTGTAAACAATACCTTTTTTCCCGGTGATTGTTCCATCGAGAAAGTTGCCTGTATATACTTGCAACCCGGGTTCTGTGGTATATACTTCCAGTCGGATATTGGTTTGTGGGCAATACACGGCAGCGGCAAGTTGAGAAACATCGCCTTGTGTATTCAATACCCAGTTATGATCGTATCCTTTACCGAATTTTAATTGTTCAAAATCGCTGTCGATACGCGCACCAACAGGCGTAGGTGTTCTAAAATCCATCGGAGTCCCTTCCACTTTCTCGATTTTCCCGGTAGTCATAAAAGTGCTGTCAATGGGCGTATAGCTGTCCGCATTGATCATCAACACATGATCTAAAATGGTATTCGCAGGATTACCACTCAAGTTGAAATAGGAATGATTGGTAAGGTTTACGACCGTTTCCTTGTCGGTTTCGGCTTCGTAACCGATATCGATGGCATTGTCGTCGGTAAGTTTCATTGTTACTTTTACGTTAAGGTTTCCGGGGAAACCGGCTTCTCCATCGGGTGACAAGTAAGACAGCTCTACCGTCTGGCTGTCGGGTTGAACAGCTTTAAAAACTTTGGTATGAAAGCCTTCATCCCCCCCGTGTAACGTGTGGCCGTAATTGTTTTGTGGAAGTTGATATTCCACTCCTGCTACTGTAATTTTTCCATAGGCAATTCTGTTAGCATAACGACCAATAGTTGCTCCAAAATCAGTGGGAATATTGATGTAATCTTGAATAGAATCAAAACCCAATACTACATCTTGCATAGTCCCATCTTTGTCGGGTACCATTATGGAAACAATTCGTCCACCGTAATTTGTCACGCACACTTCAATTCCGTTTGCATTTTTCAACACATACAAATCGGTGGAATCACCGTCAACAATCGTTTGAAAATTACTTCGCTTTAATCCCGAAAGAGTAGTCGTTTCTTTGGGAACTTCTTTTTGTTTGTTGGTACAGCCAACGATGGCTACTATAGCCATCAGCCAGCATAGTTTGTTGGTCTTCATTGTTTGTATTTTTATTAAATTGGATATTTTTTAAAAATTTCTTGTTTCTTTTTATACTTAATCGGTATCATCTTTTCCGTGAAAACAACATGGATCGCTTGCTGTATTGCAAAAGTAAACAATTATTCGATATGTCGTGTGTTTTTTCTTTTTTTAAAATGATTTTTTGTGCTTCGAAGCTCCCGTTATTTAATTGTTTTGCAGGCTGAATGGTATAAGAGATGGGAGAAGTTTTTTGCAGAAGAAAGAGTATCTGCTCTAGCGTTTCATCTTTAAATGTAGCCGTATAAACGTATTGTGCAATTTCAGGATCCGCAATTTCGATGTCGACATTGAATTGGCGGCTGAGTTTTTTGACAACTTCCGTCATTACATCGTCCCTAAAAATAAGATAACCGTTGATCCATGAGGTGTGTTTTTCCGTATCTGTTTGAACTAGGGTAATTTTGCGCGAAGATTCTTCGTAAACGGCCTTCTCTCCGGGTTTCATTTCGACTATATCGAGCCGCTTGTTTCCTTCCTGTTCAACAAGTTTGACTTTCCCCGATGTCAGCACAACTTCCGTTTGTTTTTCATCCGAGTAATGGGCAACATTGAAAGTTGTGCCGGTCACGGCGATTCCAACTTTACCGAGATCCACGTAAAAAGGTTTCTGTTTGTTTTTTGCTACTTCAAAATATGCCTCTCCCGCCAGTTGAACCGTTCGTTCATTGGCAGAGAAAATGGACGGGTAGGTGAGTTTCGATCCGGAATTCAGCCATACCGTTGTTCCGTCCGGAAGTTGTATTTGCGATCTTACTCCGTTTGGAGTAGAAATTGTTTGCCAAACAATTGGGTTGGTTGGTGTTTTTGTCGTACGGAAAAAATAGATTCCAAGGGTGGCAATGAGTAAAGGGATTAGCAAAACGGCAGCTATTCGTTGCCAATAAAATAAGAATCTTTTTTTGTTGCGATGAGAAATTTCTCCGATTTTGTCGTGAACTTTTTCCAATGCTTTGCCGGCATCGTATTTTTTCATTTCTTCCAAAAGATTAAGCGCATGCCATACTTTTTCGGCATTTAAGAAGACAGCACGGTTTTCTTCCGATGCATTTATCCAATCTTCCACATGCTTTCTTCCGTCGGCATTCAGCTTTCCTGAAAAATAATCGCCCAATAATTTGTCGTAATCGTACTCAATCTTCATTATGTTTTATATAAAAATGGCAAAAAATTTCGCCCTTTTACTATAAAGACAACTTAGTTTGATAAAACACATATACGTTGAGAGAAAATTATTAAAATGAGAAGAATTTTTCTTAATCTTGGCTATAAAACAGAACTGCTTTATATGTTTTGTAGGTATGAAAACTATTTTAGTAACCAAAGAAGAACCACTAGTGGTAAATAATCTTTTAGTTCGGTACGCAATATTTTCAAGGCATTGCTGATTTGGAGTTCAACCGTTCTTTTAGATATATCCAACATTTCGGCTATGGCGGCATTATTTTTTCCTTCAAAGCGGCTGAGACAAAATACTTCGCGACAGCGGGGCGGCAATTTTTCCATGGTTTTTTCGACTAGTTCGATTATTTCGGCTTCTGTAAATTCCCATTCGGTGAATTGTAAAGATTCGGAGTGCTGCTTTGTTATATAATTTTCGTATCGTTTTTTTACTTGATTGTGTTTTAGATGATTAATGCTCATATTTCGGATGGATGCAAAAAAGTACGATTTGAGGGATGAAGTGATTTCAAGCTTGTGTCCTTCTGTCCATAAATGTACAAAAAAATCTTGCACCAAGTCTTCCGCCGTATCTTCATCTATAACCCATCTTCGGGCATATGCACAAAGACCTGAATAATAATAGGTAAAAACAAAATCGAACACTACTTTGTTTTTGTTTTTCAATTCGTTTATCAGGTATTTTTCGTCCATTATTTTGTTTAGAGGATTGCCCGGACTTTATTCCATTTTTCTTAGTCGGACCTCTATGCCGCTGTTTTTCAATGCTTCCTTCAATTGTTTTACGTTGGTGTTTCCAAAATGATAGGGATAGAGAATTTTTGGCAAAAACATGTTGGCTGCGTTTACGGCCTGCGTAACAGTCATGGTGTAAGGTTGATTCACCGGAAGGAATGCAATATCGATATTTTTTAGGTTTTTCATCTCGGGAATGTCTTCCGTGTCGCCGGCAATATAAATCCTTAGTCCGTCAATGGTCAGGATATAACCGTTGTCGCGATGGCGGGGATGAAATTGTTCCCTCCCGGGTGTTGTATTGTATGCAGGAACAGCTTCTATCAAGATTTGATCCGAGACTTTTATTTTGTCGCCATTTTTCATTATTTCGGCTTTCGGATTTCCCAATTTCTTTGCACTTGCTTCGTTCATGATGAGTAGCGTATTTTCTTTCGATAACGTTTGGATGGCTTTTGGATCGAAATGGTCATCATGTTCGTGCGTAATTAAAATAATGTCGGCTTTTGGAAAAGTCGAATAGTCGGCATACATGGAAACCGGATCAACCTGGATGGATAAATTGTTGAAAGTAAGTGCCAGGCTTCCATGCTTAATGAAAGTAATCGCCACTTCGTGATTGTTCTTCGTCTTGAAGGTATCCGTTTCATATGAACCGCCTTTTAGGGTAAAGGCCGTGAGAATTGCCATCATCATAAAAACAGATTTTAAATTTATGTTACGTTCCATATCCCTATATTTTTGGATATTTGTTGTTTATCTATTATAGTTGTCAAGTTTCACAAGGTTGTTTATGAAAACTTGGACTTTTAATTAAGCTCAAACCTATAATTTTATTTTTAAATTCACAAAGATTTTGTTTAAAAATTTCAGGTTTTAACATAAACCATTTTTCAACCATTTCTTCTTTATTTGCGTAATTCTCTTTAAGAATGGTTTCTTTTTTAATGATTCTGTTGGCTCTTTCTACCATGCCGTTCGTTTTTGCGGTATTGGGCTGAGTGAGCCTATGTTTAATAGGATTGGTTTTGCAAACTTCATCCAAAGGCAACCGGGTAGTTTTCCTGACGGAAACGACTAAGCTTTTTTCCAACTCATTTAAAGCGTATACGATTTTATGAGGACGTGAGCTTTGATCTTCGCATGTTTCCCTGTTTTTCCACTTGCTAATAGTGGCGGGAGAAGTATGAAAGGTTTTGAGCTACTTGAAAAATTTGTCAAAGAACTTTCTTTAATTTGCCTGCGAATGTGTACATTTGTTACGGCAGTCGGATGATAAACTTGTTTCATAATTTTTTGTTTTTAATTTTTCAAAATTAATTAAGCTTTCATTCAGACGCTCTTTTTTCTCATTGTGAAGTGATGCGTAACGAAACAATGAGAAAAAAACATCAACAACCTTGTGAAATTTTACAACTACTACCTCGTCATTAGGGAAATAGCAAAAGTAAAGCCGTGCAATGGCGATTCTGTGTGCCTTCAGGCATTTTCGCTAACGTTCGGCGGCATGAAACGTAGCGAAGTACGTAGTTGCGAACCTATCCCATGTTTTTAACCTTGCCTGCGAGTTCTGAACCTGCAATTTACTCTGACACCCGCATGATGTATTATACACTATGTTAGTTCCAGTTTTTAATATTTCATTATTTTACCTTCTTGAGAACTTCCATGAATCAAATCCTTTTACCCGCAAATCGAGCAACACAAATAATTATATTGATTTGCTTTTAATCAATACTAAAATTCTTTTTTAATTCAGCCTTCATAACTTTTTCACATTGCTAGCAATATGATCGTTCTCGTATATTATCAGAAGGTTCTATCTGAAGAATCCGTTTTATTTCCTAATGATTATAGTAGCTGCATAACTCTGTTCGTTTTTATCCATAGGGGTTGGGGTTATCTCATTGCCTTCAAACTCTATACGATTACATTTAGCAAAACGTTCAAAAGTGTGTGCATAATTACTCTTTGGAATATCCCAATAGGTAACAAATTCATGTACCGCATCATCGCCAAATACATAAGGGCATTTCAGCTTGTAAGTGAGTATTTTCTCTTCGGGACAATCGTTTACAGGTAACCTAAAACTATTCCTCAAATAACAAGCGCCATTATATCTCTCAATTCCTAATTCGGGACGGTTAACACTAGGTTCAAAGCCGGGTCTGGCAGGAGCATTGTAAATATTATTATCCCAATTCCAACATGGTTCGGAAACAATAATATCCAATACGTACAAATCATCTTTTAGAGAGCCTGACTGAGCCTGTTCTTCCGGAATATTACCGGGTATCCACTCCCCTAATCCAATTCCTTTTACCAAATCATTACCGGAAGTATCCCGTAAACTTAAGTCTAAATTATAGACAACAAATTCCGGTTCATGTCGATCAAAAATCTTATCACAGGACGTGAAGTCGATTATTACCAACGTCAATAATCCTATTAATTTTAAAGTTTTCATAGCATTTATGGTTTAGTAATAAAAATCTTGTCTTGTATATTGAAAATTGCCATTCCTAAATTTACATCGTCGAAAACAAACCAGCCATTGCCTCTTCCACCTCAGCTCCAATTCATGTGGAAATATGGATAACCTATTCGGCCTACTAAGTCTGGAGAATCTACCTCATTTCAACCCGTGGTGAGAACTCCATTTCCGTCAGGATGTTTTAAAAATCGGTGCTAACATCTTATTTACGCAATAAATATACAACTTTCGTAAATACAAAATTTAAAACATGCGTAAACAACTTTCAAGTTTATACTTGATATTGAAAGACAAATTGCATATTATCAATAGAATAAAGTGTATTTTTTATTTGTAAAAATATTTGCATTTACGAATGTTTAGATAGTAGATTACCGAAAGTTTTATCACCCAATTCTTTACTTCTTGCATAATCAATGGCACTTCAATGTTGAACTTAAGCCTTTTTAATGTGGGAAAATTTGTTGGCTGCAATTCTCATTCAATTGCTTTCTCTGCCGCAACGGTGATGCTGAAAATTCCGATTTCTTTTTGGTTAAACTGCCGGATTTCTTCTTCGTTGAGGTATTTCTGTAAGATTTCCTTCGGCAGTTGCACTTCCTTTTGCTTGTGAACGGTAACCGATTGAAATCCAGTTCCCCGAATAATATTCAGATACTCCTACATTTCGATGGCTCCCGAAACGCAACCGGCATACATTTCGGCATCGTTTTTCAATTTTTCAGGCAGATTGCCTTTGACGACTACGTCCGACACGCAAAAATGTCCGCCCGGCTTCAGAACCCGTTTGATTTCGGCAAACGCTTTCCGTTTGTCGGGCACCAGGTTGAGTACGCAATTGGAAATCACCACGTCAAACTGATTATCTTCCAACGGCATATCTTCGATGTCGCCTTTGACGAATTCCACATTTTGAAAGCCGAGTTTGGTATTGTTTTTACGGGCTTTCTCCAGCATGGCATCGGTAAAATCAATGCCGACCACCCTACCGGTTTCCCCCACGAGGGCTCGGGCAACAAAACAATCGTTACCTGCTCCGCTTCCCAAATCGAGCACACTGTCGCCCTCGTTGATGGACGCAAATTGGGTAGGAATGCCGCATCCCAATCCCAAATCGGCATCTTCATGATACCCTTTCAGTTGGCGGTAGTTTTCACTGAATACGGCATAATCGACCGTAGAACAACACCCGCCAACGCCGCAGCAGGAAGTTTCGTTTTGTTCTTTCGATTGCCGGGCAATCACTGTGTAAGTGTCTTTAACAACGGATTTGATATTTTTTTCCATAAAATTGAATGTTAGAATTGTATTCCTGATTTTTTTAGAATATAGAGCATGATGAAATAGACAATTGCGGTCGGCATCGGCGCAAACGGTAATCATATAATCCCACGTTTCCGACAGATACCGACTAACCGATTTCGGAATGTTCCGGCTAATATCGATACCGGCTTCACACATTACCTGAATGGCCTTCTCGTTTACTTTCTCCGCCGGCTCGGTACCGGCAGAGCAAACCGTCAAACGATTGTCAAACGAGTGCAGAAATGCTTCTGCCATCTGACTGCGGCAACTGTTGCCGGTGCAAAGAATAAGTATTTTCATCAATGTGAAATTAATTTTCGGGATTGCAACAAACATCGTTGGGGTGAATGTTGGAGAAGAATTGCCGGAAAGCTTCATTGGCTTTTTCCCAATTCTCCCGATCGATGCAGTATCTCACTTTGGGCGGCTCGATTTCGCCTCTGATTAATCCGGCGTTTTTCAGTTCTGTCAAGTGTTGCGATACGGTAGCTTTTGCAATAGGAAGTTCCCGGTAAATATCGCCAAAGAAACAACTGTCCATCGAAGCCAAGTATCGAAGAATGCTGATGCGGGCAGGATGTCCCATTGCTTTGGCAAAACGCGCCAGCTCTTCGATGTCTATGTCGTATGTTTTATTTTTAGGGTAAGCCATCGGTCTATTGATGATTTTAATTTGTTGTTCGCAAAATTACGAATAATATTCAAATCACAATAAATACTGAAGATATTTTTCTAAAAATAGTCGATGTTCGATAACAAAAGTTCGGTGTAAACAAAAGCTTCAAATCGTTTCTTACGGAGACCTTAATTTTATAGGGTCATTTCGAGTAGGATTAATTTCCTTCAATATTCAATCACCTTTCATTAAGAACAGGCGAAAAATCAACCATTATTACCACAAACCTAGGCTTCGATCGCCGGGAAGAGGTTTTTGTAGACACCCCAAAAACCATAAAACGGACTTGGAATTTATTTTAAAGTGGTATACTTTTGGATTGAAATGCCGGCATACTTTTGGGGTGAAATAAACCGGGATCTATTTACGGTGTGTGATTTTAATGCGGCTTTTGTTCGATAAGACGAGTTTTGCCGGCCTTTTATCGCTTTTCCTTTGCTTCTCCTTCGCTCTTTGTTCGCTCCAAGGCAGGGACAAAAACACCGGAATCGGTGGAATTATGGTAGAATAAAGCTGCGTATTTGCTTCATATAAAGGGGAATACAGAGGCGTAGCCGAAGCGGACTTTGTGTGAGGATGGTGCAAGGCTGATGCAAGCATGGAGCGAGGATGGTGCAGCCTTGGTACGAGGAAGGTGCGGAGATGGTGTGTCTTGTTCTGAAATACGTTTCCGGTAAATCTAAACAAAAATCAGGACGATGCAAGGTGTAGGAACTGTAGGAAAGTGTAGGAAGTCAGGGTATAGAGCGTAGGAAGTGCAAAGCCGACCAGTTTGAGAAAAAGCAGGAAAGAACGATACAAATTGAGTTTTACAAACAATTTCAGTAATATTGCACTTGCCGGTTAACGTTGGAGTATCAATTCATTATAAAACTGTTTATTATGCAACTTAAATCATTTGTTTACAGTCTTTTATTTATTTTGATTTTTCAATCTTCGAATCTTCGGGGACAAAATGAAAGGTTCAACGGATTGAATATGAATATGGGAAATCTGTATCGGCTTTCCAATGCCGAAACACGATCGATCAGTCCCGAAAACTTTACGGGAGAAAAAGGAAAGGGATGGGATGGGATGGGATGGGGTGAATATGCTCATCTCAATTCGCTTGCCGTTTGTGTCAATCCGGGAAGCGCATTCAATTGTTACTGGCCGATGCCTTTTCGGAAGAAATGTCGGATTACGATGGAAAATATGTCACCTTTACTACCCCTTACAGCGGACTCGTGCAGGTAATACCCGCTGATCTGACGTATAAAGCAGGACAGCGTTTTGGGCTTTATCGGTGGCATATAATGGATCCCGTTCGTTTTAAAAAGGATTTGCGCATCACGATTCAGGACTTGGGCTGGCGCCATGGAGGGAGGTATTTACCCCAGAAATCCGATATATCTTCGACTTGTTTTTGGTATCAAAAAGAGCCTCATGCCAAATTTCCACAGCTTCCCGCCTGGCAATATCTTGAAGTAAATTAGTCTCATAAAAGTACGATGAAGCGATCATTCGGGTAATTAAAAGTGGGGAGTTTACGTTCATCAGGCGTCGAAAATAGAGGAAAGATGGTCAAACGAATTCCTTTACGTTTCATATTCGTAAAGAAGACTCGGGAATAGCGTTTGAATTTAAAAAAATGATGATCTTGGGTACGGAATCTATTTTTAACGAGATCGAATTGTTTGCCGAAAACGGACGCATAGAAGTGATTGAGGGTACTGTCAGCGAATTAAATTCGATTTGGAAATAAAAAATCAAAAAACCCATAAATAATATGAATAAAAAACCTGTTGTCATCGGTATTGGCGAACTGCTTTGGGATATCTTGCCTTCCGGCAAAAAAGCGGGAGGAGCTCCCATCAATTTTGTATATCATGCTTCTCAAGTTGGCGCTGAAAGTTATGCCATTACGGCTGTTGGGAATGATCCATTGGGCGACGAAATCCTGAAAGAAGTCGGTCAGGCAGGAATAAATGCCATTGTGGAACGCGTTGATTACCCTACCGGCAGAGTTCTCGTGGAACTTAAAGATGGTATTCCGTCTTATACCATTATCGAAAATGTGGCATGGGATCATATACCGTTAACGGAACCAATGAAAGAAATTGCCGGCAAAGCCGATGCCGTGTGTTTCGGAACGCTTGTCCAACGTTCGGAAGAATCGCGAAATACCATTCAAACATTTCTTTCGCTTACGCCGCCTCATGCATTTCGGATTTTCGATATCAATATACGTCAACATTATTATTCCGAAGAAATAATAGTTTCTTCACTCGAAAAAAGTAATGTTTTGAAAATGAACGAAGAAGAGCTGAAACTGTTGAAGCAGCTTTTTTCTCTTGATCATTTGTCGGATGAAAACGCTTGCTGTTGGCTCATGGAACAATTCAATTTGAAATTCCTGATATTGACCGCGGGAGACGAGTATAGCCTTATTTTGGATCCGGAGGATTCTTCCTTTATAAAGACCCCGAAGGTGGAAGTCGTAGATACGGTTGGAGCAGGAGATGCTTTCACCGGTGCTTTCATTACTGCCATTCTTCATGGAAAATCTCTGCAAGAAGCTCATCAAATAGCAGTGGACAGATCGGTTTTCGTTTGTACCCAACCCGGTGCATGGGTTACACGATAAAATAAACATTTGTTTTCTCAACTTATCCCGGTGATGCCGGCTTTTTTTGCAATGGGTTTTATAGATCTTGGCCGAAATAATCGCCAATGAATTGACGATGAACGGGTAGGGGTTGATCCCAAAGGGTTTCGGTCGGAATATGATTTTCCGCGCGTATGATTGGCTTTTTATTCTCTTTTTTGGATGAGGAGTGCGCTTACGCAGTGCAGGTTGCCGAAGACGATATCGAAGCCGGTGGTGATTGTTTCGGGGTCGAATGCTTTTTCGAATGAGGTAAGCGCAGGGGACAGGACGTTGAAATCGATGGGAGGGAGTTCATGCTTAAGGTGATTGTTTTGAATCTCTTCGCTTGCTTTTTCGAATTGCGTTTTATTCTCGATCAGGATGGTGTGGTATTTCCGTTGCCAGAGTTTTCTCGGAGATTTGGCACCGGAGGTTGTTTCTTCGGCGGCGAGTGGTTTTGCCGTTGCCTCTTCTTGTTCACGATGGAAGGTATAGGAGGAGTATCCCTTCATGTCGTCGATTATTCGGCAAACCTCTTCTTCTTCGGCAGCCAACAACAGGTGAACATGATTCTGCAATACATTCAACGCCAACACCCTGTATTTCTTCATCCGGATTCTTTCGGCCAGGATATCGGTCAAGAGATTTCTTTCCTCGAGGGTAAGCAAAACCGCTCCCGGGTCTTTTGACGGGCAAGGTGCTTCATCATAGTGGTACCGGCTGTTGTACGTTCCCCATGTTATGTGAAACAATTTCCGGTTTTTTTGGAGGGTGATGCTTTTGTTTTCTATTCCGAACAATCGTTCGGGGTCGAACCCATCGTCCCACCGGTTGGTGTGGCAACGTTCCTCTTCTCGATGTTTGGACGATTCGATTGGTGCATTTGCGGGCAACGGATTGGTTTCGAGATGAAACAAGGAGTCGATATCTTCACGTGCATTCATATCCGGTGCTGCTTCTTGTTCTTCAAGCAGGCAATTTAAAAGGTTGTGCTTGGCTGCGTTTAAAGACGAAGGGTCGCTGCATATGCCGTAGAGGCAGTTTTGGATCAAGTACCGTTTTCGCGCGTAATCGGGTGCGTTTTGATTGAAAACGGTTTCTATGGTTTCGTGGAGTTCGCTTTTTGATGTGGGGTCGGCGATGCGATCGAGCGCCCGGATTTGCTGCTGTTTCCACTTTTCGTTGAGGGGATCGAGTTTCGAAAGCAGGAAGGTCAGTTTGTTTAACACTTCGACGAGAAGCGTGCCGTCACCCACCGTGAGATCGAGGATTTTTAGCCGGTTGATTTGTTCTACCAGGAAATGGGTTTCTTTTTCGTTAAAGGGATTTTTGTTGTCGGCTTGCGAGAACAAGGAAGTGAGTTTTTCGTCGAGGTTCGCTGTTCGGAATGTATTTTCGATATGGGTTTTGAGGCAGTATTTTAGTGATTCCGTTACCGTGTCGTTTATGGTTTCGGACAGGGTTTTGTCCCCTCGAAAATGTTTGTGGGTGTTTTCGGGGCAGAAGTCGGAGTTTTCATTTTTCTCTTTCATGTTTTTTCTTTCGATCTTTTCGTTGGGTTTATCCGGTGAAGCCTCAATTCGTAAACCTTTGCACTTGCAACCCGCCACCTTCTTGTGCGTTGTAAAAAATAGTGAAGCCTCAATTTGTAAGCTTTTGCCTCTTACAAAGATGGGAAAAAATTTCCTTTGGGTATATCGAAAACGGTCGATTTTTCGGACATTCAAAATTTATGGTGTAACTTTGTTGTCGGAAAGACAGAATATAATTTGTGACGTTATGATTCAAAATAAAAATTATGCTACGGATTTACCGTATAAAATTGCCGATATATCGTTGGCCGATTTCGGACGAAAGGAAATCGAAATAGCCGAAAAGGAGATGCCGGGATTGATGGCCCTGCGCAGAAAATATGCCGCAGAGCAACCCCTGAAGGGCGCCCGCATTACCGGTTCGCTGCATATGACCATACAGACGGCAGTGTTGATTGAAACGTTGGTGGCATTGGGTGCCGATGTGCGTTGGGCGAGCTGCAATATTTTTTCTACGCAGGATCATGCCGCTGCAGCGATTGCTGCCACAGCTGTGCCGGTTTTTGCGTGGAAAGGCGAGACGATTGAGGAGTATTGGTGGTGTACCGATATGGCGTTGCGGTTTCCCGACGGCAAGGGGCCGAATCTGATTGTGGACGACGGGGGCGATGCTTCGTTGCTGGTGCACAAAGGATATTATGCCGAAGAAAATCCGGAGATGCTCAACCGAGAGGGGGCGAATCGTGAAGAACAAGCCATCCTGGATACGTTGAAGCGGATCCTGAACGAGGATAATCGCCGCTGGCACAAGACGGTGGAGGGCTTGAAGGGGATTTCGGAAGAAACGACGACGGGCGTTCACCGGCTGTATCAAATGATGGAAAGAGGCGAACTGTTGGTGCCGGCCATTAATGTGAACGATTCGGTTACCAAATCGAAGTTCGATAACCTGTACGGATGTCGCGAGTCGTTGGCCGATGGCATCAAGCGTGCAACGGATGTGATGATTGCCGGCAAGGTGGTGGTGGTGCTGGGTTACGGCGATGTGGGCAAGGGGTGTGCACAATCGATGCGCTCGTATGGTGCGCGCGTGTTGGTTACGGAGATCGATCCGATTTGTGCTTTGCAGGCCGCTATGGAGGGGTTCGAGGTGACCACGATGGAGGAGGCCGTGAAGGAAGGAAACATTTTTGTGACGGCAACCGGCAATTGCGACGTGATTACCCTTGAGCATATGCAGCAGATGAAGGATCAGGCCATCGTATGCAATATTGGGCATTTCGACAACGAGATTCAGGTGGACAGGCTGGTGAACTTCCCGGGGATACGCCATACCAATATCAAACCGCAGGTGGATAAATATACTTTCCCTTCGGGAAATGCCATTTTTCTGTTGGCCGAGGGGCGATTGGTCAATCTGGGTTGTGCCACGGGGCATCCGTCGTTTGTGATGAGCAATTCGTTTACGAATCAGACACTGGCGCAAATGGAGTTGTGGAAAAACGACTATGAGGTGGGGGTATATCGATTGCCGAAGCATCTCGACGAGGAAGTGGCCCGCCTGCATTTGGATCACCTTGGAGTGAAACTTACCCGCCTGACACCCAAGCAGGCCGAATACCTGGGTGTACCGGTGGAAGGACCCTACAAGCCGGAACACTATCGGTACTAAGATTGCTTTTCCGCCATTCGTATCAACGTGCATTTTTTTTTAAAGTCTGGGCGCAATCGTTAGTAAAGGACGGTTTCCGATAAGACGATGCAGTGCTCTTTCATTTCGGAATGCGATTGTGGATAAGGTCTTTATCTAAAGGTGGCATAAGATCTTGCTTCGAATATCGGACTCGGGTAAGCAAGTTGCTTTGGTTTATAGGAAGGCTGTAGAAGAGGTCGTAACCTATATTTTTACAAATTTACGATGCGAACCTTTGGAATTTTAAAATAAAGATTTTATCTTTGCACTCGCTTTTGCAAGAAAGCAATAAGGTCGATTCGCTAGCTCAGCAGGCAGAGCACATCCCTTTTAAGGATGGGGTCCTGGGTTCGAATCCCAGGCGGATCACAAAGATTATGAAGCTCCGATATTCAATTGAATATCGGAGCTTCATATTTTAGCACCAAAAAGGTGTGAATTCTTGATTGATCTGTGCTTGATGGTTTAAAAAATAAACCGGTTGGGTTACTTATTCAATAAGGCTATATTCGACATTCCGTTATAGCTTTTCTAATATTTCTTTTTTTACAAGTTCGTATGCTTCGTTTATATTGTATGCGATTCCACTTCGGAGTAATCCACGCATATCCCCAACGAAATCCGCATCCTCAATTTTCATTTCCATATTTGCTATAAATTCCTTTTGGCTAACTCTATTGCCTTCTTCATTCATATAGTGTCTAAAAGCTTCAATTACTTTATCGATATTTACCTCTGCGTTATTTAAAGCATACCACAAATCAAACAAATCACGTCCTTTCTTACGTTGGTACAATGCCCTCAGTTTGGTTGCTAATAATTCTTCCAATTCATAGGTAGTAACTAATGCCTCCCCGGTATGCCATTCGGAATCCATCTTTACCGGAATATCTTGTAAGCCATACACAGAAAAATGTTCTCTCGTATTGACTTCTATTTTTAGTTTTATAGGGACTTCATCTTCGGAGAGAATGTTATACACAATAGTATTGTTGTGTTCTTTTTGTTTGATACGAGGTTTTTCCAAAAATGAAAGTTGTTCTCGAATTTTGTCGATGATTGCTCCGAATGGTTCTGCTTTTATCTGGACCAAATCAATATCTTCCGAGTATCTTGCTGCAGGAGCTAAGAATAATTTATGTAATGCTGTTCCTCCTCGAAATGCTAATCGTTTTCTAATGAAATCATTATTAAATAACGCGATCAATGTCCGTTGAATAATCAAATCTTGTTCTACCTGGTAGTTTTCATGCCACGGAGCCTGTTTTTGCCATGCTGTTATATATGACTGTGGTATCATATGTCTGTTTCTATTTCAATATTAGGCACAATTTTCCATTTGTTGCCGGTTATCATATTTTTGGGTTTCTTTTTTTGAGGACGTAACAAAGTCGGGTAATAATGAATTGATTCAAGATAACTATAAAGGGCATCACTTAAAGAATATTCTCCTAAAACATATTCCAAAACATATCCCAAACGTTGAACTACCGATATTTCATCGTATCGTTTTGCTGTTTCTATCAATCGATCTGCTTGCATTACTTCTTTCAATTCTTCTATTATCGTTGCCACTCGGTTAAATCCTCCCACTTCATTATAATAATTTACGAGATCCAAAGCGGTTAATTCCGGTGACGAAATATTGATATATCCGGTCTCAACTTTTTTCTTCACCGTATCTTCTTTATTCCAACATTTTTTTTTGTAAAAATCAATGGATACTTTATCATTTTTAATCGGTCTCAAAGCAATCCCCTCTGTAATGACAGAATAGTTTTGAGGCTGCTGATGAGCAGCTCCATAGTACGCTGCGGCATTTAATAGCCCTACATAATAATCTCTATTCAAAAATTTCATTAAGTCATTTATATACAAACCGGTCGGGATAATTCCTTTAGCCTTGTATTCCGGTGGCACAATCACATAAAATCCCCTTCGAATCATCACTATATCTCCTTGCCTTTTAAGTCGTTGTAATGATTTTTTTAAAGCGTTTTCCGAAACATCTAATTGATTATGCAGATTTTCGGTGGTAAAGCTATATTTACCATTTGCCCTTTGTTCATCAATAAAGGAGTCTAAATATTTGTATTGTTTTGCCATTTTTTTAGTTGATGATCGCGATAGGGGTCAAAATGTTACCCCTATCGCAATTGTGGACTTAATATATTTTTCTTATAGATTCAAATAACAGCGTTTAAATTTTCCATTTTTATGCTGAACTGTAGAAAGGCTTACTTCGCTACAAGAGCCAAGGAAAATACATGATTTCGTAGAATTTACTCCAAAGAGTGTCTGTGTATGCGCTATTTTTCTAATGAAGTTAGATTTCATTGAGCAACTTCTTGGCTTCGTTCAATCGATTCGGCCAATCGGCAGAGGGTTCAAGCGTGATGAAATACGCGATGGCTTCTTCCAATCGGTTGAGTTTAGCCAATGATTCGGGTGTATTTTCTTCCGCGTATTTTTTACGCAATATGCGGATTTTTTCTGCATCCTGAATACCTTCCACCAGCCGCTCGAAGCGGATAGAACTTCGCGCATCGGGATAGACGATATACGTATCACCCGCAGGCCAGGTTTTGAAGCGCGAATCGATCAACGGATTTTCGACCCACGAGTTGTAGGCCCAGCGCAGAAAACCGTCGAAATCGGCAGCAACGGCATGCCATGCTGCATAAACCGATTCTGCCGAGGCGGAGAAGGTAAACATGTTGGGGAATTTGTCGGAACAACACACATAATAGGTGGTGACCAGCCCTTTGGCTCTCCTAGCGGCGATTTCTTCCTTGGGAACAATGTTGCCGACTCCCACGCTGATATCTTTTATCCACGGATATTGTCGGTAGCTCTTGTGATTGTCGGCCAAAGCAATACCCAGTTCCGGAGCAGCGTTTTCCAATATTTTCAATGCAGCCTGCATATCTTCCGGCGCGCGTTCGTCCATGGCTATATTGGTTTTCTCCAACCATCCTTTGCTGCGAAGATGCCGGCTGAAATCTTTCAAGAACGGGGTCCACAGTTCCGCATATTCTTTCGATTGGGCATCCAGCTCTACGGTTACCAATTCGCCTTTTTCCTCATCGTTATAATGCAGTTGGTTGTTCCAAGTGAGCAACGAGTAACAATTGATCATTTTATCGATACCCAGATCCATCATAAATTGTACCCATTTATCGAAAACGGTGTAGTCGTAACTCCAGCTTCCATCCCTGTTTTTCGTCCAGATAATCATATCGGCATACGCATCGTAACACTGATGGTTCCAGGGATCCTTGTTGAGTGTTGCGGTAATGACTTTTTGTCCTGCATCGGCCAGCATTTTCATCAACGGTTTCATTTTTTCGAAATGGGCATCGCTCCAAAGCGGTAAATCGTGTACTCGCGCAACAGCCGAGGGGTGCTGCCACAGGTCGAGGTGATAGACCCATTCCGAGGGTGCGGGAAGCGCTTGATCTATCACAACCAGTTCGATTTCGAAATCCTTTACGGAACGGCCTTCGGCATACATTTTAAGTTTGCCTTTATAATTGCCGGCAACGGCGTCGGAGGGAATAGTAAAGGTAAGCCAGACCGGCCTTGCGGTTTTTGCTTCGATGTCGAAACATTCCAAATTATCGAGCATATCCGGAGCTAACGAGGCTGCAAAATCTTCCGGTTTGCGGTAACCGCAGCCGGGACCAAATTCGTCGGTCATTACGTAACGTACAAACCGCGCCTGGGCAACCGATGCCGGCAATTTGCCTTCTCCCGAATCAAAGTCGGTGAATGCGAATTCTATCTGATTGACATTTTTTGCCGACCATAAAAGCAGTTGCGACGACACTTTTTCTCCCTTCCAGCCGGTAACCGTCACCTTTTTATTGATCGGTACTTGAGGTGGCACAGATTTCGGCGGTTTCTCGTCGATACTTATGAATGAAGCTTGCAAACCGGCAGGTACATTCGACCAGTCGGATAACGTGTCGCTTGTCGGATCCTGCATTTCTGCAAAATTGAAACACCTTTTTTTGGGTTGTTTGTTTTCACACGAGATAGGGTTTAAAACCGTTAATCCTAACACGATGCATACCGCCAAGCGGTTAAATGGAGTTGATACTTTCATAATCAATAAAAATACAGTGGTTATTTTATCTAATCTATTTGCTTGAGTTATTCTTTTCTTTTATGTCGATTTTCACTTTCACACCCTTGACGTTAGGAGGTAAACCGATTCTCTTATAAATCTTCTATGTTGTTTAAAATAAGTATTCGATGGCCTCGCAAAGCCATAATCCCGACAAGAGCCCTGCCCCATATAACAGGCGGGCACATGATTCGTATTTGCCATTTTTTTGGAATCTCTTCGCTGCTTTATTACAGGTGTACGTCACAGTTATGGCTAATAAAATGTATGCTGCACCAAAAAGAATATCGCTTACATTATAAACGCCCGATGTCGAAAAGATGACAAGCAGGATAAATATAATGGCAGCAGCAATAAACGGCCAACCGATTTTGATTTGTTCTTTTAAATTCATAGGATACATAGATTAAGTGATGAATGAATAATGATTCTCAGGCTTGTTTTCATACTCTTGTTTCGATCCAATTTGCAAAAATAGAATAAGCAGATGTAAAAATAAAGTATAGTCACAAATAAAATACCGACCAAAGGTCCTGACAAAATATAACGCCAGATTTGGTGTTCTCTTCCCAACACAAGATCAAATATCCATGATAAAAACGGATTAATAAGTATGATTATCAAAAAAGGCTTTAAGTATTTCATTAATTTAGTATCCATATAGTTAATATTTGATCAGAAAATTCATATACACCTTCAGTAACAGTCACTGTAGGTATTGCTCCCCAACCTATTGTAGCTGTAGATACAGCAACTACAGTTTTGTCTCCATTATTTCATCAATCTGTTACTGCGCCAGAAGCTGAATTCCACCAGCTTTTCGCAGTATTTCACATATCGTCCCACCATCCTTTTGTCTTTATTTTCCAAAAAAGGTCGACTTTTCAACCGCGGATTTTTTGTATATTCAATGCCGTAGGCTTTAATCTCTGTTGTATTCCTCCGGAATATCTAAATTTTCTATACTGATTTCATCATCGAAATCGCTGTTGCATCCTTGCGTAAAGATGCCAAGCGAGACCATACATGATTCATAAATACTGACAGATGTAATACTATCAGAATTATGTACAGTTTGACCATAAGTCGATGACAATTTTTTCATTTTTGACATGAGTAATAGGAATCCGAATGGATCAGTGAATGGCTTTGACAAATATTTTCCAATGTTCATCGGTCATTCGGCCGGGTGTGAACAAACAGATGCCGGTTGCTCCATTTTTTATGGATGCCTTGATGGCTTTTCCCAGTTCTTTGGGTGTTAAACCATGATTTTCGGGATCCGGCTCAAAAACCTTATTGGCAGGATTGGGGCAGATGAATAAACCGCTGTATACCTTGCTTCTTCCTTGGACTGCTTTCACTTCTTCTTTGGTGATTTTTCCGATCCAACGGACATCTTCAAGATAAAAATCGTTGTAATTCATGGGATAAAAAGCGTCCAGGTTCCATTTATTCCATTCTTGGCGCACGATTTTTTTGGCTATCGAAGGACCCGGAAATACGGCTGCCGATATCATTTTCCCCTCTGTGTGGACGGCATCGGCCAGTCGGTTGACGATTCGGGTGATCTGATCGTAACGAAACTGTTTCCATTCGGGAACGGCAGCGGGGTCTTTCACTTGACGGATATCGATGCCGGTTTGCGCTTTGAAATGAGCAACGCACGAATCGCAATAGCAATAGTCAAACTGCGGATATTCGCGATCCATCACGAGGTTGTATTTTTTCCATAGTCCGCGGGCGAGAATAACATCGGGGAAGCGGATATAATCCAAGTGAATCCCATCGACATAGGATACGTTGGCAACATGGACATACAGCTCTTCCAAAAACCGATATACTTCTTCGCGTTCGGGGCAAAGGAAAGTGTAATGCGGAACGTATGCCGGATGAGTGAGTGCAGATTCGCCCAGACCGTTGACGGCGTACCATGAGGAATCCAATTTGTTGGAGTAGGCTTGCATCAGGGCGGGAATCCACGCATGAAATTCAAGACCGGCTTCGTGGGCCAATTTTCCCACGCGTTCATACGTAGCGGGGTCATGTCCTCCGTTGTACATAAGCGCATCGATCCCTTTGGCTTTGAGATCGGCAAAATAAGCGGCAATTTCGTTGTCGGTGGCTTTTCCCGGACCGCCCAACCAGGCATGCACCGGTATTTTTTTCGCTTGAACGCCAAGCGATATCGCCATGAGAGCAAAAAGGAGAATGGGTATTTTTTTCATCTTCATATGGGTTGGTTTGTGTTAATTGTTTTCGATCACTTGTCCTCCTTCGGTATAGACCTCTGAAAATCACTTCGCGCCACCGATTGCAAAATTCGCTGCATCCGTCCGGTGGGCCAAAGCCGTGTCCCGTGTGCTGAATTCGGATGCGTCCGAAAGCGGCATCGTCGGCAAAAGTTATGCGGACGGGATTAAGGTAATTTTCAATCGGATCGTTTTTATCCCCATAAGGAAATTGACCTTTGTAAAGTTCGGTGACAGAGAGGGGATCCGCAACGGGCGGTCCGGTTTGTATTTCGAAATTGACGGTAAGTGCCCAACCCAGTTTGTCGGGCTCGTATCCGGAATGGACGTATTCAACTTCCACACTGTCGCGTAGCAACGATGCAAAGTCGGTGACATCTACCTCCCACGTAAAACTCCAATCGTCGGTAAAACTGCTTCCGTAGGGTGTGATTAAGCGGCCCAGTTCAATGTCGCGGTTTTTGCCTGCTTTACCGCCGGTGCGACGTAGATAAATAAAATCCAGGTAGTCCCAGTGGGCAATGGCAGCAGAATCGGGGTGCCCGAGTGTGACCTGCATTTTGATTTTTCGAATATCTTCCGTGGGTCCCGGGAAAATACCCCACCCGAAGAATGATTTTCTCCCTTCTTTCATGTCGGTGTTGATGAATACCCGTTTGTGGGTAGTGACATTTAAGGTGTTTTGGGAAAAAATTTTATCGGTAATCAAAACCGATGCAAAAAACACACACAATAAAGCCGTTTTTTTCATTATTGATTTGATTTCAGTTTAATTGTTTGTATGAAATAACGGTTGTTTCAGTGGTGCCAACAAAACCGTTATTGCGTTTGTCTAAAGATTCACAATCCTATTTTCATGCAAACATAAAGAATTTTTTTCTTTTTTTTGTCCATTCATCATTTATTCCAAAGGCAATCGGCTTATTTCGCAAATCATGCTTATCTTTGTTTTTAAAATGACAAAGAATCGGATGGAAGAGAAACAATATCTTCTCGGTATGCCGCTTGCCGAAATAAAAGAAGCGGTGAAGGAACTCGATTTGCCTAAATTTGCTGCTTCGCAAATTGCCGACTGGGTGTATGTGAAGCGTGTGACAAGTATCGATGAAATGAGTAATATTTCATTGAAAAACAGAGCGATTTTAAAAAGCAGATTCGATATTGGGAGAGTAATGCCGATAGAGGTGCAAACGTCGACGGATGGTACAAAGAAAATGCTGTTTGAAACCCATCACAACAACAAATTCATCGAATCGGTAACCATTCCCGATAACGATAGGCTTACGCTTTGTGTTTCGTCGCAAATCGGGTGCAAGATGAATTGCGAATTTTGTATGACGGGGAGAATGGGATTTAGCGGAAATCTTTCGACAAATGAAATACTCAATCAGGTGTATTCCGTGCCTGACGCCGAAAATTTATCCAACGTTGTTTTTATGGGAATGGGGGAGCCGTTGGATAACTACGATAATGTAATGAAAGCCATTGAAATACTGACGGCAGATTATGCCCTGGCGTGGAGCCCGAAGCGCATCACCCTTTCTACCATTGGCGTATTGCCCAAGCTTAAGCGTTTTCTTGAGGAAAGCAGTTGCCATCTTGCCATTAGTCTTCATAGTCCGTTGTCGGAACAACGGCAATTGCTCATGCCGGCGGAGAAGGTTTACCCGATTGAGCAGATCGTCGATTTGCTTCATAACTACGATTGGACGCATCAACGGCGCTTGTCGTTTGAATATATCATGTTTGCAGGTGTTAACGATTCGCCAATTTATGCACGTCGCCTCGTGAAACTTCTTGCGGGACTGAACTGTCGGATCAACCTCATTCGTTTTCACGCTTTTCCCGAAAGTTTGTTGCAACCTTCCGACGAAGAAACCATGATAAAATTTCGCGATTATCTCACCTCCAAGGGATTTATTTGCACCATTCGTGCATCGCGTGGCGAAGATATTTTTGCGGCATGCGGCATGTTGTCCACTATGAACACGAACAGACAAAAGAGAAAAAAGGGTGAGAAAAGCTAAACAAAATCATGTTATGTTTGTTTTAAAGTTAGTTTAAAATAGAAAAAGAAGAAAATTATCCTAAAAATATCAGATATTATGAAACATGTTACTTTTTTTATTTCCGTTGTTGCCGTATCGTCTTTGTTTTTATCTTGCAAGCGATCGACCAAGTTCTTGCGCGCTTCGTCTATGGCAAACGAAGTAGTGGTAGTGATGGACGATAATGCCTGGGAAAATGGCGAGGCGGGACGTGCCGTGTTTGAATTGTTCAATACGCCTATACCGGCATTGCCTCAACCGGAGCCTCATTTTAAGATATTGCATGTAGCGCCACAGAATTTCGGCAGCACTTTTAAAATGTCGAGGAATATTGTTATTCCGGAAATCTCGAATATTTATGCTGAACCGAAGGTTACTTCCGAAATAGACAAGTACGCTTACGGACAGGTGATTTTAACGATTAAAGCTCCCGACACCGTTACGTTTGTCAATTATGTAAAAGCAAATACCCAAAGCATTCTTGATTATTTGGTAACCAAAGAATTGGAGCGAACGGCAGAGTGGCTCGAGGAAGAATCGGGAACTCCGCAGAAAAGGATAAGGGAAAAATTCGGTATCAGCATCCATTATCCACCGGGATTAACCCATGTTACAGAAGACGAGGATTTTTATTGGGCAACCAACGATGCGGTTAAAGGGCGTCAAGATATAGTCATTTATCAATTTCCTTACGTTACGGAAAAAGTATTTGAAAAAGATTCGTTGATTGCCATCAGAGACAGTATATTGGGAGAACATATCAAAGGTTCTTTCGATTCACAAATGACCACTTCCAAACAATACGATCCTCTCTATAAAAAAATGGTGATTGACAGCATTTTCCGAGCCGAAATACGTGGATTATGGGAGATGACCGCAGATATGATGGGGGGACCATTTGTGGCGCAAGCCTTTGTGAATCCTTATACCAACAAGGTAATTGTGGTGGATGTTTTTGTGTATGCTCCTGAAGGTAAAAAACGCAATTTGCTGCGTAGTTTGGAGGCTTCGTTTTATACAATAAGAATTCTTGATCCAAATGAGCAAAGCAAAGAAAAAGAATAAAAACAATCGTATAAATCAATTTAAAGAGAAAGAAATATAATTTGAATAAATAGATGTCGAAAAGAGTTAAAGTAGGTATTACACACGGTGATCTGAATGGTATTGGATATGAAATAATATTTAAAGCATTTTCCGATAACCGGTTGGTGGAGATTTTCACGCCGGTTATTTATGGATCGGCAAAAGCAGCTTCGTATTACAGAAAGGTGCTCGATTGTAAACCTTTGCCGTTCAATTTTATCGAAAATGCCGAAGAGTGTAAGGAAGGGAAAATAAACTTCGTTAATTGCATAAAAGAAGAGCTAAAGATTGATATGGGAATGCCTACCGAAGTTTCGGGCGAAGCCGCTTTCCGTGCGCTTGACCGTGCTGTCGATGATTTGAAAGCAAACAAAATCGATGTGTTGGTAACGTTGCCCATTTGCAAGAACACGATACAAAGTGAAGATTTTCATTTTCCCGGTCATACCGAATATTTGCAGGAGCGTTTTTCAAAAAAAGGCAAGCAGGCACTCATGATCATGGTGTCCGAATTTTTGCGCGTGGCACTTGTAACTACCCATATGCCACTTTCTGAAGTGCCGAAAGGAATTTCGAAAGAATTGATCGAGGGAAAACTGAAAATATTGAATAGTGCGTTGAAGCGCGATTTTAGAGTTGATAATCCGCGAATTGCCGTATTGGGTTTGAATCCCCATGCGGGAGAGAACGGATTGTTGGGTAATGAAGAGCAGGAGATTATTCTCCCTGCAATCGAAGAAATGCAGAAAACGCATAACATCCTTTGTTCGGGGCCATTTCCTGCCGATGGATTTTTCGGAACAGGACGCTACCGGGATTTTGATGCTGTTTTAGCCATGTATCACGATCAGGGGCTTATTCCGTTTAAGACCATTGCAATGGATTCGGGTGTTAATTTTACTGCAGGATTGCCTGTTGTTCGTACTTCACCCGATCATGGAACGGCTTACGACATTGTTGGGAAAAACCAGGCTTCGATCGAGTCGTTTCTTCAGGCCGTTTATACGGCGATCGATATTTTCAATAATCGTGCAGCATACGACGAAGCGCATGAGAATCCGTTAAACAAAATGTTTTTCGATCGTGGAAAAGACGATGAGAAATTGGATTTGACAAAGGAAGAAGACATCGATTGAGTAAGGTGATTTTCTTTTAAATACGAACCCAAACTTTTTTATACAAATAGTTGTATACAAATAGTTGTATAAACAATCACGGGGTAGGTTGTGAAGCCTACCCCGTGATCATTTTTCAAGAACCTATTTTGAAATTCAAATTCAATTGTTTTCAGGTCTCAGTTTTCTTACTACAGCACCCGTTTGCCACATTTCACTTTCGCGTAAGGCTTTCAGTTCTTCTTCGAGTTTTTCGCGATAATCGGGTTGAGAATTGGCATCGATAGCGCGTTGGGCTTCATTTCCGCTTGCCACTTCATCGTACAATTTTTCGAAAACGGGTTTCACCGCATCGTGGAAGGGACCCATCCAATCCAAGGCACCTCGTTGGGCGGTGGTAGAGCAGTTGGCATACATCCAATCCATCCCATTTTCGGCAACTAACGGCATGAGCGATTGGGTAAGTTCTTCAACCGTTTCGTTGAAGGCTTCGGAGGGTGTGTGCCCGTGTTCGCGAAGAGTTTCGTACTGGGCTAGGAATAAGCCTTGTATTGCACCCATCAACGTACCCCGTTCGCCGGTGAGATCGGAATATACTTCGCGCTCGAATGTGGTTTCGAACAAATATCCCGAACCGATGCCGATACCCAAAGCAATGACTCTGTCGTATGCTTTACCGGTAGCATCTTGAAAGATGGCATAACTGGAATTGAGCCCTCTTCCTTCGAGGAACATTTTTCGCAAACTTGTTCCCGATCCTTTCGGAGCGACCAAAATAACATCTACATCGGGAGGAGGAACAATGCCTGTTCGGTCTTTATAGGTAATTCCAAAACCATGCGAAAAATAGAGTGCTTTGCCCGGAGTAAGGTGCTTTTTTATTACAGGCCAAACTTCAATTTGAGCTGCGTCGGAAAGCAGGTATTGAATAATTGTTCCTCTTTTTGCAGCTTCTTCGATTTCGAAAAGCGTTTTTCCGGGAACCCAGCCATCTGCTATGGCTTTGTCCCATGATTTACTGTTTTTTCGTTGTCCAACGATAACATTGAACCCGTTGTCGCGCAAGTTGAGCGATTGTCCGGGTCCTTGAACACCGTAACCGATAACGGCGATTACTTCGTCTTTCAATACTTCCTTTGCTTTGCTTAAAGGAAATTCGTCGCGGGTAACTACATTTTCTTCTACCCCGCCAAAATTCATTACTGCCATATCTTTAAAATTTTAGGGTTTATGAGTTTTTATTTTTAATTTTTTCTTCTTTTATTTTTAATTTTTCCAGCATATCGCTTAATCGTTCTACACGCGATTTGGTGATAGCAATACGTCCGGAACGGACAAACTGAAGTACACCAATGCTTTGCGACAGTTCTTCAAAAAGTGCTTGTGTGTCTTCGTAGTGACCTGTTTTTTGAATAACCGTGGCATGTTCGCTGACGTCTAAGATAAGCGCATTGTGCTTACGAACCAAATCTTCTACCTGGCTTGTTGCCAACAGCTTTTCTGTTTCTATTTTATACAGGGCAATTTCCTGATGAACCAAATCGTCGTTTGTGTTGTAATAGGCTTTCAGAATATCCACCCGTTTGTCGATCTGGTTGACTAGTTTTTTCATTGTTTCTTCCGAATCGGCAAACGTTGTGATGGTGAATTTATGAATCCCTTCTATTGCCGAAGGCGATACGGAGAGTGTTTCGATATTTAATTTTCGACGGGTAAAGATGTTCGCAATCTGGTTGAGAACGCCTACTTTATTTTCGGAAAAAATGGTAATGGTATATAATGTTTTTTCTTGCATGATTATTTTCGTTTTTTTGTTGAAAACATGGGTATCAATTCCCTTTTCCGTTTTTTTCGCCAAGCAGAATATTCGTGATGTTTCCTCCGGCAGGAATCATTGGATACACCATCCCTTTGGTTTCAACCTTTACTTCCAAAAGATAAGCCCCTTTGTGATTTAGCATTTCGGAAATGGCTTCGTCCAATTCTTCCCGTTTGGTTACTCTTCTGCCTTTTATGCCATAGGCTTCGGCAATTTTTACAAAGTCGGGATTTTTCATGTGGGTTTCGGAATAACGTTCGTCGTAAAACAATTCCTGCCACTGACGTACCATTCCCAAGTAGTTGTTGTTTAAAAGAATAATCTTTACATCGATACCGTATTCCATAATCGTGCCCAACTCTTGGATGGTCATCTGAAAACCGCCATCGCCAACGAAAATGCAGACGGTTCTGTCGGGAGCGCCATATTTTGCACCGATGCCTGCCGGCAAACCAAACCCCATTGTACCCAATCCTCCTGAGGTAACCAAGCTGCGCGGGCGGGAAAATTTGAAATAGCGTGCTCCCATCATCTGATTCTGCCCTACATCTGTAACGCATATGGCATCGTGTCCGCTTGCTTCGCTCACTTTGTTGATGACTTCACCCATTTTTATTTCTCCCGATGTTGGGTACAATTCGTCTTTGATCACCTTTTCGTATTCTTTGTCTTTGTGAGGCTTGAATTCTTCTATCCAGTCTTTGTGGCTGTTTTTTTTCAGTAATCGTGTAACATGGGGCAAGGTTTCCTTTACGTCTCCGATGACTTTCACATCTACCTTGATGTTTTTGTCGATCTCGGCCGGGTCAATATCGAAATGAATGATTTTGGCCTGTTTGGCGTAAGTTTTGGGATCTCCTGTTACGCGGTCGTCAAACCGCATGCCGATGGCAATGAGCACATCGCACTCATTGGTTTTGATGTTGGGGCCGATATTTCCGTGCATGCCGAGCATCCCTTGATTCAGTGGATGGAATGAGGGGATGGCCGAAAGTCCAAGAACGGTGGATGCAAATGGAATATCGGCTTTCCCCAGAAATTCCTTCAATTCATTTTCCGCATTTCCCAAAATGACTCCGTGCCCCACCAATGCGAAAGGTTTTTTTGCCCGATTGATGAGCTCGGCAGCCTTTTTGATGCTTTCTTCATCGATGTCGGGTGTCGGCTGATAGCTACGGATGAAGGAGGTTTTCTGATAGGTGTATGGCGTTTTGTTGTTTTGGGCATCTTTGGCAATATCCAGCACTACGGGTCCGGGACGTCCGCTTGCCGCAATATAGAATGCTCGCGAAACCGCCCACGCGATGTCTTCTGCACGACGAACCTGATAAGCCCATTTGGTGATGGGTTGGGTTATGCCGATCACATCGGCTTCCTGAAAGGCGTCGGTGCCCAACAACGAGGAGGCTACCTGACCGGTGATCACTACCAACGGAATGCTGTCCATCATGGCATCGGTAATGCCGGTAATGGTATTTGTTGCGCCCGGTCCCGAAGTAACCAGCACTACGCCTACTTTTTTGGAGACGCGTGCGTAACCTTCGGCTGCATGTACCGCCCCTTGTTCGTGGCGAACAAGGACATGGGTGATTTCGTTTTTATGATCGTACAACGCATCGAAAATAGGGATGGCGGCGCCGCCCGGATAACCGAAAATGGTGTCTACGCCTTCGTTTATCAGCGAACGAATCAGTGCTTCACTCCCGGTTATAATCGGTATAGTTGGTTTTTCTTCCATATGATTATACAATATGACTACAATTCGAATTACGAGTTTTTATTCTTCTATTATTCTGATTGCGCCTTTATCGGCCGAGCTTACCAGCGATGCATAAGCTTTCAACGCTTTCGAGACTTTCCTGTCGCGTATCGGCTTAAAGGCTTCTTTTCCTTTGGCTTCTTCTGCTTTTCTTCGTTCTGCCAATTCTTCATCGGATATTTTCAGATGGATGACACGGTTGGGAATATCGATTTCTACGATATCGCCGTTTTTTACCAGCCCGATGTTGCCTCCTGCCGCAGCTTCGGGGGAGATGTGTCCGATCGATAGCCCCGATGTGCCTCCCGAAAATCGTCCATCGGTAATCAGCGCACATGCTTTTCCCAAGTGCTTCGATTTGATGTAGGATGTGGGATAAAGCATTTCCTGCATGCCGGGACCGCCTTTGGGACCTTCGTAGAGGATCACCACGACGTCTCCTGCCTCAACATTGCCGTTGAGGATGCCTTCGCTGGCTTCTTCTTGCGAGTGAAATACTTTTGCCGTTCCGCTGAATTTCAGGATACTTTCATCAACTCCGGCTGTTTTTACCACACAACCATCTTCTGCGATATTGCCTTTCAATACGGCCAGACCGCCGTCTTTGGTATAAGCGTGGGCAATAGCGCGGATGCAGCCTTCTGCTCTGTCGGCATCTAACGTCTCGAATCTGCAATTTTGCGAGCCCATCACCAAATTAAACCGATTTGCAGGAGCGGAGGTATAGATATCAACGGCTTCCGGATCGGGGTTCTCGACGGTGATGTTGTATTTTTTTAGGGCTTCGGCAAGTGTGAGACCATCGACTCGATGTACGGCGGTATTTATCAAATTGCTTTTTGCCAGTTCATTCATGATTCCCAGAATGCCGCCTGCGCGATTGACGTCCTGAATGTGGTATTTTTTTGTATTGGGCGCCACTTTGCAAATGCAGGGGATTTTGCGTGACAGGGTATCGATATCGTCAAGCGTGAAATCGACCTGCGCCTCATTGGCAATGGCCAACAGATGTAGGATAGTGTTGGTTGACCCACCCATCGCAATATCCAGCGTCATGGCATTCAGAAAAGCTTCGCGTGTGGCAATGCTGCGAGGCAAAACACGTTCATCGCCTTCGGAATAATAACGCAGGGCATTTTCCACAATTTGTTTGGCTGCCTTTTTGAACAAGGCGATGCGGTTGACGTGGGTAGCAACCACTGTTCCGTTTCCGGGTAGTGCCAGACCGATGGCTTCGTTGAGGCAATTCATGGAGTTTGCCGTAAACATTCCCGAACAGGACCCACAGGTAGGACATGCCAATTCTTCCAATTGACGGATGCGTTCTTCCGGAACGGATTCGTCTGCCGACTCGATCATGGCGTCGATCAGGTCTACTTGTTCGTCGCCGATTTTCCCGGCTTCCATTGGTCCTCCCGACACAAAAATGGCCGGAATGTTCAACCGCATGGCTGCCATGAGCATTCCCGGCGTTATTTTGTCGCAGTTGCTGATGCAAATCATCGCATCGGCTTTGTGGGCATTGATCATGTATTCCACCGAATCGGCAATGAGATCGCGCGAAGGCAGCGAGTAAAGCATTCCGTCGTGCCCCATTGCAATGCCATCGTCAATGGCGATGGTATTGAACTCGGCTGCAAAACAACCCAACTTTTCGATTTCTTGTTTGACAAGTTGTCCGATTTCGTGCAGATGCACATGACCCGGCACAAACTGCGTAAAGGAGTTGACAATGGCAATGATGGGTTTGCCCATGTGTTCGGGCTTCATGCCGTTGGCACGCCACAACGCACGAGCGCCGGCCATTCGTCGCCCCGAAGTACTGGTAAGACTTCTCAACGGTATTTTATACTCCCCGTAAGGATGATATTTACGTTCTTTGTTGTCCATATTCGTATGTTCGTTTACGTTTTTCCATTGTGAAGAAAACGAAAGAGAAAAACTATTGCTTGTTGTTGATATAGTTCACGATCCAACCGCCTACTTCGGATAGTTTGTAAGCTTTGCCTCCTTCTGCGATGTCCTCGGTAACTACGCCGGCTTCCAGACTTGCATTCACGGCTTCGCGGATCAAGGCACCTTCCTCCATCAGGTTGAATCCATACTCAAACATGAGAGCCGCCGAGAGAATCATGGCCAGCGGATTGGCAATGTCTTTTCCTGCAGCCTGGGGATACGAACCGTGAATGGGTTCGAAAAGTGAGGTATGCAATCCGATAGATGCCGATGGCAGCAATCCGAGCGAACCGGTAATGACCGATGCTTCGTCGGTAAGTATGTCGCCAAAAAGATTTTCCGTTACCAATACATCAAAACTTTTAGGCCATTGAATGATGCGCATGGCTGCGTTATCCACGAAAAGGTAATCGGTTTGGATATCGGGATATTGCGGAGCGATTTCCTGAGCAATTTGTCTCCATAGGCGGGAAGTGGCAAGCACGTTGGCTTTGTCTACAACGGTTACCTTTTTCTTTCGTTGCCCTGCAAATTTATAGGCCAGCCGGAGAATGCGTTCAATTTCTTCGCGAGTGTAAATACAGGTATCATAGGCCGTATTGCCGTCTTCGCTTCGTCCTTGCGGACGGCCGAAATACAACCCTCCGGTCAGTTCGCGAATGCACATGAAGTCGGCACCTTCGATCAGTTCCGAACGAAGGGGCGATTTATGAATCAGTGACGGAAAGGTAGTTACCGGTCGGATATTGGCATAGAGCCCCAATTGTTTTCTCATCCTGAGCAACCCTTGTTCGGGGCGTACTTTGGCATTGGGGTCGTCGTCGTATTTGGGAGAACCGAGTGCTCCGAAAAGTACGGCATCGGATTCCATGCAGATTCGATGTGTTTCGGCAGGGTAGGGATCGCCTGTTTGATCGATGGCGCAAGCACCAACGATTCCCGTTCGATAAGATAATTCGTGACCAAATTTTTTACAGATTTCTTTGACAACTTCCAACGCCTGATTCATGATTTCAGGACCTATTCCGTCTCCGGGTAATACTGCTATGTTTAGTTTCATTTTTTTATTTTTTCGATTCGTATTTATTTCTCTTCTTTTTTCTTTTCAGCTATTTCCAATAGTGCACAAATTTTTTTTATGGCAATTGCATCGGCTTGAAGGTCGGTATGTTTCCGCTCTCGATCATATTGAGCATTTTCATTGTTGCCTTAATTGCGGCCGCTGTTTGATCGACGTCCAGACCGCGGGTTTTAAATACCTTTCCCTCGAAGCGCCATGTAATGATGGTTTGAACGTACGCATTGGTTTTTCCTCCGGGCGGTATCACCACCATGTAATCGATCAGGTCGGGAATGGGTTTATTCAAACTCCGATAGATTTTATACATCGCTTTTGAAAAAGCATGGTATTGCCCGTCACCTGCGGCTGTTTGCTCATATACCTCTCCTTTTATTGCTATTTTTACGGTTGCCGTCGGACGAAGTTCGTTGGTCAGCGTAAGTGAATAATTCAATATTTGGATATCCTGATTCTCGGTTCCGTTTTTCAGGATATCGGAGATGATATAAGGGAGTTCGTCGGGCGTGACGATTTCTTTTTTATCCCCCAATTCAATAATGCGGGCTGTCACTTTTTTGGTCGTTTCTTCGTCCAAATCGATTCCCAATACTTCAAGGTTTTTCATTATATTGGCTTTTCCCGAAGTTTTGCCAAGTGCATATTCACGAGAACGGCCAAATCGTTCGGGTAGAAGATCGTTAAAATAAAGATTGTTCTTCTTGTCACCGTCGGCATGAATGCCTGCGACTTGGGTAAAGACGTTGTCGCCAATAATCGGTTTGTTTGCCGATATACGGATCCCTGAATAACTTTCAACGATTTTACTTACTTGATAAATGTATTTTTCCCTTACATTGGTTTCCATTTTCAATAGGTCTTTGATAACGGCTATCACACTCGATAAAGGTGCGTTTCCTGCCCTTTCTCCCAACCCGTTTATCGTGACATGAATCCCTTTAACGCCTGCTTTTACTGCCTGAAAAACGTTGGCTACCGCCAAATCGTAATCATTGTGGGCGTGAAAATCGAAATGCAAATGGGGATAGCGACCGATCATTTTGCTGCAAAAATCGGCCGTTTCATCAGGGGTGAGGATACCCAACGTGTCGGGGAGCATGAATCGGTGAATGGGTAAATCTTTTAATTTATCCATTATCAGGTAAACGTATTCTTCGGAATGACGCATACCGTTTGACCAATCTTCGAGATATACGTTCACGTCCAATCCTTTTTGATGGGCATAGGAAATTACCTGTTCGATATCGTTCAAATGTTGTTCGGGCGTTTTCCGAAGTTGTTCTTGGCAGTGCCGAAGCGATCCTTTGCAAAGCAAATTCATTACTCGGCAGCCCGTATCGATGATCCAATCGACAGAAGCCGTACCATCGATAAACCCCAGCACTTCAACTTTGTCGATATAACCGCGATTTTTTGCCCATTGCGCTACTTTTCGTACCGATTTGTATTCCCCTTCCGAAACCCGTGCCGATCCCACTTCTACCCTGTCGACTTTGAGTTCTTCGAGCAACAGTCGGGCAATGCTGACTTTTTCTTGTACGGCAAACGATACGCCCGAGGTTTGTTCCCCGTCGCGCAGCGTAGTGTCCATTATTTCGATTTTTCGTTTTTCCATCGACAAATTAACTGACTGTTATTCAATATTTAAAGATACGGTTTTTTTCGTATGCTTCTATTTTGTCTTTGTTGGAAAGAAGAAAATCGATATCGTCCAATCCTTTGAGCAGACATTCTTTTTTGTAGGCATTGATTTCGAATGTTTCCGTCTTTCCGTTTTCGTTATTCGTAAGGATTTGTTTTTCCAGATCAACCGTGATGGTTGCTTTCGGATTGTTTTTGACACAATCGAATAAATCGTTCAAAAAATCTTCGCTAACCACTACCGGTAGGATACCGTTGTTTAAGGCATTGTTTTTGAAGATATCGGCAAAAAAGCTCGATACGATTACCTTAAATCCGTATCCGGCGAGAGCCCATGCGGCATGTTCGCGGCTGGAGCCACTGCCAAAATTTTTTCCTGCAACCAAAATCCGGCCGTTATAAGTGGGATCGTTCAATACAAAATCGGAGTTTGGCTTTCCCGATTTATCGTACCGCCAATCGGCAAACAGATAATCGCCGAACCCTTCGCGGGTAGTGGCTTTTAGGAATCGCGCCGGAATAATCTGATCGGTATCCACATTCTCTATGGGAAGTGGAACGTATGTTGATGTAAGTGTTTGAAATTTTTCCATTGTCAATTTTTTTTCGTTGATGGTTTATTTGGTAGGATCAGTGATTCTTCCCGTTACGGCAGCAGCTGCTGCTACAAGCGGACTGGCCAAAATGGTGCGTGCACCGGGGCCTTGACGTCCTTCGAAATTTCGGTTCGAAGTAGAAACGGCATACTTGCCGGCGGGGACTTTATCGTCGTTCATTGCCAAACAGGCCGAGCAGCCGGGTTGACGCAGTTCGAAACCGGCCGCTTCCAAAATCTTGTCCAATCCTTCTTCCTCGATCTGTTTGCGAACCTGCCAGCTTCCGGGAACAAGCCATGCCGTAATATGGTCGGCTTTCTTTTTTCCTTTGACGTATGCGGCAAACATTCGAAAATCCTCGATACGACCATTGGTACAACTCCCCAGGAATACATAGTCCACCGGTTTGCCTTCCAGCTTTTCTCCGGGTTTGAAGCCCATGTAATTCAACGCTTTTTCGAATGAATTTTTACCGGCTGCATCGTTGCCTTGAGGTTCGGGAATATGTCCGTCTATCGGCATGGCCATTCCCGGATTGGTACCGTAGGTAATCATGGGTTTTATTTGCGAAGCGTCGAAAACCACTTCTTTGTCGAAAACGGCATCTGCGTCGCTTTTGAGCGTTCTCCAATATGCCACGGCTTCTTCCCATTTGTCGCCTTTGGGTGCAAATTCGCGATTTTCAAGATAAGCAAAGGTGGTTTCGTCCGGCGCAATCATGCCGCCTCGGGCACCCATTTCGATGCTCAAGTTGCACAACGTCATCCGACCTTCCATTGAAAGATTCTCAACGGCTTCGCCTGCATATTCCACAAAATAGCCTGTTGCGCCACCTGTGGTCAGTCGAGAAATCATATATAGGGCCATGTCTTTGGCCGTAACGCCTTCATTCAATTTTCCTTTGAAAGTAATGCGCATGGTTTTGGGTCGTGTTTGCAGGACGCACTGTGAAGCCAGCACCATTTCAACTTCGCTGGTGCCTATACCAAAGGCAATGGCACCAAAGGCGCCGTGGGTGGAGGTGTGACTGTCGCCGCAAACAATGGTCATTCCCGGCAGCGTGTATCCATTTTCCGGACCGATAACGTGAACGATGCCGTTCTTGGGGTTGCCCAATCCATAATAGGTAAGGCCGAATTCTTGGGCGTTTTTGGCGAGGGTATCGACCTGAAAACGCGATACTTCATCGCGAATCGGTTTGTCTTGATCCATCGTGGGTATATTGTGGTCGGCCGTTAAAATGGTTTGTTCGGGCCGAAATACTTTTAATCCCCTTGCACGAAGTCCCTCAAAGGCTTGCGGACTGGTTACTTCGTGGCAAAAGTGTCTGTCTATGTATAACTGCGTGGGGCCGTTTTTTACTTCCGTAACGACATGGGCATCCCAAATTTTATCGAATAACGTTTTCATCTTTCTTTATATTATATTACAAATTTGTTTACTGCATCAATAAATGCTTCCGCAGAAGCAGCTACAATATCGGTATTGGCCGAGAAACCATAGTGGATCATGCCTTCGTGTTCTACTTGCATATGTACCTTTCCTGTATCGTCACTTCCTCGGCTTATGGCCTGAATAAGAAATTCCTTGATGGTCATTTCGCGACGGATAATGTTTTTTATTGCACGAATAGCTGCGTCCACAGGACCATTGCCCGTAGCAGTGGCTTCAAAATGCTCACCGGCAATATTCAATCCAATACTGGCAACATTGCGCACGCCTATTCCGCAAAGCACTTGCAGATAATCTATTTTTATGCGATGCAGTTTTGTGTCTTTTCCTACCAACATCAGAATATCATCATCGGTGATGCTTTTCTTTTTGTCGGCGAGTTCAAGAAATTTTTGATAAACCTTATCCAGCTCTTCCGCTTCGATTTTTACTCCCAGCATCGTTAATCTGTTTTTCAATGCTGCACGGCCACTGCGCGCCGTTAGTACAATGGAGTTGCTGTCTATTCCCACATCTTGGGGATTGATGATCTCGTAGGTTTCGACGTTTTTCAGCACCCCGTCCTGATGGATTCCCGAGGAATGGGCAAAGGCATTGCGACCAACAATGGCTTTGTTGGGTTGTACCGGCATGTTCATCAGGTTTGACACCAAACGGCTGGTAGCGTAAATTTTTTGGGTGTTGATATTGGTATAATAACCGCGTTCGGGATGACTTTTAAGAGCCATTACCACCTCTTCCAATGGGGTATTTCCGGCTCTTTCGCCAACCCCGTTGATGGTAACTTCTACCTGGCGTGCACCATTAATGATTCCTGAGATGGTATTCGCTGTTGCCATACCCAAATCCTGATGACAGTGGGTGGAGAGAATGGCATTTTTCATGTCCACATGATCGATCAAATACTTGATTTTTGCTCCGTATTCGTCGGGAAAACAATATCCTGTGGTATCGGGGATGTTTACCACCGTAGCTCCCGCATCGATAACTGCTTGTACTACGCGTGCAAGATATTCGTTCTCTGTACGTCCGGCATCTTCGGCGTAAAACTCGACGTCATCCACAAAATTTCGCGCATATTTTACGGCTTTGACTGCCCGTTCAAGAATTTCCTCACGATTGGAGTTGAATTTATATTTGATGTGTGGATCCGATGTGCCGATACCGGTATGGATTCGTTTGCGCTTTGCATATTTTAGTGCTTCGGCTGCTACTTCGATATCTTTTTCTACGGCTCGGGTGAGCGCACAGATTACAGGCCATGTAACTGCTTTGGATATTTCCAGCACGGAATTGAAATCTCCCGGGCTCGACACCGGGAAGCCGGCTTCTATTACGTCCACTCCCAATTCTTCCAAAGCTCGGGCTACTTCTATTTTTTCTATCGTATTTAATTGACAGCCGGGAACCTGTTCCCCGTCACGCAACGTTGTGTCAAAAACATATATCT
The DNA here is from genome assembly GCA_002381125.1 of Bacteroidales bacterium UBA4179. Taxonomy (GTDB): domain Bacteria; phylum Bacteroidota; class Bacteroidia; order Bacteroidales; family Dysgonomonadaceae; genus Anaerorudis. Next base: position 66,776 of record DFUT01000042.1, on the reverse strand, counting down.
TTTCCATGTCTACTTCGTGTTAGCGTTGTTTTTTATAAGAAAAAACCTTTCTCACTCAGTGAGAAAGGTTGTCTGTATTTTCTTTCAATCGTATGACGTATTCTAATACCTATCTCACCTCCTGATAGTTGCCTACTAGAAGAATGGAAATGACTAGAATATGAATACTATTATTGATCATACGTTGAAAATAAAATTACTTTTGTTTCTTTCGTCTTGCTTGCAAAGTAAAAGTAAAAAATTTAAACTACAAAATATTTTTCTGTTTTTGTTGCGAAAAAACTATATTTTGTTATTTCTCTACTTAAACAAGACAACGAAAGCAATGCTGTTTTATGCACCAAAATCGTCAAACATGAGCATTTCGGGTGGAACACCCAAATCGTCGAGCATGCGTTTTACCGCATTTGCCATTGGACCGGGTCCACACATATAATATTCGATTTCTTCGGGTTCCTCGTGAAATTTCAGGTAGGTTTCGTAAATTACCTGATGAACGAATCCCGGTGTGTATTTTACACCTGCGGCGTCGGCTTCCGGATCAGGACGATCAAGAGCCAGATGGAATGAAAAGTTGGGGAATTCCTTTTCCAATTCCCAGAAATCCTCCAAATAAAACGCCTCGTTCAATGCTCTTGCACCATAGAAATACGACATTTTACGGTCGGTCGTGCGCAACGTTTTTGTCATGTGCATGATTTGAGAACGCAATGGAGCCATACCTGCTCCTCCACCAATCCACATCATTTCGCGTTTACTGTCGTAAATCGGATGAAAATCGCCATAAGGTCCCGAGATTTTCACTTTATCGCCCGGTTTTAGCGTAAAGATATAGGATGAGGCGATACCCGGTGGCACCTTCATCCATTTTCCCGTCGCCTTGTCGACAGGAGGTGTGGCGATGCGAACATTCAGCATGATAATGTCGCCTTCGGCAGGATAGTTGGCCATAGAGTATGCACGAACGGTTTCTTCATCGTTTTTCACCGATAGGCTCCACATGTCGAGTCTATCCCATTCGGGCTTGTATTTTTCGTCGATAATCATATCCGAGAATCGGATTGTATCGTAAGGCGGGATTCTGATCTGACTGTACGACCCCGGTTCGAAATCCAATCGTTCTCCTGCCGGTAACGTTACTTTAAGTTCTTTGATGAACGACGCTACGTTGTGATTGGAAACAACTTCGCATTCCCATTCTTTGATCCCGAATATGGATTCGGGAATGATGATGGATAAATCTCCTTTTACTTTTACTTGACAACCCAATCTCCAGTTTTCCAGTTGTTCTCTGCGAGAGAAATGTCCTTTTTCTGTTGGAAGAATCTCGCCTCCACCTTCTACCACTCGGCAACGGCATTGCCCGCATGTTCCGCTTCCGCCACACGCAGAAGGGAGAAATATGCCTTGCGTCTGTAACGCGTTTAGTAGGGTAACACCCAAAGGGGCGGTTATTTTTTCTTTGTTGTTTATTGTTATTTCTGCATTGCCCGAAGGCATCAGCTTCGTTTTGGCAATCAATATAATTATTACGAGAATAAGAATGATCAATAAAAAAACTACGACACTCGTTATAATCGTTAGTCCTCCCGCATTCAATAACACACTCATATTTATACGATTAAATTTGTTAGGAAATTTTTTTGTTTACGTTTACGATTAAAAATTGATCCCCGAAAAACTCATGAAACCGATGGCCATCAGAGATGTGATGATAAAGGTGATTCCCAATCCCCTTAAAGGTTTTGGGACATCGGAATATTCCAGCTTTTCGCGGATAGCGGCCATACCTACAATGGCCATCATCCAACCGATACCGGATCCAAAAGCATAAGCGGTTGCCATGCCTAAATTAGGGAATTCACGTTGTTGCATAAACAATGAACCACCGAGAATAGCACAGTTAACGGCAATCAATGGTAAAAATATACCCAATGAGTTGTAAAGTGCAGGAGAAAACCGCTCAACGACCATTTCTACCAACTGGGTAAAAGAAGCTATGACGGCTATGAAGATGATCAAACTGAAAACACTGAGATCAACGTCTGCAAATTCCTCGCCGAGCCACGAAAGCGCACCCGGTTTCAATATATAATTTTCAAGCAAATAATTTATCGGCAATGTCAGTACAAGAACAAAAGTTACGGCAATTCCCAATCCTACTGCCGTTTTCACGTTTTTCGATACTGCCAAAAACGAACACATACCCAAGAAGTATGCGAAAATCATGTTATCGACAAATATCGATTTTACAATCAGACTAATAGCATCCATATCTATATATTGAATTTATTTGTTAGCAATTTGTCGTTTCCTGCAAGTCTTTGTTTTTAGCCCGATGTATCCAGATGATACAGGCAATAAGCAGCAATGCCATTGGTGGAAGAATCATCAGTCCGTTATTCATATAACCGGCATCGTAAAACGATTGAGGAATTACGCTGTGTCCCAGCAAGGTGCCCGATCCGAGCAATTCCCTGAAAAATCCCAATACCACCAAAATCCAGCCGTATCCGAGTCCGTTGCCAATGCCATCGAGAAACGAAGCCCACGGACCATTACCCAAGGCGAACGCTTCGAGACGCCCCATCAGAATGCAGTTGGTGACAATTAATCCCACAAAAACCGATAATTGTTTATTGACATCGTAGGCATATGCTTTCAGCACTTCGCTTACTATGGTCACCAACGAAGCCACAACCACCAGTTGTACGATAATGCGAATACGGTTCGGAATGGTTTTACGCAAGAGGGATATGATCATATTCCCAAAAGCTGTTACGATAGTTACGGCAATGGCCATTACGATTGCCGGCTCAAGCTTGGACGTGACGGCCAATGCCGAGCAGATGCCCAATACTTGAACAACAATAGGGTTGTTTTTATTTAGCGGACCCAATAGAACCGCTTTTGTTTTGCTTGATAATGCCATTTTCTTCCTATTTTTTTATTGTTCTTCGCTCTCATTTTTGTGAGCAGCATTCAACTTGAGTAAAAAGTTTTTGTATTCTCCAATGCTATTCAGCAGCATTGCGTGTACACCTTTGCTGGTGATTGTACCTCCTGAAATTCCATCGACATAATCTTGTCCTTCAATCGTTTGTCCGGCTTTCACTACCGCAATGGATTTGAATTCTCCGTCTTTTATCAGTTCTTTTCCTTCAAACTGTTTTCTGAAAGTTGGATTTACGATTTCGGCACCCAACCCCGGTGTTTCTCCGGCATGGCTGAAATCCACGCCATATACCGTGCTCCCATCTTCATCGATGGCAATGTACCCCCAGATGGGTCCCCACAATCCTTTACCCGCCATTGGGATAACGTATTTTTTAACCCCGTCTATTTCGGCTTCAAAAACCGGAAGTCCCTTGCTTTTGTCTTTTGCAATATCTGTCGTAAAAGCCGGGTCGGTTGTTTCCGTTCCTTCGCTGCCTTCTATTTTCGATCCATCGGGACGGATCAGATAGGCATTTTTAATCAATTCGTTGTATTTTGTTTCAGCCTCATTGGGATTTACATCGATGCGCAGCGATCGGAGAATTTGCTGCATTTTGTCGATTTCGACGTTTTTTGTTTGTTTTTCGCTCAGCACTTGGTGGGTAAATGCTAATCCGATAGCAACGATAATCACCATTATTGAGGCATATAGAATCGTATAACCGTTGTTTTCAGTATTCATATTTTTATTTTTTATTTACTTCATTTTTGGCTTCGACTCTCTTTAAACGGCGTTTGATGTTGGCATCAACCACATAGAAATCGATAAGCGGAGCAAAAGCATTCATTAACAGTATGGCAAGCATCATTCCTTCAGGGTATCCCGGATTGAAAACCCGAATGGTTATTGCAAGCAGTCCGATTAAAAAACCGTGTATCCACTTTCCTTTTTCCGTTCTTGCCGAAGTGACCGGATCGGTGGCCATGAATACGGCACCAAAAGCAAATCCACCCAGCAGAAAATGATAGTGGGCGGGCATTTCCATAATCGGATTGACGGCAAACAAATTAACGATGGAAATTGTAAACAATCCGCCGAGAAACACGGAAAGCATGGTTTTCCAACTCCCAACTCCGGTGGAAATGAGCAGAATTGCGCCCAACAAAATAGCGAAAGTAGATACTTCGCCTACCGATCCCGGAATGAATCCCCAGAACATATCGCTCAGCGTAAGCGGTTGTCCCGTTACTCCGGTAAATCCAAATGAAGCAAAGTGAGGAGCGTCGGTAATAGCCAATTGCCCTAATGGCGTGGCTCCCGAAAAACCGTCTATGGTTTGGGCAATTCCATTCACCATTTCAGGACGACCCATTCCAAAAGAGCCGCCGGTACGTACAAAAACCCGATCTCCCGACATCATGGAAGGGTAGGCAAAAAACAGAAATGCTCGCGCAACCAGTGCTACGTTGAAAATATTGTAACCCGTACCCCCGAATACCTCTTTTGCAAAAATAACAGCAAAAGCCGTTGCCAACGCAATCATCCATAAGGGGGTATTTACAGGCAGAATCATGGGTATGAGAAGTCCTGTGACCAGAAATCCTTCGGCAATTTCCTCGCCTTTCATTTGAGCTGCCGTAAATTCAATACCCAATCCTACCACATACGAAACAACTATTTGAGGCAGTACGGCCAAAAATCCGTAAAAGAAACGGGTCCAGAAACCCACTTCTTGTCCGATGGCCATGTAATGTTGAAGTCCTACGTTGTACATACCGAAAAGCAATGCCGGTATCAATGCGACCACTACAATACTCATTGTACGTTTTGTGTCGCGAGAATCGTGGATATGTACCCCCGATTTCGAAGTTGTATTGGGCACAAAGAGAAACGTTTCGAACCCATCGTATACGGAATGCAGCCAGTGGTACTTTCCGCCTTCTTCGAAAAGGGGCCTTATTTTATCGAAAAAATTTTTTAATGTTTTCAATGTGTTTTATTTTTTAGATGTTATACATTATATATAAAGCATCATTCCATTTCTTTGCGAAGCATATCGAGTCCTGTACGAATGATTTTTTGCAGCTCCAGTTTCGAGGTGTCCACAAATTCGCAAAGCGCAAAATCCTCGGGAGCTATTTCATAAATACCTAAATTTTCCATTTTCTCGATATTGAATGCGATGGTAGCTTTTACCAGCTGTTCGGGAAAAATATCCATAGGGAATACTTTGTCGTATTCGTTCGACATAATGATGGCGCGTTGTCCTCCTTTGATGCGTGCATCCAATCGATATTTTTTTTGGGGATTTTTCAGGAATTGAGGATAAGTACAGCTTGCACTGTAACGGTTAGGCGATAGCGATGCCCATCCAAGCGGTTCTATTGTTTCTATTCCTTCGGGAATGACGGTAACTTGCGAATGGTATGCCCTCAACACGCCGTTCTCGTCGATTTTTGTACCTGTAAGCGGGTTACCGCTAATGTAGCGCAAGGTAATTCCTTCCGTAACATTGTTTTGGAAAATGGACTTCAATTCCGTTCCCATGAGCATTTTGTAATATCCTGTTTGCTTTACTTCGGAACCGGTAAGAGCAATGGTTCGGGTCAAATCCACCACTCCCTTATTGAAAAGCCTGCCGATTATTGCCACATCCAATGCGTTTAATGTCCATACCGTTTCTCCTCGGTTGACCGGCGCGAGGTGATTGATATGTACGCCCACGTTTCCGGCAGGGTGGGGACCATCAAACTCGGTAATGATTACGTTTTTAGCATCGCGCAGACCTTTGTTTGTTGTCTTAGGACCGATGGAAAGATAAACCTTTCCCGGCGTAAGTTTGGTTAACGCATCCAAACCGGTTTGAAGATCGGCTTCTTGCCCTTCAAGAATACGATCGTAAGAAGGGGCGAGCGGTGCCGTGTCGAAACCCGTTACGAAAATATCGCGCGGAGTTTTTTTGGGGTTGGCGATTACATCATACGGACGTTGCTTGATCAAAAACCAAATGCCGGCATCGAGAATCGATTTTTGCACTTCGTCCCGCGATAAGGAAGCAACGTCTTTTTTTCCAAAATTCTCATATTGAATTTCCTTATCGGCTTGTACGGTAAAATTGAGAATTCTGCGTTTTTCACCTCGTTCAATGGCAGTAACTACTCCGCTTACGGGTGAGGCGAACAGCATTTCGGGATGCCGTTTCTCATAAAACAATGCGTCCCCTGCTTTTACCCGATCATTCACTTTTACGGCTACTTTTGGGGTAATGCCGTGAAAATCTTCCGGACAGACTTTTACAAATTCACTTGTGACCGTTCCACGAAACACTTCGTCGGGTTCTCCCAACAAAGGAATTTGCAAGCCTTTCTTAATTATTATTCGATCAGCCATATATATAAAAAATAAATAACCCTATTATTTTTCGATTAACCTATTACCAATCAATCAATTTATCATCACGAAGTTTTTTTGTGTCAATAAATTTTTCGATTAAAGTGCAAAGGTATACTTTTTTCTCTCGACAAAAGAAAAAATACAGAGAAATTACAGAAAAAAATCTTTATTTGTCTTGTCCCCCGTTTTATTTTCTTTTGAAAAATAGGTTTTTGTATCTTAGCTGCAAATTTATCAATCTTAATCGATAATTTAAAAAATCATATGACAACACGCAGAAATTTTCTTAAAAAAACCGGAATGGGACTTGCGGCTTTGGCCGTAAAACCGGCATGGGCAACGTCATCGTTATTCGAAACCCCGCAACAGCGAGTGTATACATCGAAACGCCCGGCTCCCGAAAATCGCAAATTTACCTCCAAAGCGGTAGAGAAAACGATAGCAAGCGTAAAATCGAAAATCAACGATCCCAAATTGCGATGGATGTTCGAAAACTGTTTTCCGAATACGTTGGATACGACGGTGAATTTCGGAATAAGAAACGGCAAACCGGATACGTTTGTGATTACGGGCGATATCGATGCAATGTGGTTGCGTGATTCTTCGGCGCAAGTTTGGCCCTATTTGCCGTTAACGAAAGAGGATTCGCATCTTCGAGAGATGATTGCGGGTGTAATTAACCGGCAAACGCAGTGTATTTTGATAGACCCTTATGCCAATGCGTTTAATTTCGAACCCAAGCCCGATGGCGAATGGATGAGCGATAAAACCGACATGAAACCCATGTTGCATGAACGTAAATGGGAAATCGATTCGCTTTGTTATCCCATTCGTTTGGCATATAATTATTGGAAGACGACCGGCGATGCATCGGTTTTCGATGCCGATTGGAAAAAAGCAATGGCGTTGGTCGTAAAAACTTTCAAAGAACAACAACGTAAAGACGGCTTGGGACCTTACCGCTTTTTACGGGTTACCGATCGCGCACTCGATACGGTACCCAATGACGGTTATGGCCATCCGGTGAATCCCGTGGGGCTTATTTTTTCTGCTTTCCGTCCTTCCGACGATGCCACCACGTTCGGTTTTCTTGTCCCCTCCAATATGTTTGCCATTGTATCGTTGCGTCAATTGGCAGAAATTTCGAAAAAAGTTACCCGCGATAATGCTTTTGCCGATGAATGCAATGCTTTGGCCGATGAGGTGGAAGCAGCCATTAAAGAGTATGCCATTGTCGAACATCCGAAATTCGGTAAGGTGTATGCTTTTGAAGTGGACGGTTTTGGGAATACGTATTTTATGGACGATGCCAATGTGCCAAGCCTTTTGGCGATGCCTTATCTGAACAGCGTCGATATAAACGACCCCATTTATCGGAATACCCGCAAACTGGTATTGAGCAAGAACAATCCTTATTTTTTCAAAGGTAAGGCTGCAGAAGGAATCGGTGGCCCTCACATCGGGTACGACATGATTTGGCCAATGAGCATCATCATGCGTGCGGAAACCGCTACCGATGACGATGAAATCGGATATTGCTTGAGAATGTTGCGCGATACCGATGCGGATACCGGATTTATGCATGAATCTTTTCATAAAGATGATCCTACGAAATTCACTCGCAGTTGGTTTGCATGGGCAAACACCTTGTTTGGCGAATTGATTGTGAAATTGGAAAAGGAAGGAAAGATCGATTTGTTGAATTCACTGTAAAAAATTGCGAAGATGAAAAAGAACTCGGTTTTGATGGTAATGGCCGTTGTGTGGATGAATGTCGGCATGATTACGGCTCAGAAGAAAATGGAGCCGGTCGATTATGTGAATATATTGGTAGGTACGCAATCGAAATTCGAATTATCCAACGGCAATACCTATCCTGCTGTTGCCCTTCCGTGGGGAATGAACTTCTGGACGCCCCAAACGGGTAAAATGGGCGATGGGTGGCAATACCGATACGATGCCGATAAAATTCGGGGTTTCAAGCAAACCCATCAACCCAGCCCGTGGATTAACGATTACGGTCAGTTTTCCATCATGCCCATGACCGGTAAACCGGAGTTCGATCAGGATAAACGTGCCAGTTGGTTTTCGCATAAAGCGGAGATCGCAAAACCGTATTATTACAGTGTTTATTTGGCCGACTACGATATCACGACAGAAATAACCCCATCCGACAGAGCGGCAATTTTTCGTTTCACGTTTCCCGAAACGGACAAGGCGTATGTGCTGATCGATGCTTTCGATAAGGGATCGGCCGTGGAAATATTGCCCGAAAAAAATGCCGTGATCGGTTACACTACACGCAATAGCGGCGGGGTTCCCGAGAATTTCAAAAATTATTTCGTTATCGTTTTCGATAAACCTTTTTCGTATCGATGCACGGTAAGAAATGGTACGATTCAAGAAAATGCGACAACATGTGAGGCTAATCACGCTGCGGCTTTTATCGGCTTTTCCACGAAAAAGCGCGGCGAAAAAGTAGTGGCCCATGTAGCTTCTTCGTTTATCGGTTACGAACAAGCATGGCAGAATTTAAAAGAAGTATCGGGGAAAGATTTCGAAACCGTAAAGCAAGAAGGAAGAAAAGCGTGGAACGAGGTATTGGGCAAGATAGAGATAGAAGGCGGCAATCTCGATCAGAAACGTACGTTTTATTCGGCGCTGTATCGTTCCACCCTTTTCCCTCGCAAACTTTACGAGAAAGACGCAACGGGGAAAATTATCCATTACAGTCCGTATAATGGTCAAGTACTTCCCGGGTACATGTACACCGATACCGGTTTTTGGGATACGTTCCGTGCGTTGTTCCCCTTGTTGAATCTGGTGTATCCTTCGGTAAACAGGGAAATTCAGGAAGGATTGGCCAATACATACAAAGAAAGTGGATTCCTTCCCGAATGGGCAAGTCCGGGTCATCGGGGATGCATGGTCGGGAATAACTCGGCGTCGGTTGTTGCCGATGCCTATCTGAAAGGACTTCGCGGATACGATATCGAAACGCTATACGAAGCGGTTCTGCACGGCGCAAACAGTGTTCACCCTACGGTTTCTTCTACCGGACGTTTGGGTTACGAATACTACAACCGATTGGGCTATGTGCCATACGATGTGGGCATCAACGAAAGTGCTGCTCGCACATTGGAGTATGCGTATGACGATTGGACGATCCATCAACTTGCCAAAGCATTGAATCGTCCTCAAAAAGAGATCGATCTTTACGCCAAACGTTGTCAAAACTACCGAAATCTATATTCACCCGAATACAAACTCATGCGGGGACGGAATGAAGACGGGACCTTTCAATCGCCTTTCAGTCCCTTCAAGTGGGGAGATGCTTTCACCGAGGGCAACAGTTGGCATTATACGTGGTCGGTTTTTCACGATCCACAAGGGTTGATCGATTTGATGGGAGGAGCGAAGGAGTTCGTGACGATGCTGGATTCCGTATTTATCATGCCGCCTGTTTTCGATGCGAGTTATTATGGTGGCGTGATTCACGAAATTCGCGAAATGCAGGTCATGAACATGGGTCAGTATGCTCATGGCAATCAGCCTATTCAACACATGATTTATCTGTATGATTATGCCGGTGAGCCTTGGAAGACTCAATATTGGGTACGTGAAGTGATGGATCGGCTTTACACGCCTGCTCCCGATGGATATTGTGGCGATGAGGATAACGGGCAAACCTCGGCGTGGTATGTATTTTCCGCGATGGGATTTTATCCCGTTTGTCCGGGAAGTAACGAGTATGTCATTGGTTCGCCGTTGTTCAATAAAATAAACATTACGTTGGAGAATGGGGAAGTCGTTACCATTCATGCTGCAGATAATGAAGCATCGAAACGCTATATAGCGGATATCAAGCTGAACAGAGAATCGTATTCAAAAAATTATTTTACTCATGAAGATCTGACAAAGGGAGCGCAAATTGAAATGACGATGTCCGACAAGCCCAATTACAAACGAGGCGTTCAACCTGCTGATTTTCCCTATTCCTTTTCGAATGAAAAGAGGTAGTTTCCGGAAATATATGCGGGATAAAAAAGAAACTGCATCGACATAACAAATGAGTCGCTGAGAATTGAATGATTGAAATGGTTCTCCGATTTATTTTATGGTTTTCAAATAAGTTGCGATCAGTTTTTTAGAAATATCGATTGTGGTTTCAACGGGTAGAGCAAGTTTTTTTATGTCGAACGATTGGATGGGAGGTGTAGGACTAAATTCCCATTCTTTCAACTCGATTTCCGCTATGCCTTGACGTATAATGCCCAGTTGTTTTGCTGCGGCATAGGATAAATCGATCAATCGGTTTTTCTTGAAAGGTCCTCTGTCTGTAACTTTAACGACAACCATTTTTTCGTTTTTCGGATTTTTGACCATCAGTAAGGTACCAAAGGGGTAGGAGCGGTGAGCACAAGTTAAACTGTCGCTGTGATACGGTTCCCCGCTGGAGGTTTTTCTTCCTTGCATTTTGTGTGCGTAAAATGAAGCTTTCCCTTTTTCTTGCGAGAAGACAGGAAAAGATAGGGAGCTTGCGATAAATGCGATAAACACGATGAAAAAAGAAACTGTTTTTTTCATAGGCAACGGTTTATACTTTATACGTTGAGTTGCAAATTAACGCAATAATTTAAATAAATGCAACTTCCGGTTCTCAAACAACTTCTCAAACAACTTCTCAAACAACTTCAAGTTCTCAAATAAAAAAAGCGTCCGAAGAATTTTCAGACGCCCTTGTATCGATAGTTGCGGAGACAAGACTCGAACTTGTGACCTTTGGGTTATGAGCCCAACGAGCTACCAACTGCTCCACTCCGCGACATTGTTCCTTAATTGTGACTGCAAAGATAGAATATTTTATTGAAATATCAAAATAATTCCTTTTCTTTTCATTTTATCTGTTTAAAAATTGTATTTTTGGAAGAAATTATTCCGTTTTATGTCCGACAGCATTGTAATTATACCTACCTACAACGAAAAAGAAAATATCGAAAGTATTATTCGGGCAGTGTTTGCTTTGGAAAAAGATTTTGATATTCTTGTTATTGATGATGCTTCTCCTGATGGAACAGGTGCGATAGTTCGCCGATTGATGGATGAATTTCCCGACAGACTTTTCATCGAAGAACGAAAAGGGAAGTTGGGTCTTGGAACAGCTTACATTCATGGGTTTAAATGGGCCTTGGAACGTTCGTATGAATATATATTCGAAATGGATGCCGATTTTTCCCACAATCCCAACGATTTGCCACGCTTGTATGAAACGTGTGCCGTGGAGGGGTACGATGTGGCTATCGGTTCAAGATATTGTACAGGGGTAAATGTGGTAAATTGGCCTATGGGGCGGGTTTTGATGTCGTATTTTGCCTCGAAATATGTCCAGTTCGTTACCCGAATGAATATCAAAGATACAACGGCAGGATTTGTTTGTTATCGACGGAAAGTTTTGGAAACCATCGATTTGGATAAGATTAAGTTTAAAGGTTATGCTTTCCAGATTGAAATGAAATACACGGCTTATGCACTTCGATTCAAAATCAAAGAGGTATCGATTATTTTTATCAATCGCAGGTTGGGAGTATCGAAAATGAATTCCGGCATATTCGGTGAAGCTTTCTTTGGTGTAATCGATTTGCGATGGCGAAAAATAAGAGGAAAAATAAAACCGAAATCGGTGATCGAAAAATCTCAGAAATGATCCTTATTCATCGAGCAACAATCATTAACGAAGGGAAAACATTTGAAGGTTCCGTTCTTATTGAGGGTGAAAAAATAAAAAAGATTTTTTACGACGAAGTACCCAAAAACGTGTTGGCAACGTGTCGTGATGTGGTTGAAGCGTCCGGTTTATATTTGCTGCCCGGCGTGATCGACGACCAGGTGCATTTTCGCGAACCGGGTCTAACCCATAAAGGCGACATCGAAACAGAAAGCCGTGCTGCCGTAGCCGGAGGGGTTACCTCGTTTATGGATATGCCCAATACCAAGCCGCAAACGATTACCATAGCAGCCTTGGAAGCGAAATTCGATATAGCCGCACAAAAATCGATGGCCAACTATTCGTTTTACTTGGGGGCTACCAACGACAATATCGATGAACTGAAGAAAGCCGATCCGAAAAAGGTGTGCGGAATAAAGGTTTTCATGGGAGCCTCTACGGGGAATATGTTGGTAGATAATATGCGATCGTTGCAACGCATTTTTGCAGAAGTGGATATGCTCATTGCAACACATTGCGAAAAGGAGGAAATTATCAGGCATAACGTAGAAGTCTTCAAAAAACGTTTTGGAGAAAATATCCCGATAAAATATCATCCCTCGATACGCAGTGAAGAAGCATGCTATCAATCATCGGCTCAAGCGGTGGAACTTGCCGACAAATACGGTTCGAGGTTGCATGTGCTTCATCTCTCCACGGGCAAGGAATTGAGCCTTTTCGATAATCGCCCCATTGAGGATAAAAAAATCACTGCCGAAGCATGTGTGCATCACCTTTGGTTTTCCGATGCGGATTATGAACGCTTAGGCAGCCGCATAAAGTGGAATCCGGCCATCAAAACGAGAGACGACCGGGAAGCATTGCGTGCCGGGCTTAAATCGGGCAAATTGGATATCGTGGCCACCGATCATGCGCCCCATCTATTGGCAGAAAAGGAAGGGGATTGTTTGCAAGCCGCTTCCGGAGGCCCGTTGATACAACATTCGCTGCAAATGATGCTCGAGCTTGTCAACCAAGGTGTCTATACCCATGAATTTGTTGTCGAAAAAATGTGTCATGCTCCGGCAAAGCTTTTTAAGATAAAGGGCAGAGGCTATATCCGCGAAGGATATTATGCCGATTTGGTATTGGTAAATCCCCGGAAATCGTATAAGGTCGCCACGTCTACTATTTTATATAAATGCGGATGGTCTCCTTTGGAAGGAGAGGAGTTTTCGCATACGATCGAAAAAACGTTTATCAATGGTCGCCTTGTTTTTGATGGCGGTACATTTAGCAGTGAAATAGCAGGCAAGCCTCTCGAATTCGATCGCTGATGTTCACTGTGCATTTTATGTCTTGGGGTTATTTTTGTATTAAAACAAGCTTTACATGAGATTTATTTTTACCATACAGGGAGAGGGAAGAGGGCATTTTACACAAGCACTTTCCTTGTCGTCCATTTTGCGCAAACATGGTCATGAGGTGGTTGGAGTTTTGGTCGGGAAAAGCAAATCGCGACAGATCCCCGAGTTTTTCAGTGAAAAAATCGATGCGCCTATTCATGCGTTTGAGAGTCCCAATTTCACCACCTTTTATAAAAATAAGCGTCCGATTATCGTTCTCAGTGTGGTCAGCAATTTTATGCGTCTCGTTTTTTTTCGCAAGAGCATTCTTTTTGTAAAAAATAAAATCGAAGAGTATGCGCCCGATGTCGTGATTAATTTTTATGAATTGATTACCGGCATGACGTTTGGTATTTACCGTCTCGATAAAAAACTCGACGTGAAGTTGATATGTATTGCTCATCAGTATATTTTACTCAATCCTCATTATAAAACCACTCCCGAGCAAGATATAAAATACGAATGGTTGCGGTTGTTGTCGAAAGTGTCTTGTCGTCGGGCATCCAAGGTGCTGGCTTTATCGTTTCGCGATATGCCCGGATGCGAAGAATGCAACCTTGTGGTTGTTCCACCCTTGCTGCGGCAGAAAGTATTCGAAATTCAGCCTACCCCGGGAAATTACATCCATGGTTATCTGCTGAATGTCGGCTATTTCGACGAAATTTTGGAATGGCATAACAAAAATCCCCACGTACCCTTGCGCTTTTTCTGGGATAAAAAAGATGCGGAAGAAGTGACCACAATAGACGAGAATCTGGTGATGTATCGTTTAAATGACGCACTTTTTCTCCGAAGTTTGGCCGGTTGTATGGCTTATGCCTCTACGGCCGGATTCGAGTCGATTTGCGAAGCATTATATTATCGTAAACCCACGTTGATGATTCCTGTGCATATAGAGCAAGAATTCAATGTCTACGATGCCGGTTTGTCGGGAGCGGGTATCGGGAATAGAAAATTTGATCTGAGTAAGTTGCTCGATTTTATTCCTCATTATTGTCCCGACGAACATTTCCGGGAATGGGTGCATCAGGCAGAAGATATATTTATCGAAGAAATTTGCGGGAAGTAGTTCCCCGTGGATGTTTGTTGGCCTTCGATCAATGAACCAAGCGTAAGAAACAAAATAGGAGGAAAACTATTTTATTTTCCTCCTACTCGAATTGCGATTAAAAATTTCACGTAATCCCGGCGTTTATTTGCCTTTGCTTTTTCCGGATCCTTCTTTTGTGTCTTGGTGTTGTTTCGACATAATTCTGTAGGCAACGGGTGAGGCGATGAATATACTGGTGATGGTTCCTATTACAATACCAATCAGCATGGCAAACATAAAGCTCCGTGTAGTATCGCTTCCGAAGAAGAGAATACAGAGGATGACCACGATGGTACTTACACCGGTGTTGATTGTACGTGTCAGCGTTGCATTCAACGAATCGTTGAAGATAGACAACAGATCTCGTTTGGGATAGAGATTTCTGTATTCTCGGATACGGTCGAATACCACCACTTTGTCGTTGATGGAATACCCGATAACCGTCAATATGGCGGCTATGAAAGTTTGATCGATTTCCATCGAAAACGGCATCACTTTCCAGAGGAGGGAGTATAGTCCAATTACAGAAAATGCATCTACTGCGAGAGCGGCAATGGTACCTACCGAGAAAGCCCAGTTGTTAAACCTGACGAGGATATACAGTCCCATGCAAACAAGGGCAATGGCCAATGCCAGAAATGTTTTTTGCAGCATGTCTTCGGCAATGCTTGGCCCCACTTTTTGTGAGCTTAGGATATAATCGTCGATGGTTTTTCCCGGAGCGATATAGTCTTTTAAACCTTCTTCAAGCAGTGCCCGCAATTCTTGTTCAACGTTTTCACTGTCGTCGTCGATTCGGAAGTTGGTCGATACGCGCACCTGATTGCTCGATCCGATGGTGATCACTCTCACCGACTCTCCGAAATAAGGCGCCAAAGCATCCCTGATTTCATTGGTTTTCACCGGTTTTTCAAAACGGATAACGTAATTGCGTCCACCGGTAAAATCGATACCTGTATTCAATTTCAACGTAAAAAGCGAAATGATGCAAATTAAGATGAATACGCCTATGGCCGTAATGACCTTTTTACTGTTTTGGATGAAATTGAACTTGAATTCTTTATTCATGAATCGGAAGAATCGGGTGCTAAAAGTAAGATTCTGCAATTCGCCTTTTTCCAAACGACTCTCGTAAAAAATACGGGTAAAAAACACGGCCGTAAGGAATGATGCGGTGATACCGATGATCAACGTAATGGCAAAGCCCTTGATCGGACCGGTTCCGAAAATGGCAAGAATGATACCTGTGATGATGGTTGTCAGGTTGGAGTCGATGATGGCCGAGAAAGCGTTCTTATAACCATCTTCCAATGCCCTGCGGAGCGTTTTGCCCAACGCCAGCTCTTCTTTTATGCGTTCATTGATGAGGACGTTGGCATCCACGGCCATCCCCAATGCCAACACCATACCCGCAATTCCGGGCAGGGTAAGTACCGCACGGAAGGCGGCAAGTGCCCCTAAGGTATAAAACAGGTTGATGAGCAAGGCTCCGTTGATGACCATGCCCGGGACAATCCCGTAAAGCATGCATGTAAAAATGAAAAGCACGATCAAAGCAATGATAAACGAAATCATTCCTGCTTTAATGGCTTCTTGTCCAAGAGAAGGACCCACGATGTCTTCTTGAACAATACGTACCCCGGCTTTCATTTTACCCGATTTCAGCACGTTTGCCAAGTCCTCCGCTTCTTCGTGAGTGAAATTGCCCGTGATAGAGGATCGACCTCCTTCGATGCGGTCGTTAACGCGAGGAGCGGAGTAAACGTATCCGTCGAGAACGATAGCGATGGATTTTCCTTTCTCTGCACCCGTAATGGTTGCCCATCGACTGGCACCGGCCGAATTCATTGTCATGCTTACTTCCCATCCCGATCCTTGTTGACCTTGATCCGCACGGGCGTTGACGACTACGTCGCCATCCAATGCCGGTCCTCTACGGGGACCGTCTCCTTTCAAAACATAGAGTTCAAAATAAGTTTCATGAACATCAACCGGTTTAAATCCCCATCTGAATTGTACATCGGCCGGGAATACATCTTTAAATTTATTCAGCAGGAAATTGACCGCCGCCGTGTCGTTTTTGGCAACGGTTCCTACAATTGGTCCCGTTGCTCCGCTCATGGCGAAATAGGGTTGATGAAAATATTCTATGAAACTTTTGGTTATGATGGGTTTTTCTTCCCCTTCTTCGTCGGTTGATCTCAATTGAAGAGATGGAGTAACCGACGTGTCGGTTAGCTGTAAAGAAGCGGTTTTTTCTATTGAATCGTTTTGTTGTTGCGATAGCGAATCGGCAACTTCTTTCATTGCATTGACAAGTTCGATGGAGCGCTGATTTAATTCGTTGAAATAGGGTGCCAACTCATTTACGTTATACGTTTTCCAAAATTCGAGATTTGCACGTCCTTGAAGAAGATTTCGAACGCGTTCGGGCTCGGTTATACCCGGCAATTCAATTAAGATACGCTCCGCTCTGTCCAGTTTTTGTATGTTGGGTGAAACTACGCCGAAACGGTCGATACGGGTACGCAACACATTGAAAGCATTGTCGGCTGCGCTGGCAACCTCTTGACGCAGAACGGCAATCACTTCGTCATTGGAAGCCGTTGGCTTTATCCGGTCGCTCATCGTGATGCTGAAAATATTGGCCAGCTTTCCGTTGGGATTGATTCTTTCATAATTTTGCCGGAAAAGGGATACAAAATCCAACGAGCTTCCTTTGCGGTTTTGAGCAATGGTTTCTTGCAGCGCCTGATTGAAGGAAGGATCATCGGTATTGGCTAGCGATCGCAATACTTGTGCCGCATCGACTTCGAGTATTACCGTCATCCCGCCCTTTAGATCGAGGCCCAGCCCAATTTCTCTCTGACGAACTTCTTTTAGTGTGTATCCGAGATAAACTTTTTCTGTTGATAAGGAATCAAGATAATGATTTTTAAGTGCTAAGTTTCCTTTTGCGTATTCGTTTGCTTTTCTATCGTAGTGCCACCCTACAACGGTGAACGATAGATAGTACAAACAGATAAGAGTGAGTAAAATACTGAAAACTTTGATAAATCCTTTGTTTGACATTTCGATTTTACTTTTATGTATTTATAATTTATTCTTTTCCCGCTCGTTGTTTTATTTGTTTTTACGTCAGAGAGATATCTGAAGCATTTTCCTTGTTTCAATAAGGGTGCAAATATACGTTTTTTTGTCTTTTTAAGATAAAATCGTCAGATTATTTTTTTATGATCTGACGATTTTTCAAGGAAATAAAAAATTATTTCACGAATCCTCTGTTTTTTAACATGTAAATCGGATTGGGTTCGGCCCCTCTGTATCGGATATAAAGATGCATTGGTTCGTCGGACCCTCCTTTGGAAAGGATGTTTTCGCGAAACGATTGTGCCGTTTCCCGGTGGAAGATGCCTTTTTCCACAAAGGGTTGAAATGCATCGGCATCCAGTACTTCAGACCAGAGATAGCTGTAATATCCTGCCGAATATCCGCCGCTGAAGATGTGTGTAAAATAGGTACTTCGGTAGCGCGGGATAATTTCGGGAATGAGTCCGATTTTTTCCATCGATTCTTTTTCAAATTTGCGTACGTCAAAAGATTGCTGCTGCGTTTGGGTATGCCAATCCATATCGAGCAAGGCAGCGGCAACCAATTCGGTAGTCATGAATCCTTGATTGAAATAGGCTGCATTGTTGATTTTTTCTATCAATGAATCGGGTATTGTTTCTCCGGTTTGATAGTGTTTGGCATAAAGTTTCAATACTTCCGGATGAAAAGCCCAATGTTCGTTGATTTGCGAGGGCAGTTCCACAAAATCGCGATAAACGTTTGTGCACGAAACCCCTTTATAGTTTACTTTCGACAGCATGCCGTGCAATGCATGGCCAAACTCATGAAACATGGTTTCCACTTCATCGAGCGTAAGCAGCGACGGCAATTGTTCCGTTGGTCTCGTAAAGTTGGCCACATTGTATACCAATGGGCGAATATCTACTTCGTTCTCTACCCATTGTTCACGGAAGGTACTCATCCATGCTCCTCCGCTTTTTCCCGGACGGGGAAAATAATCGGTATAAAATACAGCAAGGAATGAACCATCGGCATCGGTCACTTCATATGTTTCCACTTCGGGATTATATACCGGTATGTTGTCTATTTTTTTGAAATTCAGCCCATAAAGTTTGTTTGCCACAGTGAATATGCCTTCGCGCACGTTTTCCATCTTGAAATAGGGTTTGATCTCCGTTTCGTTCAATGCATATTTTTCTTTGCGGAGTTTTTCGGCATAATACCACCAGTCCCACGATTCGAGCTTGAAATTTCCACCTTCGCGATCAATAATCGCTTGAAGTTCGGCTGCTTCTTTTTTGGCTTGGGGCAATGCATAATTCCAGATCGTATTCAATAGATCGTAAACGGCTTCGGGGGTTTTGGCCATCGTTTCTTCCAGCACGAAATCGGCATATGTATCGTACCCCATCAGCTTTGCTTTTTCGATGCGCAAGTTTACAATCTTATTGACAATTTCCTTATTGTCGTACGCGTTATCGTTGTCGCCCCGCATATACATGGCTTTATACAGTTTTTCCCGCAGTGCGCGATTATCGGCATATTGCAAGAAAGGTATCCAGCTGGGTTTATGCAACGTGAAGACCCATTTGCCTTCCATTCCGTTGGCTTTTGCCGTTTCGGCAGCCGCTGCGATAATGGCTTCCGGAAGCCCGGAAAGGTCTTTTTCGTCTTCAATCACGAGTGTGTAGTTGTTGGTTTCTTTCAGTACGTTGTTTCCGTATTGAAGGGTGAGGGACGAGAGTTCTTTGTTGATTTCGCGGAGACGTTGTTTCTCCGAGTCGTTCAGCAGAATGCCGCCACGGACAAATCTTTTGTAATATTTGTTGAGCAATTGCTTTTGTTCGGTAGTCAGGTTTAGATTTTCCGTTTGGTCATAAATGGTTTTGATTCTTTCGAAAAGTTTTTGATTGAGATAGATGTTGTCGTTGTGTTCCGATAATTTTGGGGAAACTTCAATGGCAATTTGTTCAATGGCATCGGTTTTGTCGGCGCCTTCCAATCCGAAAAACACGGCCGACACCCTTTCGAGAATTTTTCCGCTGTTGTCCAACGCCACAATGGTGTTGTCAAAAGTAGGAGCTTCGGGATTGTTTGCAAGAGAATCTATCTCTTTGGCATGTTGTTCCATACCATAGGCAAAAGCCGGACGAAAATCATCCTCGGTGATTCTGTCGAAAGGAGGAGTTTGGTAGGGAGTGTCGTAATCGGTATAAAAAATACTCCCTTTCTCTGCTTTTTTAGCGTCGTTGCATGCAAATAAAGTCATGGCAGCCAATGTGATTAAAAAACCTTTTTTCATATGTTTCAACTATTAAATAAATTCCGAATTTATGTATATCCGAATTTATGCATAAAAGCGGAATTTTGTTCACCTGTTTTTTATTTATTGGTAGAATCGATATAATCAGTGCAAATGTATATAAAAAAACCGAAACAAAATGAATCGTCACACGTTTCATGCCCTACGATATGTTTGCCCCATGTTCGGGCCTTCCCGAACCAATGCCGTCCCTTTCTCCTGCTTTTTGCCCTTTATCCCGCTCGCTTCGCTCATCCCACTTATTTAATTCGTCTCGTTCGTTCCGTTCGTCCTCCCATACACCCTGCATGCCCATCAGCAGCTTCATCGCTTCGTTCACCGATTTGCGGAGGACCCGGGGAAACCGATCATAGTCTTTTTCGTTTGACTACAATCCATATAATCATAGGTGCACCGAAAACGGCCGTGACAGCATTGATGGGAAGTGTTTGGTTCGATACCGGAATTTGCGATATGATATCGCATGTCACCATCAAGATGCTTCCCGATATGAGTGTGGCAGGAATAATGATTTTGTGATTTACGGTGCCGAAGAGGGCCCGGGCAAAATGGGGAACTACCACGCCCACAAAAGCGATAGGTCCTGTGAAGGCTGTTACGGTGCCCGTTATCAATGCCGTAATGGTGATGATGATTCGGCGTGTTTGTTTTATGTTTAGCCCGACGCTTGCCGCATAGTGTTCTCCCAAAAGGAGACTGTTGAGCGGCTTTTGCAGAAAAAACACGGCAATAATCCCCGTCATCACCAATATGGCCAATAGCGGCATTTTGTTCCAAGTAACCGTACTCAAACTGCCGAAAGTCCACATGACGAAAACTTTTAACGAATCGGGGTCGGCAAAGCTTTGCAGTATGGTTATTAAGGCGTTGGCCACATAACCGAAAATCATTCCCAATACCAAAATGGTTACCGAATCGTTGATCCGGGAAGATACTCCCAAAATGAGCAATAATACCGGAATGGCTCCTGCGATGGCTGCGGCAACTTGTGCCATGCTCCCCAACCAACTCACGGCGGAGTAGAGGGTCGATCCGCCAAGCGTGATCAACAGCGCCACTCCAAGACCTGCCCCTGCGCTTACGCCCAGCACATCGGGACCTGCCAGCGGATTGCGAAACAACGTTTGCATTAGTAGACCGGCTACCGAGAGTGCTGCTCCTGCAAGGATGGCCGTGATGGCTTTAGGAAGGCGATAATTGAAAACGATTTCGTCGACAATGGCATTTCCCGAAGTACCGAAAAGAGCATTCCATCCATCTCGTATGGAAATGGGAGCGTTTCCTGTGAAAATATCGACGATAAATACGACAACCAATGTAACAACCAACAAAGCAAAAGTCTTTGTTTTATGATTCACTCGAAAAGGCATTATTCCAATTCTTTAATATAGGTGAATGTGTAATGGGGCAATAAATGGGGGTATACCGCCTTGATGAGGTCGCACAACAATAAGTCGGGGTAGGCGATGGCGCTCTCGAAATAATCGTTTCCCCCGGCGGATGTAGTCCGGTTGTCGTTATTGAAAACATGCTTTTCCTTAACCGCTTTGAACAGTAGGTATTTGGGGTCTTTTTCTGCCAGTTCTTTGTATGATTTAGCTGCACAGCCAAACCAGTATTCGGCATCGCCAAATTGCGTAAGCATCGTTTCGATGTCGAGTCCGATGCTGCCGCTTCGCTCGTCTTTTTTGTAATAATAGTCGAGACCCGCATCGCGAAAAAGAGCTGCATTGAAACTGTTTCCGCCGGGTACATACCATGTGCCCTGAAAGTTGTCGCCTGTCATAACGGTATGTTTTCCCCGTATATTTTTTGTTTTTTCTTTTTGTGAAAGATAGCGGCATTCGATGTTGTTGAAAATGCTGTCGGCCATTTCTTCTTTATCGAAAAAAGCCGCAATCATTTTAATCCATTCTGCACGTGCGAGAGGCGAATTTTCCATCCATTCCAAATTATAAATAACAGGTACGCCGGCTTGACTTATCCGATCACTGTAATTGTCGCGTTGAGCGTATGCCGATGTAAGAACAGCTTGAGGTTTTAGTGCGAGCGTTTTTTCGATATTCATGTTAAAGGGATT
Source organism: Bacteroidales bacterium UBA4179 (assembly GCA_002381125.1). Classification (GTDB taxonomy): domain Bacteria; phylum Bacteroidota; class Bacteroidia; order Bacteroidales; family Dysgonomonadaceae; genus Anaerorudis. The sequence goes on along the minus strand of DFUT01000042.1, from coordinate 44,770 downwards.
TCCCAAATCCGCAATGCGTCCTTCTTGTATGCCTGCCCGTATGTTGGGGTTGTAGATTCTGAAACCGTCCGATGTACCGGTGATTTTGTCGAGTTCGCCCAATTGGTCGAGAAATTCGAAATAGGCAAATGTGTTTACGACTAACGATGTAAGTGGAATTTTGATAGACGTTCCTTCTTTGGGAAGGGCTATGGTGTCGTTCGTATACAGATTGTATAAGGCATAAATTTCCCCTTCTGCCCACGGATTATATATTGTTACGCGGGTAAACGAGTTGAAATGTGCGATATGAAATCCTTTTGCATAGTTGGGGACGATTTCCGAGAGCACCAAACTTTCATCGGATTTGAGGGTTGTTTTTGCTGTGCGAACATTGTTTTTCCCTTTTTTGCATCCGTTAATCGTGAAGCAGAAAATACAACATATCAGTAACGACAGGGACTTTTTTACTTGCATTATTTTCTTTTTTTGGGTTTTTTATATCCCGCAATTTTTATTTCTCGGGTTTTATTGCGTGTAGTGACACGAGGTTCTGCTATGGAGCCCGGAATGTATTCGTGCCGATACATATTGAAGAAGAGAATAAAAAGAGAAAGGAGAAGCGGACCAAAAATAACCCCCCAGAATCCAAACATGGGGATTCCTATTAAAACGCCAAAAACGGTTATGAGAGGATGAATATCGGCCAATTGTTTTTGGAGTATAAAGCGAATTACATTATCGACAGTGCTTATAACCAAGAATCCGTATGCGATCAACCCCAGACCTCCCATCAAATTGCCGCCAATCATGATGCCGATTCCCAACGGCAACCAAACGATAGTGGTTCCAACAATAGGCAATATGGTGGCAAAAGCTGTCAGAATGGCATACAAAAGTGCATTATTGACCCCGAAAAACAAATAACCTCCATACGCAAACATGCCCTGAATAATTGCCAAAAGCGGTATGCCTATGGCATTTGCCTGGATAATGGCTTTGGTTTCTTCTGCCAAAATCTGCTTGTTTTCTTCTTTAAAGGGCAGGATTTCTTTGATGGTCCGTCCAAAAGTTTGGTAATTGAACAACATATAGTACAAAACGAAAAGAATAACGATTGCGTTAATTATCAGAGAATAAAGGCTTGCCCCCAGTATTTGCACGATGTTGGTCCCTATTTTTCCTATTTGAGGGAGATAGGATAGGTTTTCGGGTGTGAAAATTTTGAAACCGGTTTTATCTTCTATTGTTTGTGCGAAATCGATTATCGATTGAACAATTTCTTGAGGGTTGATTGTTACCCCGGAGAGTGTATCGATGACCAAAAATGCAATACCCGTTAAAGGTGTGAGAAAAAACAGCAGGGTTTCGAGAACTATAATTGCGGCACTGAAACCTCTTCCGAACTTTAATTTTTCGCAAAAATAGGCCATTTGCCCTTTCAACAAGACGTATAGGGCACAGGCTCCCAAAAATCCACTTAAATACGGACGAGCGTATTTGAATAAGATAATGCCAAGAATTAGAACAAGAGCTATGAGAGCGTAACGATATTCTCGATTTTTTCGTTGCAAAGGCGACTTTTCAACAATCATAAGCGTGTTTTTAAAGTGGTCTATTCAAAATCTTCGGGTTTCGAAAATCCTCCGTCGATCAATGCTTGTTTTGCCCGTTCGAAATCTTCGGTTTTTACTTGCATTTCTATACCCCCTAGGGTATATGCCAATCTGTTTGCCGTGAGATTTTTCATATACGTTTCTATTCCGCACATTGCCATATAGGATTGCACAACAGGCACATCGCCGGGATAGGCAAATATTTTTACGGTGATAAAATCCTGTTTCATTGTTGAACTTGTATCGATAATCGGTTGTAAATATACGTTTTTTTTACGACAGTGCGGGGTTTTGCCAAATATTTGGATTACTTTTTTGGCATGTTTTTTCAAACTCAATATACAATGTACAAAAAAGTATAACCCGAATCGTGTTTGATTGAGCAAAATGCTATTCGGAACGAAAGAACCTTATGTGTCGGGAGCTGAAATTTTGTCAGTGTTTGGGTGAAAATTTAATTTTATTTCAATATGACAAGCAGAAAAAATGTTTGGCACAAAATTCGCAAATGTAAAGGTGTCGATAAATACATAGAGTAAAAATAGTAATTCAACATTCTCTAATTATTAAAAAAATTTTATAGATATGAAAGTTAAACCATTAGCAGACAGAGTATTAGTGAAACCGGCCCCGATAGAAGAAAAAACAGCCGGGGGAATTATCATTCCCGATACTGCAAAAGAGAAACCGTTGAAAGGCGAAGTTGTTGCCGTAGGTCAAGGTACTAAAGACGAAGAGATGGTCGTTAAAGAAGGCGACAAGGTTCTTTACGGAAAATATGCAGGAACCGAAATAGAAATAGACGGCGAAGAGTATCTGATTATGCGTCAATCTGACATTTTAGCAATTATCGAATAACAAATTAACTTAGAAAAAATAGATTATTATGGCAAAAGAGATTAAATTTGATATGGATGCACGCGAAGAATTGAGAAAAGGCGTGGATCAATTGGCAAATGCAGTAAAGGTAACATTAGGTCCTCGAGGACGTAATGTAATTATCGACAAAAAATATGGTGCACCTCAGATTACCAAAGATGGCGTAACGGTAGCCAAGGAAATCGAATTGGAATGTCCTTTTGAAAATATGGGTGCCCAATTGGTTAAAGAAGTGGCTTCGAAAACCAATGATGATGCAGGCGACGGAACAACTACCGCAATTGTTTTGGCACAATCCATTATCAGTGTAGGATTGAAAAACGTTACTGCAGGAGCAAATCCCATGGATTTGAAACGCGGTATCGATAAAGCCGTTGCCAAAGTGGTTGAAAGCATCAGAGAACAAGCAGTAGAAGTTGGAGATGACCTGAAGAAGATTGAGAACGTGGCTAAAATCTCAGCCAATGGTGATGAAACAATCGGTCGTCTCATTGCCGAAGCAATGGAAAAAGTGGGCAAGGAAGGTGTGATCACGATAGAAGAAGCCAAAGGTATCGAAACGTATGTTGATGTGGTTGAAGGAATGCAGTTTGATCGTGGGTATATCTCTCCGTATTTCGTAACCGACCCGGAAAATATGGAAACCGTGTTTGAAGATCCTTATATTTTGATCCACGATGAGAAGATTTCAGCCATTAAAGATTTACTTCCCATTCTGGAGAAAGAGATCCAGACAGGAAAACCCTTGTTGATTATTGCCGAAGATGTAGAATCGGAAGCATTGACGACACTGGTGGTAAACCGTTTGCGCGGTTCCTTGAAGGTTGCGGCAGTCAAAGCTCCGGGATTTGGCGATCGTCGTAAAGAAATGTTGGAAGACATTGCCATCCTTACCGGCGGTACCGTAATTTCCGAAGAAAAAGGGCTTACGTTGGAGAGTGCAACTCTTGACATGCTTGGAAGAGCCGAAAAAGTTATTATCGATAAAGATACTACAACCATCGTAAACGGCGCAGGAGACAAAAAAGCCATTGAAACCCGAATTGCTCAGATTCGCGCTCAAATCGAAAAAACAACGTCCGATTATGACCGCGAAAAATTGCAAGAGCGTTTGGCTAAGCTGGCCGGTGGTGTAGCCGTTCTTTATGTGGGTGCTCCTTCCGAAGTGGAAATGAAAGAAAAGAAAGATCGCGTAGAAGATGCTTTATCGGCAACACGCGCAGCCGTAGAAGAAGGAACCGTTCCCGGTGGTGGTGTTGCATACCTGCGCGCTATCGATAAATTGGAAGGGTTGCTGGGCGATACCGATGATGAAACAACCGGTATCGAAATCATCAAACGCGCTATCGAAGAGCCGCTTCGTCAAATCGTTGCCAATAGCGGAAAAGAAGGTGCCGTTGTAGTACAGAAGGTGCGCGAAGGAAAAGACGATTTCGGGTACAATGCCCGCACCGATAAGTATGAAAATCTGTACGAAACCGGTGTAATCGATCCTGCCAAAGTAACCCGCGTTGCTTTGGAAAATGCAGCTTCTGTTGCCGGTATGTTCTTAACAACGGAATGTGTGATCACCGATAAGAAAGAAAAGGATCAGGTTCCGCAAATGCCAATGAATGAAGGCATGGGCATGATGTAGGATATCGGATAATTCAACATAAAAAACGTAAAACCGAATTTAGTTTTGGTTTTACGTTTTTTTATTCTCCGAAAGCAAGCAGTACCGGTCAAAAAAAATAACCACCTGAATATCAAGCGGTTATTTATGCAAGTTGCTGTCCCACCTGGATTCGAACCAAGACAAACAGATCCAGAATCTGTTGTGCTACCATTACACCATAGGACAATTTTTTCGAGATGCAAAGGTAAAAAAATTTGTGTTTTGGAACAAATATTTTTTCGCAATGATTTTTCGGTAGAGTCAATCGGCAAGTGTATCGCCCGGAAATTTGTTGAATTCTGTTTTCATTGTCCTGCTTTTAATTTACATTGAGTGTAAACCTATTTCAGGACGAGACAGGACGAGACAAAAACAAACCGCACCTTCTCCGCACCTTCTCCGTACCAAGGCCGTACCATCCTCGCTCCATGCTTGCATCAGCCTTGCACCAAATATGCACGACAATCGGGCGGTTTATGCAGTGAGGATGTGGGTTTCACGTATCATCAACCTGCGGAATCCGGAGCCGTTGTCCCTGCCTTGGAGCGAACAAAGAGCGAACAAGGAGCGAAGAAGGAGCGAACGAAGTGCGAATATTCTCCGGTTTTTACGTGTGAAAAGATACAGAAAATGCCTGAAGCGGATATGCTGCACGTGTAAGCTCATCGTCAGAGAGCGAAACAACTGTTACAAGTAACACGACGAGCGGATGTGCTATAGGTGTAAGGGCGTTACTTTAAGGGCTTTACATCATATGTCCCGGGCAAATTTGAAAATATAGCAACGTTTAAACAAGGATAGTAGCCGAATATGGCTGTGCTTGGTTTCTTTTGAAAGCGGCCGTTACAGTAAGCCGACAAGTTTGGGGAGGAAAACCAAAATTCCTACTGCCAACGCTGCTATGGCTGCTATCAGAACACCTGCGGCTGCCACGTCTTTCACTTTTTTGATTGTCGGATGCTTTTGTTTGTGTGATGCAAAATCCGACAGCATCTCGATAGCGGTGTTTATCGCTTCAAGCGCCAGCACCATCCCGATAACGATGCAAATTGCCAACCATTCCGTAGTGGAAATATGCAGCCAAAAACCCAACGCAACAGCCAACAGGGCCATAACCAACTCAATGCGTGCATTTGGCGTTTCTCTAAACAGCGTGCGCAATCCCCTGAAAGCGAAGCGAAAAGATTGAATTCGGTCGTGAAAATACCTGTTCATGTTTGATACGGTTAGTTATAGTGAACGGTGCCTGTTTGTGTTGTAAGATACCCATTTCTTTCGAGATGCCTATTCATGATCGAGCGGTTTTTCGAAAACATAATCATCCATCACGAAACCGTTACCGATATCGATCACTTCTTCTTTAGCAATATAAAATCCCATCCGTTGGTAGAAATTGATGGCATTTTTGTTGTTTTTGTTCACGTTTAGGTAAACGGCTTTTTCTCCGGTTTCGCGGGCTTTCGTCAACACAAAGTCGAAGAGAAGTTTGCCTATCCCTTTTCTTTGATGTGAAGGGAGAATATAAATTTTATGTATCTTCGTTTTCCCCGTGTTTTCGCAATTGGGTTTATATGACAGGTAGGCCACGAATTCTTCGCCTTCTTTTGCCAATACATACCGATGATGTTGTTTCTCCATTTGTTCTCGGAGACTTTCGTCGCTGTACATCCAATGCATCATAAAGGCGATTTGCTTTTCGGAAAGGATGTCTTTGAACGTGTGTGGCCAAGCGACAGCCGAGATTTTTTGAATATCTTGGATATTGTCGATTGTGGCGGGGATGATTTCAATCATATTTGCGTTGTTTTATCCGGAGCTCAAAAATACAAATTTTGCTTTTCATCACAAAAGCGAATGAAATTTGTCCATTTGTTCATTAGATTTTTTATCTTTGTATAGAGTGATGGAGTTTATAAAAGAGTTGTTTTTATGTTGAGTTCCTGTCCTTTGTGTGGAAAAAACAAATCCGAGGAAGCCTTGTTCTGCGATGATTGTACGAAAAAGATCCGGAACGAATACGAAGTAAAAATTCCGGGGCGGCTGAATTTCGCGGAGAATGTTTCGATAGAAGAAAGCTTTTCTGAAGTGTCGGATACTCATCTCGGTAGAAATGAGCGTGCATCTCAACCGGTTGCCGAAAAGGGTGTTGCTTCGTCCGAAGAAGAGGTTCCTATTTTAGATGATAATGATGTCGATTTGAATATCGATAATGCCGATTCTTTTTCTCGTAAACATAAACATGGGAAGAGAAAGGGAGTGGTTTTTGGTTGTGTTTTATTGGTATGTATGCTGGGAGCTTTTTCTTTTGTATATAAGCAACATGTTACACGGCAAACTCAAGAACGGATAATATGGGATGTGGCTATGGGTGCCAATACCGTGAATGGTTATTTGGCTTATATGAACGAATATCCCAATGGAAAACATTTTGCCGAAGCCGAAGCAAAAATGAAAGCATTGAAAGAGCGTGAAGCGGCTGCATGGGAAAATTTGAAAACGTCGGGAAATATAACGGAATTTCAAGATTTTTTGCAACAATATCCCGAAAGTCCTTATCGATCGTTGGTCAGAAACCGTCTAGACTCGTTAATGTGGGTTGCCGCTCTTGCTGCCAATACGGCAGAGGGGTATGCCGAATATATGGTGGCTTCGGATAGCGGCGAATTGCCCGGCAATTATTATAATGAGGCTCAGAAACGTTATGAAATGCTTTTTCAGTCTTATCCGGCAACAGCAGAAGAGTTGGATAAAATAAAAACGATTGTTGCGGATTTTTATTTGGCTTTATCGGATGGGAATTATAAAAAGATAACAGAATATCTGTCGCCCAAGGTGAATCGATTTTTTAATAAAGGTACCGATTCTCGTGAAAATATTTTGAAAGGATTGCAATTGTCGATGTCTAAAAATGCAAATGTTTCCGTGAAGTTTATTCCCTGTATCGATGCTTTGCAGTATCAGAAAACGGTAGATGACAGGTATCGGGTAAATGTGCCTTTAGTGAAGGAGCATCGCAGCAATGATGGGGGTGTTCGGACTATTTCGGGATACATCGGGCATATTGAAATGGATAGCGAAATGCGTATTTTCGGCATTTACGAGACGAAACCTTACGGAGCCGCGATATAATGAACTATTATCGCGATGGATTTGTTTTAATGGTATGGATTTTAAACTTACTTCACAATATAAGCCTACAGGGGATCAGCCTGAGGCAATTAAGGCGTTAGTCGAGGGAATTCGTGACAATGTGCCTTATCAGACCTTGTTGGGAGTGACCGGTTCGGGGAAAACGTTTACCATAGCCAACGTGATTGCGCAGGTGAATAAACCCACGTTGATAATCAGTCACAATAAAACGTTGGCTGCGCAATTATATAGCGAGTTTAAAGGTTTTTTCCCCGAGAACGCCGTTGAATACTACGTTTCGTATTATGATTATTATCAGCCCGAAGCGTATATTCCCACAACCGATACGTATATAGCCAAGGACCTTTCCATTAACGACGAGATTGAAAAACTGCGCTTGTCGGCCACGTCGGCATTGCTATCGGGTAGAAAAGATGTGATTGTGGTTTCATCGGTTTCGTGTTTATACGGTATCGGCAACCCCGAGGATTTCAATAAAACCATTATCGATATTCAAGTTGGGCAGAAATTGGTGCGCGATGTGTTCCTTCGTAAATTGGTGGATATCTTGTATTCGCGAAACGAAACAGCCGAATTCAATCGGGGAAATTTTCGTGTGAAAGGGGATACCGTCGATATCTTTTTGGCATACGACGATAGCATTATTCGTGTGATTTTCTGGGGAGACGAAATTGAAAGTATCGAATCGGTCGATCCGGTTACGGGTGTAACGACAGAACAATTGGATGCGTATCGTATTTTTCCTGCCAATTTGTTTATAACCACACGCGAACGCATTTTCAGGGCTATAGAGGAAATACAGATTGATCTGGGCAAACAGGTCGAATTCTTTCGTTCCATTGGCAAGCCGCTGGAAGCAAAACGGCTATATGAGCGGGTGACTTACGATATCGAAATGATTAAAGAAATCGGCTATTGTTCGGGAATTGAAAATTATTCCCGTTATTTTGATGGAAGACCTGCGGGAAGTAGGCCTTTCTGCCTGCTGGATTTTTTCCCGGAAGATTACCTTACCGTGATTGATGAAAGCCACGTTACCATTCCTCAGATTCGTGCTATGTATGGTGGCGACCGTTCGCGCAAACTCAACCTGGTGGAATACGGCTTTCGCTTGCCTGCTGCCATTGATAATCGCCCGCTTACGTTTGAAGAATTTGAATCGCTTACCCCGCAGATTATTTTTGTGAGCGCAACGCCGGCCGACTATGAACTGGAAAAATCGGAAGGAATTATCGTGGATCAGTTGATTCGTCCTACGGGATTGCTCGATCCGCCTATCGATGTACGTCCCAGTCTTAATCAGATTGACGATCTTATGGAGGAAATTCAGCGGCGGATCGAAAGAGACGAGCGGGTGCTGGTAACCACACTGACAAAACGCATGGCGGAGGAATTGACCGATTATCTTTCGCAGCACGGAATCCGATGCAGTTATATTCATTCTGATGTGGAAACGCTTGAGCGTGTGAAAATTATGGATGATTTGCGGAGCGGTGTTTTCGATGTTTTGGTTGGAGTGAATTTGCTTCGCGAAGGGCTCGATTTGCCTGAAGTATCGCTGGTGGCGGTACTTGATGCCGATAAAGAGGGCTTCTTGCGTTCGCATCGTTCCTTGACGCAAACGGCAGGTCGTGCGGCTCGAAATGTAAACGGAATGGTTATTTTTTATGCCGATAAGATAACCGAAAGTATGCAGGCAACAATTGATGAGACCAATCGCCGGAGGGAAAAACAGTTGAAGTATAACGAAGAGCACGGTATCGTGCCGCAACAAATCAAAAAAGCCAAAGCGTCCGCTTTGGGCAAACACATGGATCCGAAAATCGATTCTAAAGCTTACGTTGAGCCGGAGTACTATTCGATGGTTTTCGAATCCGGTGCACAATATGATTCGGAAGAAGATCTGAAAAAACTTATCGAAAAAATACGCAAAGCAATGATGGCTGCAGCTAAAAGATTGGAATTTTTGGAGGCGGCACAATTGCGGGATCAGTTGATTATGTTGGAGTCGAAATTAAAGGAGAAGTCGGCTTCTCGATCTACCGGAAAAGAAAAACATAAGCCTGTTGATTATAGTAGAAAACGCTAGCTAAAAGTCCGGATAGTCTGAATATCGAGAAATTCGTTAAAAACTATATTGAAAAAATGAATAAACTATGAAATCGGATATTGAAATTGCACGCGAAACACCATTGAGAAAAGTAAAAGAGGTAGCCGAAAGCGTTGGAATTCCACGAGATGAGGTCCACAATTACGGGCCTTTTATGGCTAAAATACCGCTTCAGCTTATCGATAGCGAGCGGGTAGATAAAAGCAATCTGATCCTGGTAACCGCCATTACGCCCACAAAAGCAGGAGTGGGAAAAACCACAACTTCTATCGGTTTGTCGTTAGGCTTAAACAGAATGGGGAAAAAAGCAATCGTGGTATTGCGTGAGCCGTCGCTCGGTCCCGTGTTTGGCATGAAAGGAGGTGCAGCAGGAGGCGGTTATGCTCAGGTATTGCCAATGGAAAATATCAATCTTCACTTCACGGGCGATTTTCATGCCGTAACTACAGCGCACAATACCATTTCGGCATTGTTGGATAATTATATTTATCGTGTACGGGGGTCGGGGAGGCAGCTTAAAGAAGCATTGTGGAAGCGTGTGCTGGATGTCAATGATCGGAATTTGCGTCATATCGTGACCGGATTGAACGGTTCGGCAAATGGAATTCCACAGGAGTCGGGATTCGATATTACGGCTGCATCGGAATTGATGGCCATTCTTTGTTTGGCCGAGAATGAGAGCGACCTACGTCGGCGTATCGAAAATATTTTATTGGGTTATACACTCGATGGCAATCCGTTTACGGTGAAAGATTTGGGTGTTGCAGGGGCGATAACCGTATTAATGAAAGATGCCATTCATCCCAATTTGGTGCAAACTACCGAAAATACGGCAGCTTTTGTACACGGGGGACCTTTTGCCAATATTGCTCACGGTTGCAATTCCGTGCTGGCAACAAAGATGGCTATGACGTATGGCGATTACGTAATCACGGAAGCCGGTTTCGGAGCAGATTTAGGTGCGGAGAAATTTTTCAATATCAAATGTCGCAAAAGCGGAATCCGACCGAAACTGACTGTTATCGTGGCTACTTCACAGGGGTTAAAAATGCATGGGGGAACTCCAGAAAAACAAATCAAGGATCCCGATATGGAAGGATTGAAAAAAGGATTGGAAAATTTGAATAAACATCTGGACAATTTGGCTGCGTTTGGACAGACCGTGGTGGTGGCTTTCAATAAATACGATTTCGACAGAGAAGAAGAAATAGACGTCGTGCGGCAATATTGCAACAGAAAAGGGGTCCGCTTTGCCGTGAACGAAGCTTTTTACAAAGGCGGGGAAGGTGGTATCGAATTGGCCGAAGCGGTGGTAGATGCCATTGAAAACGAGCCCTCAAAAGAGCTGAGGTTTACCTATGACGATGAGGATACCATTGAACAGAAAATCGAAAAAATCGCATTGAACGTTTATGGAGCACGTGATGTGGTTTTTGGAGAAAAAGCAGTGAAAATATTGAAAAAAATCGAGGGAACTCCTCTCGAAAAAATGCCGGTATGTATTGCAAAGACACAATTTTCTTTTTCGGCCGATCCTAAAGCATATGGTGTAGTCAAAAATTTTCGTTTCAAAATCAATGATATTATTATAAATCAAGGAGCCGAATTTATAGTGGCTCTCGCCGGAGAAATGATGCGTATGCCGGGTTTGCCCGCAGATCCTCAAGCCAAACGCATCGATATTGTGAACGGACAGATCGAAGGATTGAGTTGATCAGGAACGGGGCGTTGACTTTATGACGGATAAACGGATAATTGACTTCATAACACCTGAAAATCAATAAAAAAATGAAACCGATTGTTTTAACTTTTACGGCTTTTTTTGTGGCGGCATTGGCTTTTGCTTACCGCTTGGGCGATAAACTAACGTTTATTCATGCTTCGAGTATTGAGGGTAAGGTGGTAATCGACGAAAAAACGCTTGCCGATTATTGCGATTCGCAAGAATCGTGTACAGGTATAATGGTGGTCAAAATCAATGATTAAAATGTTTCTGCCAAGGAGTTTTCGGTTGGTTGCAAAATGCTGTGATATGTGTCGGTATCGGTAAGCACCTCAATGGCTTTTTGATACACTTTGTCTTTTTGCAACGTGTAAATCAGAACACCTTTCTTGTAGTAATAGCGTTTTACGATTTCGTTTGCTATCAGGTCCTTGATTTCTTCTTTGAAAAGTTCGAGGTCGCGATCCAAATCGGGAGCCAGTTTTGCTTCAAGTGCTTTGAATTCCTCGGCAGCAATATCCATATATCCTTCGAATTTCATGATTTCTTGGAGTGTTTGCATTGTTTTTGCGCTCATTTGATCGTATTTGAAATCTTTCGATTTTACGAATTGCTTAAATGATTCGTAATCTGTATCGGGAAATTCAAACCGGTCGGGAGGAGCAAGGGTTGGATGTTGCAATACCCAGTCGGTCACATAATCGAAAATGATATTTTCCATGATCAGATAATAGGAAATTCGTCCCAATAGGTCTTCTTCGATAATGATATCGGGTGTTATTCCCCCCCCTTCACGCACCTCACGGCCGTTTTTTGTATAAAATACTTGGGTAAGGCTATCGGGAACGCGGGTTACGCTGCCATCGGGATTGCGATGCGAATAATCGACTGTTTGGATGCATCTTCCGCTGGGAATGTAATATTTGGAGGTTGTAAGCTTGATGCTACCACCGTAAGGAAGACTACGGGTAGTTTGCACCAATCCTTTGCCGAAAGAACGATTTCCGATGATAACGGCTCTATCTAAATCTTGAAGCGATCCGGCAACGATTTCCGACGCCGACGCCGATCCGGTATCGATGAGTACCGTAATCGGGATTAGTGTATCAAGCGGTTGTTCGTTGGTGCGATACACGCGGTCCCATTGTTTGACTTTTCCTTTGGTGGAAACAATTTCTTCTCCTTTAGGCACAAACATGTTGACGATGCTGACGGCTTCTTCCAAAATGCCGCCCCCGTTTCCCCGCAGATCGATGATAAGGGATTCGGCTCCTTTGTTTTTTAAATCGAGGAAAGTTTTTCTAACTTCTTTGGCGCTGTTTTCGGTGAAGCTTGCGAAATGGAAATAGCCAATATTTCCATTGACGATATCGGCATGGGTAACCGGATGAATGGTTATTTTTTCGCGGACAATTTTCAAAGTAATCGGTTTATTTTCGCCCGGACGTTGAATTTTTACTTTTACTGTGGTTCGCGGCATGCCCCTCAACGCATTGCTCACCTCCTGTACAGTGGCTTTTCGCATGTCTTTGTCGTCGACTTCCAAAATAATATCGCCGGCTTTCAATCCTGCTTTTGCCGCAGGTAATCCTTCGTATGGTTCGTTTATGATTACATGTCCGTCTTTGTATGAGATGACAGCTCCTATGCCTGCGTATTCGCCGGTAGTCATAAACCGAAAATCGTCCATCTCTTCTTCCGAATAATATTCCGTGTAAGGATCGAGTCCGGCGAGCATCTTTCGGACAGTACCCTGCACCAGGCTGTCTACTTTTATGCTGTCGACATAAAACATATCCAACTCTTTCAATACGGAATTGAATATGTCGATATTCTTATTGATATCGAAATAACGCTGATTTTTATTTGGTTGGGTTGATTGCGCCATTAGGTACGGCGAGAAAAGAAAAATAAGAACTGCCAAAAAATTTTTTTTCATCTGCTTGTTTTTGTCGATTGTTTCGAATTGAATCGAAGATTATTTCTCGTGATTTTTTTCAAAAAGTCGTTTTTTATCTCTTGGCAAAGAAACGAATTTTTTGTGAAAATGTGGAAATGTTTTAGTTATATGTTTTTAAAAATGTATTCGGCACATTGAATATTCCGTATCTTTACGGCGTTTTATGGGAAAGTTGCAGTCAATAGGCAGATTTTTGCGTCATTTGTTTCTTCCGGGAGTAATTGGCACGGTTATTTTTTTGGCAACCTGTATTCTGGGTTCAGAACAGGTGCCGGATTTGCCCCCTTTGCTTCCGTGGGATAAGATTGTTCATGCGGGTATGTTTTTCGTTTTGTCGGCGGTTTGTTATTACGATTATTATCGCCTTTTTGATGGGAATGTGCATTTAAAAAAATGGATTTTTTGGTGTTTTTTTATTCCTGTGATTTATGGAGGTGGAATCGAACTGCTTCAGTTGTTTGTGTTTACGTCACGAAGTGCCGAATGGGGCGACTTTGTTGCCGATATAATTGGATCGCTTCTTGCAACGGTAGGCGCAATTTACTATTTGAAATATCGGGATAAACCAAAAAAGAATTTATCTTTGTAACAATCATAAACAAAAAAACACTACAAATAGGTTGCTATGAAATATGATGATTTGAAAATTTTGGCTGAATTGAGAGAAAAAGGTGCTATTACGGAAGAAGAATTTCAGCGCGAAAAAGCAAAAATATTGAACGAAGATAGAAAATCCGACACTTCCGGTGGCTTTTGCAAGCCTTTATTCGGATTGGATGAAAAAACATACCTTACGTTGATGCACATTTCGCAGCTTGCGGGATTTCTGGCACCTTTAATTGGTTTTATTATCCCTCTTATTATGTGGATTGCCAATAAAGATGTCAATCCTAAGGTAGATTGGCATGGCAAAAACATACTGAATTTCATTATCAGCTTTGTCATTTATGCCACTATCCTTTGCATTACCATCATTGGCATTCCATTGGCTGTTGTGGTAGGTATAATCTATATTGTATTTGTGATTATCGCAACAATCAAAGCCAATAATGGCGAAGACTGGAAATACCCGCTGACGATAGAATTTATTAAATAATACCGATGAGCGACGAATTGCTGATAAATTATTCCGATGTAGTTCTTAACAGGGAAGAAAACACCATTTTGCGTGATGTGAATCTTACCGTGAAAGAGGGAGATTTTATTTATATAATCGGTAAGGTGGGGTCCGGAAAGAGTACCTTGCTTAAAAGCATATATGCGGAAATTCCCATCGAGTCGGGCAATGCGCAAGTTTTTGATTATTGTTTACAGAAGATTAAACGAAAAAATATTCCTTATCTGAGGAGAAAAATCGGTATTGTTTTTCAAGATTTTCAACTGCTGATCGATCGGTCGGTAGAGAAAAATCTGGAATTCGTTTTGCGTGCTACCGGATGGAAAAATAAAAGGATGATCCAAAATCGTATTCACGAAGTATTGGTACAGGTGGGCATGCAAAACAAAGCGTACAAAATGCCCCATGAACTTTCGGGTGGTGAACAACAGCGGGTGGTCATTGCGCGGGCATTGCTCAATTCGCCTCCTCTTATTTTGGCCGATGAACCTACCGGTAATCTCGACCCCGAAACCGGATCGCAAATTGTGGCTTTGTTGCACGCAATTTCCAAAAAAGGCACGGCCGTGATGATGGCCACCCATAATTATTCGATTGTGCAGGCATTTCCCGCCAAAATTATGCGGTGCGAAAATATGCGTCTGGATTCGGTTTCCTGAGAATCCGACGGAGCATTAAAAGGTTTTTTGGGAGTTTTTGAGAAGATTTATAGGGTTATTTCTTATAAGAGGGTTAACTTTGCATCAAAAAAGAAAAAATGAATCTACGGGTTAATAGAAAAGATGCGGTTATCTACCCTGATATAAATCGGGTATTTGCACGATTTTTCTTCAATGGTGAGGATCGTGCCGAAAGGTTGATAAAGAATATTCTTGCCATGCCGGAATCTGAGGTTGAAGCGCTACTCATGCAGATTCTACGTGAATTTTCTAAACGCCACCGCAGTATTACCGCTATTTTTAAAAGGCATTTTAAAAAAGTAAAGCACATTGTCGACAGGGTAAATACCGGGAAAAGTGTGTCCGAAATCAAGAAATTGCTCATCGGTTCCTATTTTACAATGGAATATGCGGTGGAGTCGGCCGCACTTTTTAATCCTTCTATTGTGGAAGATATCGACCAAAGCGGTTTGCAGAAAGGCGAAGTCAGGGTTATTTTGAGTCTTCGTGCAACAGGTGAAGGGCATATTTCATCGTTGGTTTTTCGCAATGCCATCATCGATGCCGATAATAACGTGATTGTGCAAGAACCGGCGAGTCATATAGGAACTGCTGAAGTCATCAAAGATAAATTATATGAGAAAAGGCGGTTTGTCAGCAAATTGAAAGATATGGAAGTACGCGAAGAGTTGTATAACCTCGTGTTGAAACAGCTTCCCGATAAATTTACTTACGATCAGCTTTTCAAAGTCGTTAATGATGTTTTAAAAAGCAACAATTTAACGATGGAAAAGCAAAAAGTCATGGAAGAATTTCTTTGGTTGGCAGAATCGCATACCGAAATACGATTTTCATTGGATACCGATTTAAGCGAGCGTGCGATTTTCCCTATTTCGGAATATGAAAAAAACGGTATCGAAGATGCGCGCTTTGTGAAATTCATGAAAGATAACGGTAGTTTCACTTATTACGCAACGTATACAGCTTACGACGGTTACCATATTCTTCCGAAATTGATCGAAACCAACGATTTTTATTCTTTCAAGATTATGCCGTTGCATGGCAAATATGCCGTGGATAAAAATTTGGCTCTATTTCCGCGTAAAGTAAATGGCAAATATGCCATGATCAGCCGGATTGACGGGATAAACAATTACATTATGTTTTCCGATAATCTATTAGTTTGGTCTGATGCCAAAATTTTGCAGGAGCCACTTTATCCTTGGGAACTTGTACAAATGGGCAATGGCGGATCGCCCATTGAAACCGATAGAGGGTGGTTGTTGATTACGCATGGCGTGGGTCCGGTGAGGAAATATTGTCTGGGAGCATGTTTACTCGATTTGGACGATCCCTCTAAGGTTATCGGACGCACCAAAGAGCCGCTGCTTATGCCGGCCGAAAACGAACGAGCCGGGTATGTGCCCAACGTGGTTTATTCCTGTGGCAGTTATGTTCATAACGGTGAACTGATTATCCCTTATGCCATGAGTGATTTCGCCACTACTTTTGCCAGTGTCGATCTGGAAGAGTTGTTGGATGAGATAATGAGTTGATAAGATAATGGGAAGGGCTGATTTTTTATTGGACGCACCCGTCATGAAGCTTATTTGTCGAGTATCTTTCGATAAACTTTCAAATAATCGTCTACCATTTTTTCTTTGCTGAAATTTTCTTCCGCCCATCGTCTGCAATAGGAACGGTCGATATGACGTATCAGCGGAATTTTTTCGACTGCTTCGTCGATGGTATCTACTAGAAATCCGGTTTTTCCTTCACAGATGAGTTCGCTCATCGATCCTTTATTGAAAGCAATCACCGGCGTTCCGCAAAACATGGCTTCGGCAACACTCAGTCCGAAAGGTTCGTTGAAATTGATGGGGTGGAGTAGGGCATACGCATTTCCCAGCAATTCGTTGCGTTTTTCCGGTCCAGCGCTTCCCACGTAAACGATATCGTTGTCGTTGAGATATGGAGCCACTTTCTCGTCGAAATACGCTTTGTCCTGAATGATACCGGCAATGATGAGTTTCATCTTGGCTTTTAGAGCAATTTGAATCGCCTCCCATGTCCCCTTGTCGTGATGGATTCGTCCGAAATAAAGCAAATAATCGCCCGGCTTTTCACGAAGGGTGAAGAGACTTTTGTCGATCCCGTTGTACACGGTAGCGATATAATCGAGCTCAGGGCTTCTGTCGGCATTGCTGATCGAGACGTAATCGTTCCACGGATTGTATCTTTTATAAACGGGAATGATTTTGGGCGACGAAAAGCCATGTATGGTGGTCACCATCGGTGTTTTTATCAATCGCGAGTAGGTGAGGGGCAGAAAATCGAAGTGGTTGTGAATGAGGTCGAATTCGGAAGCTTTTTCCATCAAATAACCAATATGCAAGCATTCGGCAACCTTAGGATCGATTTCTTTATCTTCTTCGTATCCTCTTTCGATAATGCCATCGAGTTTTCCTTTCGTGAGGGAGTCTTTGGTCGCAAAAAGGGTTACGTCTACACCTCTTTCAACCAGTCCTTCGGTAATATTGGAAGCCACTTGCTCCCACGGACCGTAGTGACGGGGCGGAGTGCGCCACGCTACAGGTGATAATAGGGCTATTTTCATTTTCACAAGGGTTTTCGGCTATTTGTTAAACATAAATCAACCAGATCGTCAATGCGGGCTGTGCCCACGCACATCACTGTGTCGGCTCCTCCCCAGTAGATTTTTACGGTACCGTCGTCTTCGGGCACGGCACCGCAGGTAAATACCACGTTATGCACATACCCGGTAATTTCATAGGGTTCTTCGGGTTGAAGAATCCAATTGTCGCCCACGCCGATGATTTTAGCCGGGTCGTCCAAATCGTGCAGGGCAACCCCCAGGCGATAAACATTGCCGTCCATCGTAGGGAATACGCCGTGATAAATACTCAGCCAACCTTTATCGGTTTTTATTGGAGGCGCACCGGGGCCAATTTTCATTTCATCCCAATGGTAGGGCTCGGGTTTCATAATCAGTTGGGAATCGCCCCAATAACGCAAATCGGGCGAATAACTGATCCATATCGACCACGGACTGATTTCGGAATGCGGTCGGTCGAGACGCGCATATAATCCGTTGATTTTTTCCGGGAAAATGACCACATTCCGATAATCGGCTTCGGTGATCAACGAAAATCGTTCCACGGTTTTCCAATCGGTTGTTTTTGCCAACCCTATCCGCACACCGTGTCGCGAGTAAGCCGAATAGGTGATCCAGTATTCGCCGTCGATGCAGGTTATTCGTGGATCTTCCACTCCGAAAGCTTCGTATTCGGCAAAGATGCCCGAAGTGGCCGGTTCCATAAACGGTTTTTCTTCCACTTTAAAGTGATAACCGTCTCTGCTCCTTGCCAATCCCAAAATACTTCTTCCGTTGAGTTTATGCGATCGGAACAGCATAATGTATTCGTTGCCGAATTTGGTTACTCCGGCATTATGGACGGTTGCCACTTCATAAGGTACGTCATTTTTTGTAAGAATCGGATTGTGTTTATATCGTGTGATCAATGTCATAAGTAATTGTTTTTTTTAAAAGATTATCTCAGTAAAAGTGCTTCATGTTCTTGAGCAGCCAGAATGGTTAGGTGCGAGATCCAATAAGCCAACGTGCTTTCGGCACCCTGATTCCGATTTATTCCTGTTTCTTCGAGTCCGTCGCAACAACCTTTCGTTTCGTGGTCGTATAATGGCAAACGGAGCGAGTTTTCGCCCAAGAACCATAGATAACACTTAAACATTTTCTCCAGATATTCGGTTTCTTTGGTGATTTTGAACAATTGGTGGTACAGCAATACCATAGCCATGACGTCAATCGATTGCTGTGCGTATTCCGGGACAGTGCCACCCTTTCTATACCAACTTTTGTTTCCTATCGGTATGAAATAATCGGCTTTCATGGTCAACGACTCCAAGAAACGGGTAGTTTTCAGTCCGATATCGAACCATTCACGGTTCCCGGTAATTTCGTATGCCGAAAACAAAGCCAACGGAATGATGGCGTTGTCGTAGGTGACCACATCTTCGAACCAGTCCCAATTTTCGGCATGATGATTTTTATACGAGTTTGTGATCAGCGAAACCAAGTCGGTCATGCGATTAACCATCGCTTCGTCATCCGGAGCTCCTTTAAGATAATGGCTGATGCCGATGATGGTATTGGCCGCTCCACGTATGCTTTGTATTTTTTCGAAATAAGGAACAGTACGGAAAAACAATTCTCTTCCGAGTTGTCGAAAAGCATCATGGGGTGGAAATCTCAGCAGGTATCCCAGTGCCCAGACTGTTCTTCCGAAGGAATCGTCCGAACCTTTTTCATCGAGATAGTGTCTGCTGAAGCTGAGAAAATTTCTGAAATTTCCGTTGGGAAGTTGCATATAGTGAATAAAACTCAGATAAACAGGCATAAGTGAGAGCGTTTCCCTGTCTTTGGTTTGCCGATACGCCATAGTTGTCATCAGCAAGGCTCGCGAGTTATCGTCCACACAGTAGCCTTCTTTCAGGTTGGGAATGCCGTATTTGGCATGTTGAACAATCCCTGTATCATCCGTTAGCCTGCGAATGTGCTCCAGTGTGTATGAGGGCAACATACGGATGTCGATTGCCTGTTTATCGTTTATTTTTTCTTCTTTCTTCCAGTTGTTTTTTACGTATTCCGCAAGAGACAAATACCTCTTTCCGATTTTCGGCCATCTGATTTTTTTGCCGTATTCGTATGCTTTCTTTCGAATCTCTTCAAGCGTCTTTTCGTCTTCCAACAATTCGAGCAATATATCGGCCAATTCGTCCGAATTTTTAAATCCAACCAATCTACCTCTTCCCTCATCGAGTAATTCTTGGGCATGCCAATAAGGTGTGGAAACTACGGCACATCCGGCTCCGATGGCATAGGTAAGCGTTCCGCTCGTAATTTGGGCTTCGTTTAAATAAGGAGTAATGTAGATATCGCAAGCTTGGAGATATTCAAACAATTGTTCTTCGGTGACAAACTCGTTGTTGAAATGAACATTTTTTTCGAGGTTGAGTTTTTTTACCAGTCTGAGCAGATAATCGCGATATTCTTCTCCCGAGTGTTTTAACACATTGGGATGAGTAGCCCCCAATACAAGGTAAAAAACATCGGGATGTTTTTCTACTACTTTCGGAAGAGCGTTTATTGCGGTTTCGATACCTTTGTTGCGACTCAATAGCCCAAAAGTCAGCAAAACTTTTTTTCCGGTAAGTCTGTGTTTTTGTTTGGCCTCTTGGCGCGAAAGTCTTTCAAATTCGGGTACTCCGTGTTCGATAAGTGCGATTTTTTCCCGCGGGATACGATAGATTTCTTCCAAAAATTGAACAGCACGTTTACTCATTACCACTATGCGCGCTGCTTGTTTCCCAATTTCTTCAACAATAGATCGTTGTGTATAGGAAGGTTCCTTAAGAACAGTGTGGAACGTTACGATAAGTGGAATTTCGAGCCGGTGAAGCATAGGAAGAATGAAAACGCCGTCGTCACCACCAAAAATACCAAATTCGTGTTGAAGCACGCACACTTCGGCATCGCTGTAATTGATAAATTTGGCGGCATTGATGTAGTCGGGTTGATGATTTTGTCGGATAATGAATTTTACTTCTTCCGGATATTCATATTTTGCATCATCTTCGTTAATGGCAATTACCGTTGCATGATTGGTGATTTTTTTACTTGGGGTATTTTGTACGATAGCTTTTACAAGGTTATTGGTAAACGTTCCGATACCACATTGACGGGGAGGATAAGTCCCGATAAATGCTATTTTCATTTCACTTGGTTTTTTGATTTTCATATATGTCGTATTTTTAATGATGTTGATTTATTCAATTTTATAAACTATATTAAAAACGTCTTAGCAAGGTGTAAAGTTCGTTTTAATGCTAACAAAAAACCACCGGATTCCGGTGGTTTTTTTTAGTAACTGAGTGTTTTCTCAGTAAATTTTCTTATTTGATTTTTTTAAAACCATAAATCGCACGGTTGCCCAATTCTTCTTCGATGCGGAGCAGTCGGTTGTACTTGGCTGTTCGGTCTGAACGGCTGAGTGAGCCTGTTTTGATCTGCCCCGAATTGGTAGCAACGGCGATATCGGCAATCGTTGTATCTTCCGTTTCTCCCGAACGGTGAGAGATAACGGTTGTATAACCATGACGATGAGCCATTTCAATGGCGTTTAATGTTTCGGTGAGCGTTCCAATCTGATTTACCTTGATGAGGATGGAGTTTCCGCAACCCATTTTGATGCCTTTTTCGAGGAATTCAACATTGGTTACAAACAAGTCGTCGCCAACCAGCTGACATTTGTTGCCGATTTTTTCGGTAAGCAATTTCCATCCTTCCCAATCGTTTTCGCTCATGCCGTCTTCAATGGAGTCGATAGGATATTTCGCAATCAGCTGCTCCAGGTATTCAACCTG
Source organism: Bacteroidales bacterium UBA4179 (assembly GCA_002381125.1). GTDB lineage: Bacteria > Bacteroidota > Bacteroidia > Bacteroidales > Dysgonomonadaceae > Anaerorudis. Next base: position 23,455 of record DFUT01000042.1, on the reverse strand, counting down.
TTCGGCAGAGGTTCTCTTTTTTCCTTTGTCGCCTTCAAACTGTGTATAATCGTAAATGCCGTCTTTGTAGAATTCCGATGATGCGCAATCGAGTCCAATCATGACATCCTTGCCCGGTTCATAGCCTGCATTGCGAATGGCGGTGAGAATGGAGTCGATGGCTTCTTCGGTACCTCCTGCGAGATTGGGAGCAAAACCCCCTTCATCGCCTACAGCCGTGCTCAGCCCTTTGTCGCGAAGAACTTTTCTCAAAGCATGGAAAATTTCGGCACCCATGCGCAATCCTTCACGGAAACAGGGGGCGCCTACCGGTCGGATCATAAATTCCTGAAAAGCAATGGGGGCGTCGGAGTGTGAGCCGCCGTTTATGATGTTCATCATGGGAATAGGCAGTACATAGGCATTTACCCCTCCGATATAGCGGTACAAGGGTAGTCCCAGATAATCGGCAGCAGCTTTGGCAACCGCCAGAGAAACACCCAACAGCGCATTTGCACCAAGATTGGATTTGGTCTTGGTTCCGTCTAATTCCAACAGCTTGGCATCGATTCCGCGTTGATCCAATGCAACCATCCCGATTAAAGCGGGTGCTATGATTTCGTTCACATTGTCAACGGCTTTCAAAACGCCTTTGCCTCCATATCTTTTTTTGTCTCCGTCGCGAAGCTCCAGAGCTTCGTTTTCACCTGTAGATGCACCCGAAGGAACGGCTGCACGACCGAATGCACCCGATTCGGTGTATACATCTACTTCAACTGTCGGATTTCCTCTCGAATCCAGAATTTCGCGTCCTAAAATACTTACAATTCTCATGTTGATTTGATTTTATAAATTAATGAAATATCTTTTTTTATCCGTTTTTGTTACGCAAATATACTTATCTTTTATTTAAAACTACGCAAAAGAAGCAATGAGTGCACTCATATTTGACGTAATCAACCGTATGGAAATGGCCATAAGAATGATGCCAAAAAACTTGCGCATAATGTAAATCCCGCTGGCTCCCATCAATTTCTTTACCGCATCCAGATAATGCAATACAACGTAAACCAGCACCATGTTGAGGGCTATGGCTATAATGATGTTGACGATATTGTATTCTGCCCGCATGGAGAGAAGAGTGGTAAATGTTCCGGGTCCTGCTATCAGAGGAAACACCACCGGTACCAACGTGGATGAATCTTCACCGTCGGGATTGTCGTTTTTGAAAATTTCTATTCCGAATATCATTTCGATAGAAATAATGAGAATAACCAGTGCTCCGGCAACGGCAAACGAGGATAAATCAACCTGAAACAATTTCAGAATCCACTCTCCGACAAAAAGAAAGAGGAGTAAGATGAAAAACGAATAAAGAGCCGCTTTGCTGGGTTCTATGATTTTGTTTTTGCTTCTCAAGTTCAGGAAAATGGGTACCGATCCTGTTACGTCGATAATAGCAAAAAGAACCAGAAAAGCACTCACTATTTCTACCCCGTTTAATCCGAACATAAATGCAGTTTTGAATTTAGAATAAAGGAAGCACTCGATTACATTTTGAATACAAAAATACTTTTTTATAGCTTAATTTCCAATATATTTTGAATATTTGTTATTGCAAGTAGCTAAGGATTCCAAATCGAAATAACCTTCTCGATGGGAATAATTAAGATATTTTATAATATTGAACGCATTAAAATGTTGAAAAAACCGTTTGCGAAAGGAAACAAGGGTGGCACAGTTGTCGTTGCAATCCATAATATTGGCCTCCATATTGTTGCGTTGAATAAATTCTTGCAATGAGGGGTGCAACAGTGTTATTATTTCTGCAACTGCATTTTCAGGTTGTTTAAAAAAAAGATCGATCTTGTCGAAAAACTCTTTCAGTGCCGCAAAAGCATCCATAGAATAGACTTTGATGCGACCATCGGGTTCGGCTATGATTTTTTGAAGGGCTGGTCCTGTACCAAACGGTACTCTTTCCGAAAAACGTGCCATAGGATATACAAAGACATTATCCAATACGGCTACTTTTCCCATTGGGAATATTTTGTGCAGAAAGTAAAAATCTTCTCCTCCCTGTTGTCGCCCCATTCCTCCGGCACATACGTAAGCATCGGCTGTAACGGCAAAAGCCGACCCAATGGTGTGATAGTAATAGGGGAATCCGGTATATTTTAGCGATTTTTCGAAATACCGTAGATATCCTTCGTATTCGCGGATGGCCTTTTCTATGGTCTCGTTGTTGTCCTCTGTGCGGTGGTGGAAATTGTGAATGGTACAACGCACTTTTTTGTTTTGAAAAGCTTCGTAAATATCCCGAAGATAATTCTTCGAAACCGTACAATCGGCATCCAACGAAATAAGTATTCCTTCCGGGTTGTTGGTTTTATAAAAATGATCGACCGCCAGATCCATGCCGATTTTACGAGCCAATCCCACTCCGCCATGTTTTTTGGGAAGATTTTCAACGATTATCGGCACAAAATGCAAGCGATGGGTAGAGAAGGTTTTTGAAAATTTCAGTACCTCTTGGTAAGTTTCTCTGTTTTGCTGAATCGCTTTTTTGTTCGATTGCACAGTTGAATTGATAACTATTACTACCTGGGTATTGACTCCGGGAGAGTTACATTCAATAAGGCTGTTAAGGGTTACGGTTGGTTTCTTTTCGTTAAAACAAGGGATTACCACAATCATGTCGGCAATACACTCTACCGGAAGCGGTGGCTTTAGGTATTCGCTTCGCTGTCTTTGAAGATATGCCGGCCAATGTTTCATAAATAATTGGAAATGTAAGAATAGAAAATAAAATAAGGCTCTTCACATAAAGAACCTTATATCTTGGATAACGAAAGGTAGCGTTATTTCTTTTTTGTTGAAGCAGGTGCCAGCGTGGTTGGCCCGTATTTGTTGTTCAAAAAACGGATAACTTCTTGGGTGATATCGTATTTTTCGTCAGCATACAAAATATTGTCCGATGCCGTATTGCTGAAAATGATTTCATAATTTTTGTTCTTGTTGAATTCCACAAGATTGACTTTGATGGTATCTGCCAATTGGAGATTTAATTTTTGTTGTTCCAACATAAACTCCCGTGAAAGTTTTTGCGCCATCTCTTGATACTCTTGTTGCATTTTCAAAATACGTTGCTGTTCTTGTTCTGCCCTTTCTTGGCTTAAGAAAGCATTATTTTGCAACTTACGTTGAAATTCCTGAGTAGCGGCATTTAATTGGGTTTCTTTTTGGTTTAGTGTCGCTCTTGAATTTTCTTCTTTTCGCATCAAGGCTTCGTTGAGATCTTTTGCGAAATTGTAATTTATTAAAAGCGAATCCACATTGATATATGCAACCGGCAATGTAAGGGTTGAATCTTCCAGATTGAATTGTATTTGCGTTTTTTTGGCCGACGAAGGTTGGGAAGTAAAATGCAAAATGTAAAGAACAATAATTGCAACTGCCAGCACACCATTAATTAAATTGGATTTTTTCATTTTTAGTTTATTTATGGTTTTTTGATTTCAGTATCTGTTTTACAGGATTTATTTTAGAACGTATTTGTGCATCTTGCGAGGTGGCACAGCCTATTCCTCTTTCTTGCATGGCTTTGTTGTCGCCAATATGGATATCGGGGAATTTCCCTTCTTTTGTGAAAAAAATTTTCACTCCCATGAGCAAAACCGCGATAAAAAGTATCCCGGCCCCTATAAGGATTGTTTTTATCATTTCTTCTTTTTCTGTTGTTTACCAATATTGTACTGCAAAGATAGTCTAATTGGAGAATTAAACCATATTTTTCTAGTCACAAAGATATATTTTTTTTGTCGTAAGGAAGTTTTCTTGTATTTTTAGCACGTCAAACTAAACGTGATGCGATTCCGAATCAAATGTTAATTACCCGAAAAATAAACGATTATGACGATTAAAGAATTGGAGCCCAAAGAAGTTTGGGGTTATTTTTACGAAATCACCCAAATCCCCAGACAATCCAAAAAAGAAGAAAAAATTCGAGCCTATTTACTTGATTTTGCACGAAAAAACAACCTCGAAGCCAAGCAGGATAGAGCAGGAAACGTATTGATTGCCAAACCTGCCGTGCCCGGTAAAGAGCATGTGCCCACCGTTATTCTTCAGGCACATATGGATATGGTATGCGAGAAAAATAACGATGTTGTTCACGATTTCGACAACGATCCAATCGAAACTATTATCGATGGCGATTGGGTGAGAGCCAAAGGCACTACATTGGGAGCAGATAATGGCATGGGGATAGCCGCAGCATTGGCTGTTTTGGCATCGAACGACATTGCGCATGGAAAAATTGAAGCTCTTTTTACGGTTGACGAAGAGACCGGGCTTACAGGTGCCAATTTACTGGAAGAAAATTTTCTCACAGGCAATATTTTATTGAATCTCGATACCGAAGAAGAGGGGGAGATTTATATTGGTTGTGCAGGCGGGAAAAACACCCGGGCCTATTTCACCTATAAACCCCAAGAAGTTCCCGAGGGGTATTTTTGGTTTAAAGTTCAGGTAAAAGGCTTACGAGGCGGACATTCGGGTAGCGATATCGACAAAGGTCTCGCCAATGCCAATAAAATACTCACTCGTTTTTTATATTTTTTTCTGGATGAAAAATATAAAATGGTGCTTGCCGAAATTGGTGGGGGAAACCTTCATAATGCCATTCCGCGTGAAGCGTATGCAGTAGTTGGAGTGAAAGATGAGTACAAAGAAAATGTACGGGTAAAATTGAATACTTTTCTTGCCGAAATTCAAGAAGAATATCAAGCGGTTGAACCAAATTTGAACATGTTGCTCGAATCGGTAGAACCACCGTTGAAGGTGATCGACAGCAATACGGCGGAAAAATTGATTCTTGCATTGTATGCATGTCCACATGGTGTGATGCGAATGAGTCGCGATATTCCGGGTCTTGTGGAAACGTCAACCAATCTTGCTTCGGTAAAGATGCTCGATAATCATGTGATAGAAGTAGGTACCAGTCAGCGCAGTTCGGTGGAATCGAGCAAAGAAGACGTGGTAAACATGGTGACGTCGGTATTTCGTCTTGCGGGTGCCGAGGTAAAATACAGTGACGGCTATCCCGGATGGAAACCCAATCCCGATTCCAACATATTGAAACAAGCAATTGAGGTATATAAAAATCTGTTTAATCAAGAGCCTGAGGTGAAAGCCATTCATGCCGGATTGGAGTGTGGGCTCTTTCTTGAGAAATATCCGCATTTGGACATGATTTCCATTGGTCCTACCATGACCGATGTACATTCGCCCAACGAAAAAGTACATATTCCTTCCGTTGCCAAATGGTGGACGTTTTTGGTAAAAATTCTGGAAAATATTTCGGCGTAAGAGCGATTGTAACAATTGAAGATTGAAGAATGGGCAATCGTCCAAAATTTTTTCGGAAATCCGTCGAAGTCGCGGTTGTGAGCTTGACGATGATTTTTTTGAGTATCGGTATATCCGCTCAGGAAAATTTCAGGGTCATGTTCTATAATGTGGAGAATCTTTTTGATACAAAAGATGATCCACTGAAAGACGACGATGAATTTCTTCCCGATGGAAAATTTCGTTGGACGGGCCGGAAGTATTGGAAAAAACTAAAAAACATTACCCGGGTCATCACTGCTGTTGGCGGTATGCATTCGCCGGCGTTGGTTGGATTGTGTGAAGTGGAAAACGATAGTGTGGTTTTCGATCTTACGGCAAGGTCGCCGTTGCGTGCACAAAAGTACGATTATATCGTTACCGATTCGCCCGACGAGCGCGGAATCGATGTGGCACTTCTTTATCAACGCGATCAGTTTAAACTTCTCGAAAAGAACGAATACCGCATTTCTTTTTCCGACCCGGCTACCGGGCCTTCACGCAATATTCTTCATGCCGTAGGGCAATTGGTAAATGGCGATACCCTTGACGTTTTTGTTTGCCATTTTCCTTCGCGAAGCGGAGGTCAGCTTGCAAGTGAACCTGCCCGTAAAGACGCGGCTTTGTTGTTGCGAAACAAAACGGATAGTTTGTTTTGTTGTCGCGGGCAAGCCCATATCGTGATTATGGGCGATTTTAATGATCATCCCAACGATAAAAGTCTTTCATGCGTACTTGAAGCGCAAATGTTGAGTGATGAACCAAACGAGAGGGAGCTTTACAATCTGTTTTATCATCGAATAAAGGAAACCGGTTTTGGCACGTATAAATTCCGGGGGCAATGGGAGGTATTGGATCAGTTTATCGTGAGCGGGAATTTGTTATCGAAGAATGCTTCTGTTTTTTTGAAAAACAACGAAGCAACGGTTTTTAAAGCCGATTTTTTGTTGGAGGAAGATAAAAAAGGAAAAAAACGCCCTTACCGTACCTACATGGGCCCTGTTTATAAAGGCGGTTTCAGCGATCACCTTCCTGTCTTTATCGATTTAATAATCAAGTAAAAATGTTTCGCTCTCTTTTTTTAAACTTTATCTTAATTTCATTGTACATCTAAAGAATTAATTCTATTTTTGTGTGTTATAAGATTTAACAAACTAAACAGTTTTAAAACAGCAGATTTATGAACCCATTACTTTTTAATTTAAACGGTTGGGAAATACCCATTATTGTTTTGGTTATTTTGATTTTGTTCGGAGGTAAAAAAATTCCTGAATTTATGAATGGATTGGGCAAAGGTATTCGCAGCTTCAAAAAAGGCTTGAACGATATTGAAGAAGAGATTAAAGCCGATCCTACGGATAATAAGCCCTCCACCAACAATTAAAATATAAAACACGCCGATTTGGTGAGCAGCGAGATGTTCTAGTATATTTTATCGGAACCAAGAAAATTAGAGGGAGAAGAGAGATAATAGATGAGAGAGAAAGAAATGTCCTTTTGGGATCATCTTGAAGAATTCCGATGGACCATAATACGAATTATTATTGCCGTTTCCGTTCTTACTGTTGTGGGGTTGATTATCATGCCGAAAATATTCGATTCTGTTATTCTGGCCCCCCGTTCTTCCGATTTTATCACGTATCGCATTCTAGAAAACGCAAGTAAGTACATTCCTTTTATGCCTGATTTTTCTGCGGAGTCTTTTAATGTCAAAATATTGAACATTAATATGATAACGCAGTTTATGACCTATATTTCCACTTCATTTGCTTTTGCCATTCTTTTTTCCCTCCCTTATATTATATACGAAATCTGGAGATTTGTCAGTCCGGCTTTGTATGAAAATGAAATAAAAGGTGTAAAAAAAGCTTTTGGTTTCGGTGGAATCATGTTTGTTATAGGATGTTTGGTTGGCTATTTTATTGTTTTCCCCCTTATCTTCCGTTTTTTGATTACTTTTGAATTAAGCGATGCCATAGAAAACATGATTTCGCTCGATTCCTATATGAGCAATTTTTACACCTTGATTCTGATTATGGGAGTTGTTTTTGAACTTCCTTTGTTATGTTGGTTGTTGTCCAATCTCGGACTCATTTACCGTTCTTTCTTCAAAAAATACCGTCGACATGCCATTGTTGGAGCATTGATACTCGCAGCTCTAATAACTCCTTCGGGAGACCCTTTCTCCCTTTTTGTAGTAACTATTCCGCTTTATTTGTTGTGGGAAATCAGTGCTTTGGTGGTAAAAAAAGACCCCGTTGAAGAAACCGATGAAACTCTTCCTTCGGTATTCGAATAATGTTTTTGATGTAAGGTCAATTCGGTTCAGGTTATCTTCATGTTTTTTTAAAAAACTTTATTTTGATTTTATTGTGCCTGTCAAGAATAAATCTTACTTTTGTTTGAATGGTATTAATGATGTTAAACGTTTAAAAATGATTGTCGTATGAATTTAAATGGTTGGGAAATTCCTATTATTATTTTGGCTATCCTGATCTTATTTGGGGGTAAAAAAATTCCTGAATTTATGAATGGGTTGGGAAAAGGTATTCGCAGTTTCAAAAAAGGCTTGAACGATATTGAAGAGGAAATCAAATCCGATCTTAACGACGACAAACCATCCTCATCGGACGAAAACTAATATCATCGGGTTTCATTTCTTTTGTTGAACCCCCTTATTCCTTATTTCTTTGTCTGATTACTTCGTAGATCAGGATACCCGCTGCTACCGACACGTTTAGCGATCCAATGGTGCCGAATTGCGGAATGCCGATCCACTCGTCGCAAATGCGCAGAATTTCGGTTGAAACGCCTTTATCTTCCGCCCCCATCACGATGGCTGTCGGTAGTAAAAAATCCGATTCGGTATAATTTTTTTCCGCTTTTTCGTCGGCAACAACCACTTTTATTCCACTGTTTTTCAGGAAGACAATTGCCTCTTTCAGATTCTTTTCCCTGCATACGGGAATGCGGAGCAAGGCGCCTGCGGAAGTTTTTATTGCATCGGCATTCACCGATACGCTGCCGCGCGCAGGGATAACGATGGCATCCACTCCCGCCACTTCACACGTGCGGGCTATGGCTCCGAAATTACGTACGTCGGTAATACCGTCCAATACCAGGATAAATGGATTCCTCCCTTTTTCGTAGAGCAAGGGAACAAGTTGGTCCAATCGCTGATAGGTGATTGGCGACATATATGCAATCACGCCCTGATGGTTTTTTTGCGTGATTCGATTGAGACGCTCCACAGGTACTTTCTGCAACGGAATCTCGTGCGTTCGCAGCACCTGCTGCAATTCCTTAAACAAATTTCCTTGCAGCCCCCGCTTCACCAGTACTTTATCGATATCTTTTCCCGCTTCTGCTGCTTCTATTACGGCACGAATGCCAAAAATCATTTCTTTTTCTTTCATTTCCTATTCCGGTTGTCCGTTGTTGCCAATCGGTTTATTTCAGCCTGTAAAACCAAGCATCACTTTTGCATTTTCAATTGCTTCAACTGTTGTTTCGGTACCGCTGAGCATCCGTGCAATCTCGGCAATGCGTTCTTTATTGGAAAGTTTTTTCATATGGGTGTGGGTGGAATCGTCTTTTTCTTCTTTATAAACCACATAGTGTGTATTGCCTTTGGATGCGATCTGTGGCAAATGTGTGATAGCGATTACCTGCATATCGCTGCTCATTTGTTGCATGATGGACCCCATTTTATCGGCCATGTCTCCGGAAGTACCTGTATCGATTTCGTCGAAAATGATTGTTGGTAACGCCGTTGCGCCGGCAATCAAGGCTTTTATGCAAAGCATCAGACGCGAAATCTCTCCGCCGGAGGCAATTTGTGCCACAGGCTGCGGATCGATATTTTTGTTTGCCGAAAACCAAAATTGCACACTATCGATTCCGGTTTCGTCGGGTTGCGATTTTTCGGAGAAGCGGATTTCGAAACGTGCGTTGGGCATACCGAGATACGTCAGTTTTTCTGTTAGTCGGTTTTCTGTCGAAGGAGCTGCTGCCCGTCGTATCTCACTTAGTTTACGGGCTTTATCGAGCATAATTTCCCGTTTTTTGTCTACTTCCTTTTCCAAGACGGTGATTTTTTCATCTAGCGAACCCATGTTCTCCAATTTAGTAACAATCTCCTGTTGAAGATCAATCAACTCCTGCACGTCCGATACGCCATGTTTTTTCTCCAATCCGTAAATCAAACTTAAGCGATCTTCCACTATTTGTTGACGTTCGGGATTAAATTCTACTTCTTCGAAAAAACGCTCGGCTTCCTCTCTAACGTCTTTCAGGTCGATATAGGCCGACCGGATACGCGTGGCTATATCTTCTATTTTCGGGAAAACGTGCCGAATACCTTGGGCGTTGTCCAATGCCGCTTTTAGCATGGATTCCACGTTTTGTTCGTCTCCCGAAAGGAGCGAAGTGACGGCAAACAATGCCGCTTTTATTTCTTCGGTATGGGTAATCGCTTCCAATTCTGCTTCGAGTGCTTCTTGTTCGTCGGGCTGCAATGCGGCATGGGTTAGCTCCTGAAGTTGAAATCGCAGGTAATCTTCTTTTTCTTTGTTTTTTCGGGAAAGTTCTCGCAGTTCGTTCAATTGTTTTTCTGCAGCATGAAAATCGGCATAAGCTGCAGTGTACTCGTTACGCAGTCGGCCGGTTTGCGCTAGAGAGTCAATTACCATCAACTGAAAAAAATCTTCATTCAGGGCAAGATTTTGATGTTGAGAGTGAATATCGATAAGGCGATCGCTCAGCTCTTTCAGGTCATTAAGGTAAACAGGCGAGTCGTTTACAAATGCCCGCGATCTACCGCTCGACCATAATTCGCGACGCAATATCAATTCTTTGTCGTCGTATATCCAGTCACGCTCTTCGAAAAACGAACGAAGGTTGTATTTGGAAATATCGAAAATGGTCTCGACGACACATTTCGTTTTCCCTTGTTTAATATGGCGGCTATCGGCGCGCTGTCCAAGTACCAGTGAAAGGGCACCTAAAATAATGGATTTTCCTGCGCCGGTTTCTCCTGTGATAACAGAAAAACCGGGACCGAAATCCATGTCAAGATGGTCGATCAATGCGTAGTTTGCAATGGTGATTGATTTGAGCATAAGAAGTAAATAAAGATAGCAACCTATTTTTTATGGGAATAGCGATTTATAGAACCGCAGTTCGTTTTTCAATTGTTGAATTTCTTCCTGAAGCGATTTCACCTTTTCGAGCAAATAATTCAGCGCTTCGATGCCTTCTATGTTGATGTCCAAATCGTAGTACCAACGCATGAATTGTTCCAGTTTTGGAAGTTCTTCGTAATCGATATATCGTTCTTCATCCTGTGAAACAACATGGATCAATCCCAACTCGCTGAGCGAATCGATGAAAGTGCTTTCCACATTATAAATTTGGATGCACTCACTGTATAATAATTTGTTCGTATTCATTGTGTCCTCAGTTTTGCTAGTTCGGTAAACAATTCTTTTTCTCTCGGAGAAAGATTTTCGGGAATTCTGACTTTTACGGTTACGTAAAGATTGCCGAATTTTCCTTTCTTTTTATATACAGGGAAACCTTTTCCTTTCAGACGCAATTTTGTTCCGGGTTGAGTACCGGGTTTTATTTTCACTTTTACTTGTCCGCCATCCAACGTATTGATGGTAATTTCTCCGCCAAGTACGGCTGTGTAAAGATCCACTTCGGCCTCTGTGTACAAGTCGTCGCCCAGTCGTTTGAAATACGGGTCGTCTTCAACAATAAAGGTAATGTACAGATCACCGTTGGGACCTCCGTTAACGCCGGGTCCTCCGTAGCCTGCCAATTTTATTTTTTGTCCGTTGGCTACACCTGCAGGAATGGTGATGCGGATGTTTTTACCGTTAACGGTAAGGGTTCGCTGATGCGTCTGCATCGCTTCACGAAGTGTGAGGCGCAGCTCGGCTTGATAATCGGGTCCTTTAAATTTGCGACTTGTTTTTCGCTGTTTAAATCCCCTTCCGAACATCGAATGGAAGAAGTCCGAAAAATCGTCGTCCGTAAAATCCCCTTCCGTGTAAAATGTTCGGGCTCCACCTTCTCCGCCGCCAAAGAAATCGCTCCATGCCCCTTGTTGTTGATATTGTTGTTGATATTGCTGCTGTGCTTTTTCAAACTCCTCGGCATGTTTCCAGTTTTCGCCGTATTTGTCGTATTTTGCCCTTTTTTCAGGATCGCTCAACACCTCGTGAGCTTCATTGATTTCTTGAAATTTCCGATGCGCATCCTTATCGTCGGGGTTAAGATCGGGATGCATCTTACGGGCCAATTTTCGATAAGCCTTTTTGATTTCTTCTTGCGAAGCGTTTTTGGGTACACCCAGTACTTTATAATAATCGATATATGCCATATTATCTCTTTGGTTTTACAACAAAGATAGCAAAAAATATACCTTAAATCTACGGAATCCGATGTTTTTGTCCCTGCCTTAGAGCGAGCATGAAGCAGGCATGATGCCTCATGTATTGGGCAGGCGGTGCCTCACTTCGATCTTGAAGCCGCAAAATTACCCTTACTAATGGATTTTATCTTCCTCTTGGAATGAGTACGATGCCGTATTGGTCTTCTATGAACCGGAAATAGTAATACAACCGGTAATTGAGTTCCAGGCCGTAATCGATGTGGGGATCGTAGTCGATATACGTTTCGTAGAAACTACCGTAGCGCAACGGGTTGTTGTGGCGGTGATTCCATTCGGTTACGTACTGTTGGTTCCACGTTTCGTAATACTGTTGCGAGTAAAAATTTGCAGGGGGTTGGGTAACCAGCCAGGATTCGAATCTTGGATCGAGCACGATCAGTTCGTATTCCACCGAGTCTTTTTCTTCTTCGGCATTGTTTTTCACCAGTTTTACCTGGGGCGGCTGCTGTGCGGCGCTTTCGGCTTTTCTGACCGTTTTGCAGCCCGTTAAGGAAATGCCGGCGAGTAAAATTGGCAAGAATGCGGCTTTAACGAAACGGGCAATGTTTTCTTTCCCGATTATGCCGGAATGGGGTTTGTTGTCATGGCTCATATTTTTTATTGTTATCGTTTTGCTTTCCTTAAATGAGCGGGATCGTCGTCCTTCCCTTGGTTGAACGCGATTATCCGTCGTATTGCAACAGGCACGTTGCCCGAGATTAACATCGGCGTTGCGTTATTGAAAGGAATCGACATCGTCGGAGATTGTCGGTTTTTTACTTAATTTCCATGCCATATACACTTCCGAGACACCATAGATCAGCAAAAATATGCCGATGAAGATGAGAAGGGCCTCGGCGCCGGCGAAAGGGTTGGCAAACAGGATGATTCCTGCAATGATCATCAGCATCGAAATAGCAAAATAAATCCACGACCAGCCGTAGTCGCGTCGGATGATCAATGTACTGATGAGTTGAATTATGCCGATCAACAGAAATCCGACGCCCATGGCAATGACAAAAATATTGACCATTGTTGTCGGCAATAGTACAAACAGTAATCCGAAAATGAGATTGAATACGGCATTTGCCATGAGGATGTTTTTAGAGTTTTTTTCTTCACTGCGAATAGAAAAAACAAGAGAAACTATTCCGCCAATCAAAATCAGTATCCCGATGTAGATAACGAAACTCCGTAAGGTAATATCTGGCATAAAAACAGCCAATCCGCCAATAATCAGGGCAATAATACCTCTGATAAGCGATCCGTGTGATGAGGTAATCAGATGATGTTTCATAAAATTTATTTGTTAAATGGTTATTGATGCCTATATCTACAAAGATATGGTTCAAATTTACATAATGTTTTCCGATTTACACACGGTTCGAAAAAATTTCCACCTTACTGAGGCAACTCTTCCGGCAGAAGGTGATTCTCGATTTCGGGATATATTTCGTCAAGTTGTTCCTGAATTTCCTGCGTTTTGGCTAAAGCGGTGATCATTCGGCAGAAATGACGGGGATCGTTCATTGACTTGCCTTTTCTGTCTTTCAAATATTTTTGCAATACTTGGTAACCACCTATGCAATAAGCCCAGACTTCGGGCATGACGTGGTCAAAATACTTGCTTTCATTAATGTAAATGCGCTTTTTTTTCTCATCGTAAAACGCCTTTTCTATTTTGTCGTTATCTCCGTCTCCTTCATATTTTGCAACCGGATTATCCAATTCTTTGCTTTTCATCAGGTGTAAGTCGGCCAACCGGTTGCCCAAAACCGATATTTTGCAAAATATCGCATGATCTTTCGTGAAAGGCACGCGCGGAAAATCGATTTTCAAAAATTCAGCATATTTTTCACGATAAACATTGCTGTAAAATATGCCGTAAATATAATATAAAATTTCTTCGGGTGTGAGTTCTTTATTGTATATTGTGTTTAACGTTTCGTACAATTTTTTGTCGATATTGGGTTTTCGGGTATGATATTTCTCATTTGGTTCGAATAGCAATACCGTTTGGAGATGGGATGAGCGTTTGGATTTATTTTCCGAAGTGTCATATAAATACAGCGGAAAAAGATAACCTATTTCACTGGTTTTATTGGAAATGTAACAACTTTCAATCAGTTTGTCCGAGACTAAAGCATGTTGCCATGTTTCACCTGTCTTTACCTGTCTGACTGTGGTTATGGCAATATTGTCATGAAGCATGTGGTGCATTACATCCCTTCTTGTTCTTTCAACAACGGTTTCGTGATAGAATAGATACCTGACATCAAAGGGGCGATAAAGAATTTTCACGATGGCTTCCTGCCAATTATCGATTTGCTGCAACCCTTCTCTTGCTTTCGATAATTTCCAATTTTGCTTGTCTTTCAAATCGTATGCTTGAGAAATTATTTCGTTCGGGAAATTTTTGTTTCTGAGTTGATTGATGCAATTGATGAGGCTGTTTTTATCGGTGTCGATAACAAATTTGTCTCGCCCTGTGACGACACCGACGCTGTTGACAGGGAAAATTTCATCGATGCGTTTCCACTGTAAATAATGGCGGATGTTTTCGGTATGTCGCGGAACGAAAAAATACCAGGGAGAGACTGGTTCGATTTCGGTATAATGGTCCTTATTTAACACGTTATTGCTGAGCCAGTCGTATTTTTCCTCTCTTAACCCATAAAGATCCCGCTGAAAAACCCGGCAGCCCTGTTTGTCTTTTTGTTTGATGAAAAGCGTTATGGATACGCCTTGACGGATATCGAAAACATTTTCGTCTTTTCCGCCATCAGGCGAAGTTTCTTTTTTCAGGCTGTTGCCGTGCAGGTCGAGAATATACATCTCGTTGAATGTATCCATCAGGCTTTGCCGCATGCCCCTGAAAGTGGGGTTGTCCAGATAGCTGTGATTGGTAATCATGCCGACAATACCTGCTCCGGCCATGTGGATTTTCCATTGGGCAAAACGGATAAATTTGACATAATCATCCTGCAGCCATTTTGGATTTTTTTCTCCAAGTGGCTTCCCATTTACCTTATAGTAGCTTTTAACACCATCGAGATCTTCCTTCAGAAGTTTTTCGGTCCAATCGTTTTGATTTTCAGAATGTCCGCTGTAGGGAGGATTGCCAAGGATAACCAAAATGGGTTTCTCTTTTTTTACTTTGCCCGCCAAATGGCTTTCTTCGCTCAACGAACTCAGTCCGGGTATGGAAATTTGCCTGAGCTCCTCCATTTCCAGCGTGTTGGTAAGGTAGAGTTTAAACCGTTCGTTGTCATTCAACCTGTAACCGAGTTCTTCGAGAAGAAAACTCATTTTCAGATGACCGATGGCGTAAGGAGCCATCATGAGTTCGAAAGCATAAAAGTTCTCGAGAATCCGGTTTTTGATAAAATTGGTTTTACCGGCAGAACCGTATTTTCGGGTAAATTCATCCACGGCTGTTTTCACGGCTTCGGCCGGAAATGTGAGTGTACCTGCGGCGGGGTCGAGCAGCGTAACATTATTGCCTGCAAGACCGTCGGCGATATCGAAATGCGATTTGAGAAGGCTGTTGATCGCGTGTACGATATACTTCACAACCGGCTCGGGAGTATAATATACACCTCGTTTTTCTCTGATTGAAGGATCGTAAGCCGAAAGGAAAGTTTCGTAAAAGTGAATGATGGGGTCTCTGCC
The DNA here is from genome assembly GCA_002381125.1 of Bacteroidales bacterium UBA4179. Lineage (GTDB taxonomy): Bacteria > Bacteroidota > Bacteroidia > Bacteroidales > Dysgonomonadaceae > Anaerorudis. Next base: position 7,977 of record DFUT01000042.1, on the reverse strand, counting down.
TTTTCCTTCGAGATAATAATCCTGCAATATCCTGTTGACATCGGTAACCTGCAGTATTTCGGCAATATCGTCAACGATGATTTGCAACGGTTTTGGCGGATCTTCCAGCGAAATGAAACGAAAAACATCGCGCAGAATACCGATAGTGTTGGGAATGAATTTGAAAGCCAATTCCCTGTTGAACTCGCCGTTTGAGCGGGTACGTGCTGCGAATAATCCGTAGGTTATGGTCTGCGCATACAAGTCGGCAAAGGTTTGTTTGGTCAGTGTGGCAATCAGATAAGTTTTGAAAGCCTCGTAAAATCCGAGGATGGCTTTTTGTCCTTTTTTCTCTTCTTCGGCCATTTCTATACTGATGACTTCGTCGCGCAAAAATCGGGTGCGCTTAGCCAGTTCCGAAGCCAACGTTTTGGCGCTGTGAACTCGCGGAAGTGAAAAAGAAAAAAACGTATCGAGTAAATCGAAAAATTCCGTTTCGTTTTCTGCGGGGAGAACGGTTTTTAGTTTTTTGGCCAAGGAAGGTCTGCCGATGGAAACGTGTTTTATCAACTCCCCGTCTCGGTAGAGTCTGAACTCGTAAAAATTGGTAAGAATTACGTTGGGAAACGTGTTGCGGTATCGTTTCAGCTGTTCCGATTCCTCAATTCTGTCGAGGTTGGCAATCGAAGGGTCTTTCGCTTCGATGTATCCTGTGATGTGATTTTTGCCGTCCCACACACGAAAATCGGGATTGCCGGCTTCCGTTTGTTTTGGCAGAACGGTGATATCTGTTTGGCGGAGGTTATTTTCTCTTGCGAAGGCGAGAATCAAATCCTTCAGATGACCATAATAGCTTTCTTCTCTTGCATCTCCCCGCTCCAGGGTTTCTTGTATGGCATTGAGGTATTCGTTCAGCATTTTTCGATATTTGATTCTGTAAAGATAGGGATCATTTATGAGAAAAACATCAACAACGTAGTGAAACTTTACAATTTGTGTAAGAAAGGATCTGTCGTATTATTTTTCTTTGATTTGAGGTATGCTATCTAATTTTTTAATCCAATTTAGGATAGTGCCTTTGCCGGAAGTGGTTTCAGCGGGTCTTGAGTTCTTTTGTCAAAATTAGGGAAAAGGGGATCGCGATCACCTCGAACAGGGCTGCCAGTAAAATCAAAGAAAAAACCGAATGTTCGTAAAGCATTCCCATGAAGGCACCTCCCAACATCCATGAGAGTCCGTAGATGGTGTTGAAAATTCCATAAGCCGACCCCCGACGACTTATCGCGGTGAGGTCGGCAACAGCTGCCCTCATGATCGTTTCATGAACACCCAGAACAATTCCCCATAAAATGATCCCGATAATCACGAAAACGAGCATGTTGCTGAAAGTTAAAAAAGGGATGAAAACCGAAAAGAGAGGGATGATCATCAGCGTTTTTAATCCCACACGGTCGTAAGCCTTTCCTATTATTAATGCCGTTAGAGCATCAACCCCCATAGCTAAAGCAAACAGGGCAGGGATTTGGACATCGCTCACGATAGCCTTTATTTTAAGGTGGTAGGAAATGAGCGGGAAATTGGCAAATCCGGCTACGGCAAAGAAAGTAAATAACGAGTAAAGAATAAAAATCTTTGAAAAAATGGGGTTGTTTTTTGCGCCGGCTTCTTGTTCACTTTCCAATTTTTCGGGGTGAGGTAACCGGTTTTTGGCTATCCGGAGAATACCTATTACCATCAGTGCCGGTATCCACAGGACGGAAAAACCCGTGCGATAGTTGCCTCCGGCGAAGAGGATTACGGAAAAGATGAGGGGACCGATGATGGCACCGATTTGATCTAATGCTTCATGGAGACCAAAACCGAATCCTCTCCCCACTTCTTTTGTGGCGTAGGAGAGAATGGTATCGCGAGCGGGCGAACGAAAGGCCTTGCCGACTCTTTCCAAAACGATAAGCAGCACTGCCACCTGCCAACTGTTAGTAAAAGCGAGAAGAGGGATGGCGATGAGCAGCCCGTAACCAATGAAGGTAAAGAGCCAGTATGCTTTGGTACGGTCGGCAATGAAACCGGAAAAAAGTCGAAGTGCATAGCCGATGAACTCACCCAGTCCGCCGATCAATCCCACCATTGTTGCGCTTGCTCCAAGCAGAGCCAGGTAGGGACCGGTGACACCTCGTGCACCTTCATATACGACATCTCCCAAGAGGCTTACTATCCCCATCAAAATGATGAATCCAAGGGCATTGTTTCGCTCCTGTGAAGCTTTTTTGTTCATTTTCCCGGCTCGAAGCTTTATTATTGATGTTCGGGGCGGAGAAGGTCGTTGACCGTCTTTACCGGATTGAACGTGCTGACGGGCACTTCCACGAAAATCGTATTCCAGTCGCTCATTCCACCGTTCCAGAGTCCGGGATGCTCCAGCGCTTTTAGCTCGCGGCCGTTTTTGGATTTTATCGAAATAAAACCGGTATTGCGGTCCACATAGTCGGGCAAGTGGTATTTTTCGCCCTTGTGGTTTTTTACGCTGCAAACCAGATCAACCGGATTGAAATGCGTGCCGCTTCGAAAAGCATTCATGGCAACGGGATCATTGGGATTGATTTGCGAGCTTTCCAGAATTTGCGGCGAGGCGGTGCCGTCGGGATTTTTAACGATAAAGGGGCCGCCTCCCGGTTCGCCCAGGTTTTTCACCATTCCACATACGCGGAAAGGACGGTTGAGCTTGCGCGTTAGATAATTGCGCAATTCGCGTTCCGATTCGAGCGATATACCGTCGTGTCGGATACAGAGTTCGTTTTCGGTAAAATGCAACATTTCCGACAAATCGTCAGTTGTCGCGTCGTCCGATTCCAATTTCTCCATATAACGGAAGGCTCGTTCTTGCATTTTTACCAGCACACCGGCGAGCAATTTTTTATAATGTGCTTCGTTTTCTTTAAGCCTGTCGGGGACAACGTTATCGATGTTTTTGATGAAAATGATGTCGGCATCGATGGCGTTGAGGTTTTCAATGAGTGCGCCGTGGCCACCCGGACGAAAAACCAGACGACCGTCTTCGTCGCGAAAGGGCTCGTTGTTCATATCGACGGCAATGGTATTGGTAGAGGGCTTTTGGATGCTGAAAGAAATAGCGTATCGAACGTTTAGTCGTTGTTCGTATAGGGATTTTTTTTCGGCTATCAGCATTTCAAACAGCGGTTTGTGTTGCGGAGAAACCGTAAAATGAAGGATGGCTCTTTCCTTATTGTCTTTGGCATAGTATGAACTTTCCACCATATGTTCTTCCACCGGCGTACGATTCCCATCCGGGTATTTGTGAAACAGGAGTAGTCCTTTGGGCAGATTTCCGTAATTCATCCCTTCGGGTAAAAGCAGCATACGCACGATGGTTTTGTATGCGCCTTCGGCTTTCAGCTTTTCGATATTCTTCCCGTATTTTTTTTCACATAGGTTGTTCAGCTCGTCAAAAAAAGCGAATTTCTCAATCTCGGAGAAAAATTTCTTTTCGAAATCCGTTTGGGGACGGTCATATGTTGCATCGAGAAAAGCAAACAAATCTTTAAACATGCGGCTGGCGGCACCCGATGCAGGTACAAATTTCACAATTGTGCAGTCGCTTTGCCGGTAGTGGTTCCACGCATCGATATAAGCGGTTTCACCCTCTTGCGGAATTCGCATGATCCCATTTTCAACAGAAGCTGCCGATACAATAGATAGTGGAGGAAATCCTTCCTTGAAATATTTTAATTGCGTGAGCACCTCTTCTTCAGAGAGCCCCATTTCTTTTAATTGAAGCAAATCTTCGGGAGTAAACATAACGCTAACAGATTTTTAAAATTTTCAAGTTTATTGTAACTAAAATCACATTCAAATATAGTTATTTTTACCAATAAAGAGTCAAAAAACGATGAAAGAAAGTTATTAGGGGAATTAAAAAAATCTTTAAGTCCGACATTATGTCATAAAAAACTGTCAATTCCGGGTTTGGCATATCATTTGAAAAAGATAGAATAGAACAAAAACGAAATCAATTTAAAATAAAATATTAAATTATGGGAAAGATAATTGGTATAGACTTAGGTACTACGAATTCCTGTGTTGCAGTAATGGAAGGGAATGATCCTGTTGTTATCCCCAACAATGAAGGGAAAAGAACAACGCCTTCGGTAGTAGCCTTTTTGGATAATGGAGAGCGGAAAGTGGGCGACCCTGCGAAACGTCAAGCAATTATAAATCCAACAAGGACAGTTTCGTCTATCAAACGATTTATGGGTCGCAAGTATGATGAGGTGCTGAACGAAATTTCGCAGGTACCTTACAAGATTGTCAGGGGTGAGAATAATACGCCTCGTGTAGATATCGACGGACATCTTTACTCTCCCCAGGAAATTTCGGCTATCATTCTTCAGAAGATGAGACAGACTGCCGAAGATTATCTGGGAACAAAAATTACCGATGCGGTGATCACTGTGCCTGCATACTTCAACGATTCGCAGCGTCAAGCTACGAAAGAGGCCGGCGAAATCGCAGGATTGAATGTGCGTCGTATTGTAAACGAACCTACTGCCGCTGCTTTGGCTTATGGTTTGGACAAAAAGAGCAAAGACCTGAAAATTGCCGTGTTCGATTTGGGTGGAGGTACGTTCGATATTTCCATTCTTGAATTGGGAGACGGTGTTTTCGAAGTAAAATCCACAAATGGCGACACGCATTTGGGAGGTGACGATTTTGACCAGCGCATCATCGATTGGTTGGCAGAAGATTTTCTAAAGGAAGAAGGTATCGATTTGCGCAAAGATCCTATGGCTCTACAACGTTTGAAAGAGGCTGCCGAAAAAGCCAAAATCGAATTGTCGAGCACTACAACCACCGAAATCAATCTACCGTATATCATGCCGGTGGACGGAATTCCCAAACACTTGGTAAAAACCCTTACAAGAGCCAAGTTCGAACAGCTGATCGACGATCTGTTGCAAAGATGTATCGGGCCGTGTACAACCGCATTGAAAGACGCCAATTTAAATGCATCCGATATTGATGAAGTTATATTGGTAGGTGGTTCAACCCGTATCCCGGCTGTTCAGGCATTGGTAGAGAAGTTTTTCGGTAAAGCTCCCCACAAGGGTGTCAACCCCGACGAGGTAGTTGCTGTCGGTGCTGCCATTCAAGGTGCCATTTTGTCGGGTGAAATCAAAGACGTATTGTTGCTCGATGTTACTCCGCTTTCGCTGGGTATCGAAACGCTTGGTGGCGTAATGACCAAACTGATCGAAGCCAATACAACCATACCCACCCGCAAGAGCGAGATATTCTCTACTGCTGCCGATAATCAAACGTCGGTTCAGATTAACGTGTTGCAAGGTGAGCGACCAATGGCTCGCGACAATAAACTCATTGGCGTGTTTACGCTCGACGGGATACCCCCTGCACCGCGTGGAGTGCCTCAGATTGAAGTTACTTTCGATATCGATGCAAACGGTATCTTGAATGTAACGGCTAAAGATAAGGCCACGGGTAAAGAACAGCATATCCGCATTGAAGCATCTTCGGGTTTGACCGAAGAAGAAATCAAGCGCATGAAAGAAGAAGCTGCTGCACATGCCGAAGCCGACAGAAAAGAAAAAGAGCGTGTGGACAAGCTGAACCAGGCCGATGCAATGATTTTCCAAACAGAGAAACAGTTGAAAGAGATTGGCGATAAGATTCCTGCCGACAAAAAAGGTCCAATCGAAGCTGCTCTCAATAAACTGAAAGAAGCTCACAAAGCACAGAATTTGGAAGAAATAGATCAGGCTATAAATGAATTGAACACCGCATTTCATGTAGCTTCGCAAGAAATATACAATGCAACCGCTGCGGGTGCGGGTGCCGGAGCGGCAGGCGATACGCAGAGTGGCCCACAGCAAGGAGACGACAGCGACAAAGGTGGAGATGATGTAACCGATGTCGATTTCGAAGAAGTAGAATAGTCTTCATACAACACGCGCAATAAATAGATTAATCCCTGTGAATGCAACATTCACAGGGATTTTTTTTTGCCCTCGTCATCATGATTTATCCGGGATTCGTGCGAACGGCATCACCCATCGCATTGATATTTCGATTACATCAGAACGTGAAACAGGGGCGGATGGCAAGACAATGTAAACAGGAGCAAAAAAATCTAAACCGTTATCATCCAGTATTTTAAATCGTAAATTTGCCTTCAGATAAGGTCAACATCGTATGCATATTTTCTTATCCATCCGGCAACCTGTTTACGCAACATCCCATTCATTTGCGTCCTGTTCGATACAATTTTTCGGACATTTTTTTACTATATTTTTTGGGTATAATCTTTTCAACATAATCTTTCAGTATAATCTTCATACTATTATTTTAGCATAATTCTTTAAAAATCGATAAAAATGAAAATACTTTTTATTTCTTCAGCCCTAACCAAGGAATGGACCCATTTAGATGGGCTTTTCGCTGTTTTGGCCGTGCTGTATGCTTGTGTTTTCCTGTCCGTAATTGTCGACCTGTTTTTCGGCGTGCGTCGTGCCCGGAAATTAAAAATAATCCGCACCAGTTACGGCTATCGGCGCACCATCACCAAGCTTACCGGTTATTTCGGTCTCATGATCATGTTTTCCATAACCGACGTTGTGGCAAGCGTCCTTTTCAAAATGCCCTATTTCTCGGTTGTCGGAGCCATCGGCATTGTATTGGTCGAAGCCAAATCCGTTTTCGAAAACCTGAGACAGCAGGAAAAAAGCATTGCCGAAGTGCAACAGTTGCTCTTAAAATTTTTCGAAAACAAGGAAGAGATACAGACCCTCGTTGCTTTTCTAAACGCACAAACTCAGTCAACCTTACGAAACGGAGCAAGTTACGAAGCAGAAGCAACCTCAGGGGAAGAGGCAGGGTTAGCGACCCGGGCAAGTTCAAAGAATGAAGTAAGTGCAGAAAATCAAGCAAGTTCAGCGACCCGGGCGAGTTCAGAAAATCAAGCAAGTTCAACTACGCGGAAAAATGAACAGACGCCCGGAAATGTGCAAAATCGCGCAAATCCGGAGACTCGCACAAACGCGCAAAATCAGGAGGAAACCCCATGAAACCGAGAGGACTTCGCAACAACAACCCCCTAAACATCCGCCACAGTGCCGATCGCTTTCAGGGAGAAATCAACGGAAACGACAAAAGTTTCAAAACCTTCTCGTCCGTGCCTTACGGCTACCGAGCCGCCTTTGTTATCCTTGCAACCTATCTTTCGCGAGGGTGCAACACCATCGAAAAAATCATAACCCGTTGGGCACCGCCGGCCGAAAACAACACGGAATGCTATATTGCAAACGTCGAAAAATGGTCGGGCATCCCCCGAAACAAAGCACTCACCTTTGCCGACGGTGCAGCATACCAACGCATCGTCGCCGCCATGAGTCGGGTAGAAAACGGCATCCCTGCCGACATCCGTCAAGTCGAAGCCGGCTTTGCGCTTCAGCATAAACTCAGGCATACACCGCAAAATTCGTTTTAACACACCCACACCCCAACTTCCATCGTTGTACACTCAAACTCACCCTCAAATGAAAAATAAAATCACGATAGCCGTCATCCTGTGTCTGCCGGTTTTCTTCCCCTCCTGCAAATCGGTGCAATATATTCCGGCAGAAACCGTGAAAGTCCATCACCGCGACCACCTTGTCCGCGATTCCGTTTTCCGTTACGATTCCGTTTTTGTCCGTCAGAAAGCCGATACCATCCTTCTTGAGCGCTACCGGTACGAGTACAAAACCAACATCGTCACCGATTCCGTCTTCATCAACGACACCATCCGCATCGCCTATCCCGTCGAAGTCGTCAAAACGGTAAAAGCCCCCCTCACCGGTTTCCAACACTTTCAGGTATGGTGCGGACGCATTGCCCTTGTCGTTTTGTTGCTCTGCAGCGTATATTTCGTGTCCAAAATCCCGTTGTGATCCCCTTTTCCCCCCCTTATGACCACAACCTGTGGAA
>DFUT01000015.1:752-65137 GCA_002381125.1 Bacteroidales bacterium UBA4179 | reverse complement strand
ACAACATCGGATTCCGTGAGACCGGTGTAAAACAAACCTGCCTCTTTGCCGCATTTGAAGCGGGATACAGCGGTGCGGACAGAGCGAACTTCATGCGAGGATGACGCAAGCCTGATGCAAGCATGGAGCGAGGATGGTGCAGCCTTGGTACGGACTTGGTGCGGAGAAGGTGTGTCTTGTCCTAAAATAAGTTTACAGTAAATGTAAACAAAAAATCAGGACGAAACAATCGTATTGTTTTTACCTTTTCAATTAAGAATTTTCCGTTTCTTGAAAAAATAGTTAAGTTTGCAAGCCATAAATTGTTTTTTGTATGAAACACATTGCGTATTCTTTTCTCATCCTGATAATCACGGCGATGGGGATACTCCCGGGATGCAAATCCGACAAGAAAACGTTCGAAGTGATAGGGACATTTTCTTCTGTTCAAAAAGAAGACACACTTTATCTGGAACACTTGGGATTGGGTGGCATCGAACCAATCGATTCGGTAAAATTAAATCAAAAAGGAACATTCAAGTTTAAAGCACCGGCTCCCAAAAACCCCGAATTTTATCGGCTTCGACTTGGCAATCAGATAGCGGTTTTTGCGGTAGATTCAACAGAAAAGCTCCATGTGAGCGGCGATGCCAACGATCTGTTCAATACGTTTCGGGTAGAAAACTCGCCGGTAAACGACCAGATCAGGGAAATCAACCAGCAATACCGGCTAACAGTAAAAGAAATAGAAGAATTGGCGGAAAAGCATAAAGAGAAATCGATCGATGACGTAACCTATCTCAACCGGCTCGATTCCGTGGTGAACGAATACAAAACGTTTGCCTCCAAAATCATTCTCGGGAATCCGGGAAGTGCAGCAGCCTATTATGCCGTTTTCCAGAAAATCGACGATTACCTCATCTTCGATCCTTACGACAAAAAAGACTATGTGATGTTTGGGGCAGTAGCCACTTCATGGCAACATTTTTATCCCGAAACGCCCCGCACCAAACATTTATACAACTTTACCATCAATGCAATGAAAATGCGCAAACAACAAGAACAGCAGGCACAACTGTGGGAAAACATTCCCATCGTCACCGAATCTTCGCTTCCCGATGTGGTTTTGCCCGATATAAACAACAACGAAGTAGCGCTATCGTCATTGAAAGGCAAAGTGGTGTTGCTGGACTTCACAGTGTACAATTCCGATTTTTCTCCCGAGCATAACCTGCATATCAATACTATTTACCGACGCTATAAAAATCGTGGATTCGAAGTGTATCAAATTTCGTTTGACTCCGATGAGCACATTTGGAAAAATGCCGCCATCAATGTTCCCTGGATAACGGTACGCGATCCCCAATCGGTTTACTCTCCGCTTCTCTCACAGTATAATGTTCGCAACCTTCCCACCGGCTTTATCGTCGATCGCGAAGGAGATATTGTAGCCCGCATCGAAGATTACACCAAATTGGAAAGCGAATTGAATAAAGTATGGTAAAAAAATATGAATTGGCTTAAACTTACCATCCTAATTAACTTTATTGCTTGATTTTCTAAACACTGTCGGATAAAAAGCGTTATGGGTTCAAAAAATCGTTTTTCGGGATCAGTGAAAAAAAATTTTACTACCTTTGCGGCTCGATTATTATAAACAACTATACGTTTCGAGGAAATATCCAAAATTCAAAACATTATATTTTGAAATTTACAGCAGAGGATACACGTTTTATCATTACAATAAAAATTATCATTATCGCCGGATTACCACTCAAAAGCGTGTATTAAAATCAACAAAATGACTTTTAAAGAATTAAATTTGAGAGACGAGCTTCTTTTGGCCATCGAAGAGCTCGGTTTTGATCAACCTATGCCTATTCAGGCAAGAACCATTCCTTTCATCCAAAATCAAAATTCCGACTTGGTGGCTTTGGCTCAAACCGGAACAGGAAAAACAGCCGCATTTGGCCTTCCTGTTATGAACATGCTGGATGAGAACGCAAAACAAACACAAGCCTTGATATTGGCACCTACCCGTGAATTGTGCATTCAAATTGGCAACGACCTGAAAAGCTATGCCAACCATCTGAAAGGAATTAAAGTGGTAGCGGTATATGGCGGAGAAGATATCCGTATCCAACTGAAACAATTGGCTACACCTCCACAAATTATTGTGGCTACTCCCGGCCGATTGATGGACCTGATGAAACGCAAAAAAGTGGAGACGTCGGCTATCCGTTTCGTGGTTCTCGATGAAGCGGATGTAATGCTCAACATGGGATTCAGAGACGATATTGAGTCCATTCTGAAACAAATGCCCGAAACCCGACGCACCCTGCTTTTTTCGGCAACCATGCCCAAAGAAATCTCCAACATCGTACATCGATTCATGAAGAATTATGAAGAAATCGTAGAGGGAACGAAAAATTCGGGTGCCGCCAACGTGGAACATATCTATTACTTGACTCCCGAAAAACACAAATACGCGGCACTGAAACGCATTGTCGACAGCAATCCCGACATCTACGGCATCGTATTCTGCAGAACCCGACAAGAAACCAAAGAAGTGGCCGAAAAACTCATGCAGGACGGCTACGACGCCGATGCGCTTCACGGAGACCTCTCGCAAGCCCAGCGAGATACCGTAATGCAAAAATTCAGAATCCGAAACATCCAATTGCTGGTTGCAACCGATGTTGCCGCCCGTGGTTTGGACGTAGACGATCTTACGCATGTCATCAATTACAACCTCCCCGACGATATCGAAGCATATACCCACAGAAGCGGAAGAACCGGAAGGGTAAATAAAAAAGGAACGTCTATAGCGCTTATCCACTCCAAGGAAAAACATAAAATCAAAGCGCTGGAAAAGATGTTGAAAAAAAATTTCGTTCAACAACAAATTCCCAACGAGCAAGAGGTTTTCAAAAAACAACTGCATCATTTGATCGATCGGATGATGAATGTGGAAGTAAATAAGGATCAAATTCAACCTTACATGAATCAAATCATGACACAACTGGAATATTTGAGCAAAGAAGAGATTTTGAAACGATTTGTTTCGTTGGAATTTAACCGTTTTGCAACTTACTACAACGATGCGGAAGACTTGAACGAAGTTTGCCGTCAGGAAGAAAAAACAACGCAAAAGCGAAACAAAAAACGTTCCCAAAAAACCGGAAAACGCATTCGTTTAAGGCTGAATATTGGCGGACGGCATGGTATAGATACCCGAGGTTTTTTGGGTATGTTCAACGAAATGGTCGGCGACAAATCCATCCATATCGGTTCGATTGAAATTACCAAAAGATTTACCTTTTTCGATGTATTTGCCGACCAAACAGAAAAAGTAATGAATGCTTTTTCCTCAAATCCGGGAATGGAAATCTGCAAAGTAAAACGCGACAAACAATACAAACGGTTATTTGCCTGAAATAACCGTTCGCACATACCGGACAAGCAAATAAGGGCTGTTGATTTTTACACGGCTCAAAACTATTCCTAAACCCATTCGATATTTAATAAAAAAGCCCCGCAGATAGGCGAGGCGCTAAATGTTTTCACAACGGAATAATCCTTATTGTGAATTGCTTCAAAAGTTAGAAACAAAGATAAAAACTTTTTTTCACAATCCAAATCTTTGGTTTAAAAATATAATTTTTTAACTTTACGGCAAAGATAAATTAAAATCACATTAAAATGAAAAAAATACTCGGATTGGATCTTGGGACCAATAGCATTGGATGGGCATTAATCAACAGCGATAGCGAAAACAACAACAACAAAATTCTTGGTATGGGTTCCAGAATAATCCCCATGAGCCAGGATATATTGAGCGATTTTACCCAAGGCAACTCCATATCGCAAACGGCTGAACGCACTCAATATCGAAGTACACGACGCTTACGGGAAAGGCATCTGCTTCGACGTGAACGCCTACATAGGGTGTTGCACTTAATGGGATTCCTACCCAAACACTACGATGAAATGATTGACTTTGAAAACCATCCGGGTAAATTCCTGCCGGAGACAGAGCCCAAAATAGCATGGTCCAAAAATGACGAAAGCAAGTATGAATTCATTTTCAAAAAATCATTTGAAGAAATGATGGCCGATTTCAAGGCAAATCAACCGGAATTGCTTACGGACGGCAAAAAGGTTCCATACGACTGGACCATTTATTATCTGCGCAAAAAGGCATTGACTCAAAAAATAGAAAAAGAAGAATTGGCATGGATACTGCTGAATTTTAATCAAAAAAGGGGATATTATCAATTGAGAGGCGAAGAAGAAGATGAAGAAAATCCAAATAAATCGATCGAATATCATGCATTGAAAGTCACTCATGTGGAAGCAGATGAAGCAGAAAAAAACAAATCAGATATTTGGTACACCATTTATCTCGAAAATGGTTGGATATATCGCAGATCGAGCAAAATTCCTCTATTTGATTGGATTGGGGTTACCAAGGAATTCATTGTTACAACAGAATTAAATGATGATGGCACGGTAAAAATCGACAAAGAAGGCAAAGAAAAGCGTTCGTTCAGGATTCCATCTGAAGACGATTGGACACTATTAAAGAAAAAAACCGAAACCGACATCGATAAAAGTAAAAAAACGGTTGGAACCTACATCTATGATACTCTCCTCAAAAAACCCGATCAAAAAATCCGAGGAAAACTGATACGAACCATTGAACGTAAATATTACAAAAAAGAATTAAAGAAAATATTGACGAAACAAAAAGAATTTCATCCCGAACTAAAAGATAGAAATTTATATAGATCCTGCGTTGTTGAACTCTATCCAAACAATAAAGCCCAACAAAACAATATACGAAACAAGGATTTCACTTATTTATTCATAGAGGACATCATTTTTTACCAACGTCCTTTAAAAAGCAAAAAATCGCTGATAAGCAACTGTAAGTTCGAGTATCGCACCTATAAGGATAAAGAAGGGAACATACGTAAAGCACCACTTAAATGCGTACCCAAATCCCATCCGCTTTATCAGGAATTTCGCCTATGGAAATTTGTTCAAGATTTGAGAATTTATGAACGCGAAAAAAAGATAAATGGCAAGCTCTATATCGATTATGATGTTACAAACGAATTTATCAAAACAGAAGAAGACTTGGTAAACCTTTTCGATTGGCTGAACAAACGATCGGGGATTAAACAAAACACACTACTATCCTCTTATTTTAAAGTCAAAAAAACAAACAAAACGGACAAACAACTCCCTTATCGTTGGAACTACGTTGAAGACAAAGAATATCCCTGCAACGAAACGCGTTTCTCCATTACTAACCGTCTTGAAAAGATAAACGACCTCCCGAACAATTTCTTAACCAATCGGAAAGAATTCGAATTGTGGCATCTTCTATATTCCGTGATCGACAAAAACGAACTCGAAAAAGCTTTAAAAAAGTTTGCTGCAAAAAACAATCTCCCAATAAACGAATTTGTCGATGCGTTTGTAAAGTTTCCGCCTTTCGAAAGAGATTACGGATCTTATTCCGAAAAAGCTTTAAAAAAATTATTGCCTCTAATGCGCATGGGAAAATATTGGAATTATGAGGCGATCGATTTAAATACCCGTCAACGAATCGAAAAATTATTGACAGGTGAAGTCGATGAAACCATTCACGACAAAGTAAGAGAAAAAACATCGCATTTAACCGATGAAAAGCAATTCAAAGGTTTACCCGAATGGCTTGCAGCATATGTAGTATATGGCCGTCACTCCGAAATGAGTGAATATACAAAATGGAATACGTATCACGATTTAAACAACTATTTACAGGATTTCAAACAACATTCTTTGCGTAACCCAATCGTCGAACAAGTAATCATGGAAACTTTACGTGTTGTTCGCGATTGTTGGGAAAAATATGGCAACATAGATGAGATTCATGTGGAATTGGGACGAGAAATAAAGAACCCTGCCGAGAAACGAAAAAAGATAACCAAAACCATCACCCAAAACGAAAACACCAATTTACGGATAAAAGCATTGCTCATCGAATTAGCCAACGACGGCGTTGAAAACGCCCGTCCTTATTCTCCCACTCAAGAAGAAATACTGAAAATCTATGAAGAAGGTGTGCTTAACTCTACCATTGATATTCCCAACGATATCGAAAAAATTGTTCGCAAAGCCACACCAACCAAACAAGAACTCAATCGCTACAAATTATGGCTCGAGCAAAAATATCGGTCACCTTATACGGGAGAAATCATCCCGCTTGCCAAACTATTCACACCGGCTTATGAAATAGAACACATCATACCTCAATCTCTTTATTTTGACGATTCGTTAAGCAATAAAGTGATTTGCGAATCTGAAGTCAACAAATTAAAAGGGAATCAATTGGCATATGAGTTTATCAAAACCCATCATGGGGAAAAAGTTGAACTGAATTTTGGGAAGACCGTTGAAATCATGTCGAAAGAAGCATATGAAAAATTCGTCAACGAAAATTACCGCAACAATTTTTTCAAAAGAAAAAAATTACTGATGGACGATATCCCCGACGAATTTATCGAACGACAAATAAACGACACCCGATATATAACCAAAGTAGTCAAAAGTCTGTTATCGAATATCGTACGAGAGGAAGACGAACAAGAACCAACCTCAAAAAATGTTATTGTAACCACAGGGCAAATTACCAACACATTAAAAAGGGATTGGGGTTTAAATGATATCTGGAACGAAATCATCTATCCTCGATTCGAAAGATTGAATCGATTAACCAATTCCACCCTCTTTGGACAATGGGTAAACGAAAACGGAAAACGTTTTTTTAGAACACAAGTTCCCCTCGATTTGCAGAAAGGGTTCAGCAAAAAGCGTATCGACCACCGTCACCACGCCATGGATGCATTGGTAATAGCCTGTACCACGAGGAATCATGTCAATTATTTAAACAACGAATCTGCAAAATCGTCCAACAGAGAAACCCGGTACGATCTAAGAAACAAGCTCTGTAAAAAAGTAAAAACGGACGATAAGGGAAATTACATTTGGCAATTCATTAAACCTTGGGAAACTTTTACTCAAGATGCAAAAATCGAACTCGAAAATATAGTAGTCAGTTTCAAACAAAATTTACGGGTCATCAATAAAACCACCAATTATTATCAACGCTATGTAAATGGCAAAAAAGTAATCGATAAACAAACAAAAGGCGATCATTGGGCTATACGAAAATCGTTACATAAAGATACGGTAGCCGGTCAAGTCAATTTGCGATTCAAAAAGAAAGTATCTTTATCTGTTGCTATCGATCAACCTGAAAATATTGTCGATAAGCAACTGAAAAGAGAAATAAAAAACTTGCAAAAAGAGAAATTCGACAAAAAACAAATCTTGAAATATTTTGGCAATCTCAATTACAGATGGCAAGGGAAAGAAATAAAACAACCCGAAATATACTATTTCAGTAACGATAAGGTAGAAATGACAGCTTCTCGGGTTAATTTAGATACATCATTCGGAACAAAGAAAATCGAATCCATAACCGATACAGGCATTCAAAAAATACTCAAAAATCATTTGTCCAAATTCGATGAAAATGTAAACGGAACAATTATCGAGCACCCCGAATTGGCTTTTTCTCCGGAAGGAATCGAAGAAATGAACAAAAACATTCGCGAACTGAATGACGGAAAACCACATAAGCCCATAATAAAAATTCGCACATACGAAACAAAAGGAAATAAATTCAATGTTGGAACAAAAGGAAACAAAAAATTAAAATTCGTTGAAGCAGACAAAGGAACAAACCTGTTTTTTGCCGTTTATATCGATGATGACGGAAAAAGAAACTTTGAAACCATACCATTGAATATCATTATAGAAAGACTCAAACAAGGATACGAAGCCGTACCCGAAAAAAATGAAAAAGGCCATCGCCTTTTATTCCACTTGTCGCCCAACGACTTGGTTTATTTGCCAACAGAAGAGGATATTATTAACGGGAATGTTTCCATACCGTTAGATAATAATAGGATATATAAAATGGTCAGTTGTACAGGTAACGTGGCAGATTTTATTCCATTTTATGTGGCAAATCCTATTGTAAAAACAACTGAACTAGGGAGCAACAACAAAGCACAACGGGCATGGACAGGTGAAATGATAAAAGAAATTTGTATTCCTCTTGAAGTTGACCGCTTAGGAAATATAGTGAAAATAAAAACAACATGATTAAACGCACCTTGTATTTTGGGAATCCTGCCTATCTTTCATTGAGGAAAGAACAAATGGTAATTCAATTGCCCGAAGTGGAAAAAAATGAGAGCTTACCCGATACATTTAAAAAGGAAGCAACCACCACCATCCCCATAGAAGATATCGGAGTAGTGATTTTAGATAACAAACAAATCACCATTACGCATGGATTGTTGGAAAAATTGTTGGCAAACAATTGCGCCCTGATAACCTGCGATAGCAATAGAATGCCAACGGGACTTATGTTGCCTTTGGCAGGGAATACCACTCAAACCGAACGTTTTAGCGATCAAGTCAACGCTTCGGTTCCTTTAAAAAAGCAGCTTTGGCAACAAACCGTACAAGCAAAGATTAAAAATCAGGCCTACGTATTGGAAAAAACAACGGGAGCCGTGGTAAAAAACATGTTGATATGGGCAGAAAACGTGAAAAGCGGAGATACAGACAATCATGAAGCACGTGCAGCCGTTTACTACTGGACAAACCTTTTTCCAAAAATACCGACTTTCTCTCGGAATAGAAACGGTATTCCGCCTAATAATTTGCTTAACTACGGATATGCCGTATTGCGTGCAGTAGTAGCACGCTCATTAGTGGCCAGCGGATTACTCCCCACGCTGGGCATTCATCACCGCAACAAATACAACGCCTATTGTTTGGCAGACGATATTATGGAACCCTATCGCCCTTTTGTGGACAATTTGGTTGTTGACATTGTAAACAAAAATGAAAACATCTCTGATATTACAAAAGATGTAAAAACCGAATTATTGCAAATCCCTGTCATCGACGTTAAGATAAACGGGCAAAGAAGTCCGTTGATGATCGCCGTGAGACAAACAACAGCATCATTGTATAAATGTTTTTCGGGTAAAACTCGAAAAATAAAATATCCTGCTTTTGAATAATTTTTTTTGCTCTATGCAGCGGTTTAGTGAATATAGAATTATGTGGATTCTCGTATTTTTTGATCTTCCCACCAAAACAAAAAGAGATCGCAAAAGGTATACGGATTTTAGGGATAAATTAATAAAAGACGGCTTTACCATGTTCCAATTTTCAATTTATCTGCGACACTGCGCAAGCATGGAAAACGCAAATGTACATATAAAAAGAGTAAAAAACTACCTGCCTCCGGCCGGCGATGTCGGTATTTTGTGTATTACCGACAAACAATTTGGAAATATGGAATTGTTTTCCGGAAAAAAAGAAAAAGAAATAAAAACTCCTTACCAACAATTGGAACTGTTTTAGTATAAAAAAATCCCGTAGAATCTACGGGATTTTTTATTGGAACAACTTCATTTTTTAATTGTAAACACTACTATAAAACTCTGACACATATCAGGATACACATATCCTGTTGTTCCGAATATCAAAGATATCAACTTTTGAGAGCAATTCACAACTATCCATAACTATTTGATTTTAAGCGATTTGTTGTTCCGAATATCAAAGATATCAACTTTTGAGAGCAATTCACAACTCATCAGTCCAGATAATTCCATGTAAGTGGGTTGTTCCGAATATCAAAGATATCAACTTTTGAGAGCAATTCACAACCGGAAATGGGGGGTATTACCCCCCCATTCTGTTGTTCCGAATATCAAAGATATCAACTTTTGAGAGCAATTCACAACACCACAGCTTCACAAGTTCAGCAGAGGTGTGTTGTTCCGAATATCAAAGATATCAACTTTTGAGAGCAATTCACAACACCGCCTGGTGCGATTTTGACCCGAAAAAGGTTGTTCCGAATATCAAAGATATCAACTTTTGAGAGCAATTCACAACGAAGTTTTCAATCTTGTTCCATTAGAGTAAGTTGTTCCGAATATCAAAGATATCAACTTTTGAGAGCAATTCACAACTGTGATTGGAAATAAATCAATGGAAGAATAGTTGTTCCGAATATCAAAGATATCAACTTTTGAGAGCAATTCACAACTTTAATTTGGTTGTCCCCAATCAATTTGTGGTTGTTCCGAATATCAAAGATATCAACTTTTGAGAGCAATTCACAACCTGCAGTAATGCGAGAATTTTTTCTTTCAGTTGTTCCGAATATCAAAGATATCAACTTTTGAGAGCAATTCACAACTGTAATGGAACATGTTTTTGTCGATTCACCGTTGTTCCGAATATCAAAGATATCAACTTTTGAGAGCAATTCACAACAAACATTAAATAAAGATTCGGCATTTCAGGTTGTTCCGAATATCAAAGATATCAACTTTTGAGAGCAATTCACAACAAATAGTTGTCAGTCATATAACCGATTTCGGTTGTTCCGAATATCAAAGATATCAACTTTTGAGAGCAATTCACAACTGTTTATGGGGGCTGGCCGTATATGGATTTGTTGTTCCGAATATCAAAGATATCAACTTTTGAGAGCAATTCACAACACAGATACAAAGAATATAACTGCCTATTTGTTGTTCCGAATATCAAAGATATCAACTTTTGAGAGCAATTCACAACTGCTTCATTCACATTTTCAAATGTCTGGTCGTTGTTCCGAATATCAAAGATATCAACTTTTGAGAGCAATTCACAACAAGTCTCTTCCTGTAAAGTCGCATGCTTCGTTGTTCCGAATATCAAAGATATCAACTTTTGAGAGCAATTCACAACTCTCTTTGCTGTCTCGCTCCGGAGAAGTTCGTTGTTCCGAATATCAAAGATATCAACTTTTGAGAGCAATTCACAACCCGCAAACGAATTAGGTTTTTTCAAATTTTGTTGTTCCGAATATCAAAGATATCAACTTTTGAGAGCAATTCACAACCCTCACCGATTGCGATTGAATTTACTATTGGTTGTTCCGAATATCAAAGATATCAACTTTTGAGAGCAATTCACAACAAGCACTTCTGCGGAAAGCGGGAGTCCCAGTTGTTCCGAATATCAAAGATATCAACTTTTGAGAGCAATTCACAACCCTTCCGCCATTCTCAATCATCACGCGACTGTTGTTCCGAATATCAAAGATATCAACTTTTGAGAGCAATTCACAACATGCTGTGTATATATTTTTTTTCAAAATGCGTTGTTCCGAATATCAAAGATATCAACTTTTGAGAGCAATTCACAACAGATATGGGTAAAGATGGAAGAGATAAGTTGTTGTTTCGAATATCAAAGATATCAACTTTTGAGAGCAATTCACAACCGCTTTGTGGATTTGGATTAGTTGATTCATGTTGCTCCAATATTTCACTTTTCCGCCCATCAGAAAAGAAAAGCTCCACACGAATAGAATCGCCACTAAAAACAAGAAAAGCAGCCATTGCAAAGAGAGACAAAAAAGCGAAAGAATTTAATTTTTTCATATCTTTTTATATTAGTCACAGGTACAAATGTACATAAAAGTTTATGCATATACTCAGACCTATAAAATTAGGATTTCACCTCACTTCACTTCATTTTGTTGGGGTACGTGAATTGAAAAAGGCACAACTTTCTTTATATTTATCGCTTCCTTTTTCATTCTGAACACCCGGTTTGCTCCATTTACCTTGCTTGTTCCAATTGCCCCAACTGTCTCGTTCGTTCCTCAACAGCGCCATCCAACTCAACTTGAATTTCTGCATAATCAACGTTTTCAACAAAAAAAAATAAAAAACCCCTGCGAGGCACGGAGCGCATTGTTTTGCATACGGTACGGAGCGTATTGTCTGCATGCGGTACGGAGCATATTGTTTTGCATAAGGCAAAACAAGTTTATCGCTTCGCCGGTATTGCGACGTATTGTCTGCACAAGGAAGAACAAGCCGTTGCTTGTACGACAAAGGAGAGAAAAAATATTCCCGTTAGGAAAAACGCCACTGGGAAGGGAGGGAGAAATTGCCCCGACAGAAAATACGAAGTGCGAAAAGAAAGGGGGGAAATTGCTCCGGCACAAACACTTTTAAACGGCATAACCCATAAATCCACAAGAAATCATTACCTTTGCACTTCAAAACAAAAAGGCGATGTTTAAAGAAATTTTCCTTACCATTATTCATCTGATCACTTCGCCTCAAAGTGCATGGAGAAGCATTAAAAAAGACGAAGAGGATCAACAAGAATTTTTAAGCAAATTTCTTCATCCGGTTTTCGGCATTATTGCGCTTGCTTCCTTTATAGGAGGGCTCTGGTTTACCCGCGACGGAAACGTAGAGCAAGCTTTAAAAGCCACAATCGTAAACATTATCACGGTATATGGAGGGTATCTTGTTGCCGCATACATACTAAACGAAATCTCATTCCGATACGACCTTCAAAAACAAATAGTCGCCTTTCAGCGTTTTACAGGATATTCGTCGGTCGTAATCTACGGCTTATACATCATCATGCCGTTCCTTTCGGATTTTTTCATCTTGTGGTTGCTTTCGGCATATACGGCTTATATCGTATACAACGGAGCAGAAGTATTCTTCGAAATAGCGGAAAACAAAAAGAAAAAATTTACGCTTGCCTCTACCCTTCTGATATTGTTTATTCCGCTAATTATTAAAGCAATAATGAATTTTCTGATCAAGTAAAAACAATGAAACAGACACCTGTCAATATAAAAAACAAACGTGCCACCTTCGACTACGAACTGGTGGAAACCTACACTGCCGGAATTGTCTTGACCGGAACAGAGATCAAATCGATACGTCAAGGCAAAGCCAGTCTGGCAGATACCTATTGTATATTTGAAAAAGGAGAACTCTGGGTGCGAAACATGTATATTGCCGAATATTTTTACGGAACATACAACAATCACAATGTACGACGCGACCGTAAACTGTTGCTCAACAAAAACGAACTGAATAAACTCATGCGGTGGACAAAAAAACCCGGCTTCACCATCATTCCCACCCGATTATTCATTAACGAAAGAGGACTGGCAAAGCTCAACATTGCCGTGGCAAGAGGCAAAAAGCAATACGACAAACGTCAGTCTATCAAAGAAAAAGAAGACAAACGTGCAATGGAACGCGCATTTAAAAAGTACTGACTTTATGGGTGTTGAAGTGTTCATAAAACCACGTTCCAATTAAACGCCGCTCGGAGCCAACTTGTTGTCATTGGCCAAGTCGTGACAATAAAACAACGTTTCAATTAAACAGGTAAGTAAGCATAAGCATATGAATTTGTATAAAGAGGCAATTCTCCCAAGTTTGAAAAAATCGGGGCACACCTCCATTTGGCTGCTAAAAATCATCCTCCCCATATCATTGGTTGTCCGTTTGTTGGATTATTACGGCATTCTTGCTTATATTGCCGATTTTCTCAATCCCGCATTCGTTTATCTGGGATTGCCGGGGAGCACAGCCATTGTTTTCATCACCAGCATCTTCTTGCCGCTCTATGCACCACTGGCCATCATCACTTCCATGTCGATCACGCTCCGCGAATTGACCATCCTTGCCCTGATGTGCCAAATTTCGCACAACCTGCCCGTAGAGTGTGCCATTCAGGCCAAAACGGGCACGTCGTTTTGGTCGATGGTGACGCTGCGAATCTTCATGAGTATCGTTGTTGCCGTTATTCTCAACCTCATTTTACCGCAAGACATGGGTATGCCCATATTTGCACAGACCAATACCGTAGCGATGAATTCCATTGGCGATGTACTTGTTCTTTGGTTGAAAAGTTCGTTGCAAATAGCTCTGCTCATCATCGTTATTGTCACTACGCTAAATATTTTGTACAAAATTCTCGATGAATATCATTTGATCGAAAAACTGACAAAAACAATAGAACCACTATTGAAATTCTTTGGATTTCCGAGCAGTACCGGTTTTCTGTGGCTTATTGGCTATATTGTGGGGCTGTCTTACGGGGGAGCACTGATGATGGAACAGATGAACGAAGGAAAAGTAACAAAATCCGACGCCGAATTGTTGAATTATCATCTGGCTCTTTCGCATTCCATTATCGAAGACAATTTGCTTTTCGTGGCATTGGGCGTGTCTATTTGGTGGATTTTGGGCACGCGCCTCATCGCTGCGGCAATCGTGGTATGGCTACGAAAAATATACCTTCGGCTAAAAGTAAAATGGCTTTATCCTGCCGTAAACCTGAAAATTGAAGAAAAAAAGATAAGATGAATTTCAACAAAATATTGCAATCGCACATCCTCATCCTTGATGGAGCGATGGGAACGATGATTCAGCGTTATGGGCTGACCGAAGCCGATTTCCGGGGCGAACGGTTTACGGATTTTCCTGTGTTGCTCAAAGGAAACAACGATTTGCTCTCGATCACAAAACCCAACGTAATCGAGGAGATTCATCGCGCTTACCTCGAAGCGGGAGCCGATATCGTAGAAACCAACACCTTTAATGCCAATGCCATTTCAATGCAAGATTACAGGATGAAGGATCTGGTGCGGGAGATGAACCTCGCATCGGCGCGTTTGGCACGCAAGTGTGCCGATGAATTTTCGAAAAAGACACCCAATAAACCCCGCTTTGTTGCCGGTTCTATCGGTCCGACCAACAAAACCGCATCCATGAGTCCCAACGTGGAGAATCCTATGTACCGCAGCGTGACGTTCGACGAGATGAAAGCCGCTTACAAAGAGCAAATGGAAGCCTTGATAGAAGGCGGCGTGGATATGCTTTTCATCGAAACCGTTTTCGATACGCTCAATGCCAAAGCGGCTATTTTTGCGGCAAAAGAAATAGCCGAAGAAACAGGCAAAAATACACCGTTGGCGATTTCGGTTTCCTTGTCCGACAAAGCAGGGCGCACTTTATCGGGGCAGACGCTCGGAGCTTTTATTACCTCGGTTGCCCACGCCGAGCCGTTGGCACTCGGACTGAATTGTTCGTTCGGACCCGAAGAGATGCTGCCTTATTTGAAAGAGGTAGCCCGCACCTCGCCCTTTTTTGTCGTTGCTTTCCCGAATGCGGGATTGCCCAACCTCTTGGGCGAATACGACGAAACGCCGGAAAGGATGGCCGCTGCCATAAAAACGTTTATCGACGAAGGGTTGGTAAATATCATCGGAGGATGTTGCGGAACCACTCCCGCTCATATTGCCCAATATGTCGATCTCGTAAAAGACAAAACACCCCATCGACCGTCGCCCCGACCACGACACCTTTACCTCTCGGGGCTCGAAGAATTGGTAGTTTCGCCCGAAACGAATTTTGTCGTTATCGGCGAACGATGCAATGTGGCCGGATCACGCAAGTTTCTCCGATTGATTCGCGAAAAAAATTACGAAGAAGCCCTCAATATTGCCCGAAAGCAGGTAGAAGACGGTGCTCAGATACTCGATATCAACATGGATGATGCCTTGCTGGACAGCAAGCAGGAAATGACGAATTTTCTCAACCTGTTGGCTTCGGAACCCGACGTGGCACGAGTTCCGTTGATGATCGACTCGTCGAAATGGGAGGTGCTGGAAGCCGGTCTGAAATGCGTGCAAGGGAAATCCATCGTGAATTCCATTTCTTTGAAAAACGGTGAAGAGGAATTCCTGAAAACGGCAAAAAAAATACAGGCATACGGCGCCGCAGCAGTAGTGATGGCTTTTGACGAAAAAGGACAAGCCGACAGTTTCGAACGCCGCATCGAAATTTGCGAGAGAGCGTATCACCTACTCACCCGCAACGGTTTCAAGCCGGAAGATATCATCTTCGATCCCAACGTACTGGCCATTGCCACAGGGCTGGAAGAACATCGCAACTATGCCGTAGATTTCATCGAAGCCGTGAAATGGATCAAAGCCAACCTGCCGTATGCCAAAGTAAGCGGCGGAGTGAGCAACCTTTCGTTTGCCTTCCGCGGCAACAACTATATTCGCGAAGTCATGCATTCGGTTTTTCTCTATCATGCCATTAAGGCGGGCTTGGATATGGGAATCGTAAATCCGGCACAATCGGTCATTTATGAGGAAATACCGGAAGAGGTGAAAACGATAGTGGAAGACGTGGTGCTCAATCGCCGCGACGATGCGGTGGAACGACTGATGGAATTTGCCGAAAAAATAAAAAGTGAAAAAACAACCGAAACCAATCACACCAAAACCGAGGAATGGCGCAATCTACCGGTGAACGAACGACTGGTTCATGCATTGGTTAAGGGTATCGATACTTACTTGGAAGAAGACCTTGCCGAAGCTTTGAACCGCTATCCACGCGCCATCGATATCATCGACAAGCCGTTGATGACGGGCATGAATAAAGTCGGCGACCTGTTCGGTTCCGGAAAAATGTTCCTCCCGCAGGTGGTAAAAGCCGCACGCACGATGAAAAAAGCGGTAGCCATTCTGCAACCCACCATCGAGGCCGAAAAATCGGCCGGAGAATTTCAAAAAGCCGGAAAAATTCTCCTAGCTACCGTCAAAGGCGACGTTCACGACATCGGCAAGAATATCGTTTCGATCGTTCTCTCGTGCAACAATTACGAAATAATCGACTTGGGCGTAATGGTTCCACCCGAAAAAATCATCGAAGCTATCCGCACGGAAAAACCCGACATCGTGGGCCTGAGCGGGTTAATCACGCCATCGCTCGAGGAAATGGGTATCGTGGCAGAAGAAATGGAAAAAGCCGGTTTTCGTATCCCGCTGCTTATTGGCGGGGCTACCACATCGAAACTGCATACCGCCCTCAACATTGCTCCCAAATACGAAAACGGCGTGGTCATCTATGTCAAAGATGCTTCGCAAAGCCCGTCAACGGTGGCCGATTTATTAAGCCCCATTACCAGAAACGATTATATCGAAAAAATTCGCAACGAATACTCGACACTTCGAAAAGACTACTCCAATCGGAAAACGGAGCTTGTTCCCCTGGAAGAAGCCCGTAAAAATGCATTCCGCATCGATTGGAGCAATTTCACTCCCTATGTTCCGAAAGTAACGGGAAGAATAGTGTTGCCGACAATAAAAATAGAAGAAATCGTTCCCTATATCAACTGGAAATTCTTCTTTCACAGTTGGAAGCTGTCGCCAAAATTCGCAAGCATCACCAACATTGGGATGTGTGGCCATTGCCGGGCACAATGGCTGGCATCGTTTAAGAACGAGGATATTCAAAAAGCGCAAGAAGCTTCGCGTCTCTACGACGATGCTATGGAATTGCTCCACAAATTTATTGATTTGGATGCCGAATATAGTAAAGCCGTATTTGGTTTATATGAAGCTTTTAGCGAAAACGATACGGTTTTTATCGATAAAAAAGCCTTCCCTTTCTTGCGCCAACAAAGAAAAAACGATAAAAATGAGTATCTTTGTCTTAGTGATTTCGTTGCGCCACGATCATCGGGCAAGAAGGATTATGTAGGTATTTTTGCCGTTACGGCAGGAGCAGGTGCGGATTATCTGCTGCAGAAATATCGAAACCAGGGAGATGAATATTCGGCATTGCTCATGAAATCGGTGCTCGACCGTCTGGCTGAAGCGGCTACGGAATGGCTGCACGAGAAAGTGCGAAAAGAATATTGGGGATATGCACCTCATGAAAAACTGCCCATTCCCGAATTGTTTGCGGTAAAATATCAGGGCATTCGGCCGGCAGTGGGCTACCCCTCCATTCCCGACCAATCGATAAATTTCTTGCTGCACGATATGCTCTGCTCCGACGAAATAGGCATCACGCTGACGGAAAACGGAGTGATGTATCCGAACGCATCGGTTAGCGGATTTTTCTTCTCGCACCCACAATCCCGTTATTTTGCCGTAGGTCCCGTGTCGGATGAACAACTCGACGATTACGCAAAGCGCAGAGGAATGAGTAAGGATGAAATACGTAAATTTTTATTGTCAAATATAGCATAGAATAAGCAAAGATGAAGAATAATTTTCGCTAATACAGAACTTAAGAAAGAAAAAAATAGAAGTCAACATGAGAAGTTTTGGAAGCGACAACAATTCGGGTATACATCCACGCATTTTGCAAGCCATAATGGATGCCAATGTCGATCATGCCATAGGATATGGCGATGACGAGTGGACACGCAAAGCCGAAGAGGAAATAAAAAAACTGCTTGGGAAAGAAGACATACAACCCTTATTCGTTTTTAACGGAACCGGTGCCAATGTGGTTGCACTACAAGCCTGCACCTTGTCTTTTCACAGCATCCTTAGCGCATCTACAGCTCATATTGCAGTGGATGAGTGTGGCGCACCGGTGAAATTTACCGGAGCTTCGTTGAAAGAAATTGCCACGCCCGATGGCAAACTTACACCCGAATTCATTCAACCCCACTTACACGGTTTTGGGTTCGAACACCATTCTCAACCCAAAGTAATAGCTATTTCACAAACCACCGAACTCGGAACGGCCTATACGCCGAAAGAAATAAAAGCATTGGCCGATTTGGCCCATCGATACGATATGTATCTTTTTATTGACGGCACGCGCATGGCAAATGCTTGCGCTTATCTCGATCTTTCGTTGAAAGAAATGACCGTGGATTGCGGAGTCGATATTTTCACCATTGGCGGAACCAAAAACGGTTTAATGATGGGTGAAGTTGTTGTGCCTTTGCGCAAAGAACTTGCCGAAAATCTCAACTATTATCGTAAGCAGACTACCCAGCTTTATTCCAAAATGCGATTTATTTCTGCTCAGTTTATTACCTATTTCAAAGAAAACATCTGGTTGGAAAATGCACGAAAATCAAATGCCGCTGCCCAACAATTAGCCGGCAAAATGAGCAAAATCAAAGATGTGCAAATCACGCAGAAAGTGCAATCGAACAGCGTTTTCTTTATTCTCCCCAAGCCAATCACCGATAAGCTGCGCGAACGTTATTTTTTCTACGATTGGGATGAAACCCGCAACGAAATGCGTTTGGTTTGCTCGTGGGATACAACCGAAAACGATATTTCAAGCTTCATCGATTATTTAAAACAAACAACAAAATAATCAGCATGTTTCAACATGAACCGATTCATAATAAAAAACCTATAACCAAACAATTAACAACTCCTAAATTATGCTTGACTTTTTAGACCTATATCCATGGCTACTGCCTTTCATGATTTTCTTCGGCCGCATTATCGATGTAACATTGGGAACGATGCGCATCATTTTTGTTTCGAAAGGAGAAAAACTCAAAGCTCCCCTTATTGGATTTTTCGAAGTATTTATCTGGGTTGTCGTCATTTCACAAATTTTGGTTCGTGCCAATGATCTTGTTTCCTATTTATCGTATGCGGCAGGTTATGCAGCCGGCAACTACATGGGAATTTTACTGGAACAGCGAATAGCATACGGCATCATTCTTTGTCGGATTTACACCAGGGAAAATGCAACCGATTTAATCAAACTCCTGAAAGAAATGGGATACGGGGCAACTATGATACCTGCCAAAGGCTCAATTGCCGAAGTGGACATTGTGGAAACCGTAGTGGAACGAAAAGAAATGAAAAACCTCGAAAAAGCCTTAGGCGAATTCGACCCCAACTTGTTTTACATAGTAGAGGATTTACGCTCAAAACAGAATGGCATTTTCAATAAACGGGAAAATATCCTCCGCCGGTGGCGTCAGGGAAAATAAAGAAACGGTATCGATCAACCGAGAATGGTAATTACCAGTCGGCGGCTTCCACCATGATTGCGAAATTCGCAAAAATAAATCCCCTGCCATGTTCCAAGATTAAGCCGACCATTGGTAATGGGAATGGTGATTTCTGTACCGATTAGGGAAGATTTCAAATGGGCAGGCATATCGTCGCTTCCTTCATAAGTATGAATATAAAGCGAATCATTTTCAGGAACCAGTGTATTCATAAACGATTCAAAGTCGCTACGCACCGAAGGATCGGCATTTTCATTTAACGTAATTCCTGCAGAAGTATGTTTTACCAAAATATGAAGCAATCCCTTTTGAGGGAGAGAAGGCAAATGACGCTCAATTAAAGGGGTTATCAAATGATAACCTCGTTGAAAAGGAGGTAATGTTATTTCAAATTGCTCTATCATCTATCTATTGCAATTCAATTAAAAAAAAATATGATGTTTTTCTTTCTCATTGCTTCGTTTCGCCGAAGCTCCACTTTGCAATGAGAAAGATATTAAAACACCAACCAATTTTACTTATTCATCTTAAGCCCTTATCGCATCGAGAGCTTATTCTTTTTCATCGGAAGAAAAATCGGCCTCAGCCATACGTTTGTAAGTACGGTAACGCCACTGAGCATTTTCTTTTGCAGCCGCAAAAAGCTCCTTGGCATCTTCGGGGAAAGTTTTTTCCAACGATGTATAACGTACCTCGCCACGTAGAAAATCTTCAAACTTATCCCAATTGGGTTCTTTACTATCGAGTATAAAAGGATTTTTTCCTTCTTTTTCGAGTTGCGGATTATAACGCCACAAATGCCAATACCCACATTCTACGGCAGCTTTTTCTTCGGCTTGGGAACGTCCCATTCCTCCTTTCAATCCATGACTTATACAAGGCGAATAGGCAATAATAAGCGATGGTCCATCGTAGGCTTCCGCTTCTTTCACCGCTTTAAGAAAATGACCCATATCGGCACCCATAGCTACCTGCGCAATATATACATAACCATACGTGGCCGCAATCATGCCCAAGTCTTTCTTACGGATACGTTTACCTGCGGCCGCAAATTTTGCCACGGCAGCAATAGGCGTTGCTTTGGAAGATTGACCTCCCGTATTGGAATACACTTCGGTGTCCAACACAAGAATATTGATATCCTGTCCCATAGCCAACACATGATCGAGACCTCCAAAACCGATATCGTATGCCCAACCGTCGCCGCCAAATGCCCAAATAGAACGCTTCACAAGATAACGTTCCAATGAAAGCAGCTCAGCAGCAAGTGGATTGGTGTTCTTTTTCAATAGCGGAACAAGTTGAGAATGGATCTCCATCGTTTTTTCACCATCATTTTTATTGTCCATCCACTCTTGGAACAATGCTTTTTCCTCTTCTGAAAATTCATCGGATTCGATTCCTTTCTTCATCAGGTATTCAATGCGGTTACGCATGGCGGTATTTGCCAAAACAAAACCAAATCCGAACTCGGCATTATCTTCAAACAACGAGTTGGCCCATGTGGGTCCCCTGCCCTCGGCATTAACCGTATAAGGAACAGACGGGGCCGATGCACCATAGATGGACGAGCACCCGGTTGCATTTGCTATCATCATCCGGTCGCCATACAATTGGGTGATCAACTTAATATAAGGAGTTTCGCCGCAACCTGCACATGCACCCGAAAATTCAAACAAAGGTTGAGCAAATTGCGAATTCTTCACGTTTAGCTTCACATCTACCAAATGTGCCTTGCCGGTCACATTTTTTATCATGTAATCCCAATTCTTCTGATTTTCGTATTGGGTGGTGATGGGCTCCATCGTAAGCGCTTTCTCGCCTTTCCTTCCCGGACAAATATCGGCACAATTGCCGCAACCCAAACAGTCGAGCACGTCAACCTGAATACGAAAACCCATACCTGCAAATTGTCTGCCTTGGGCTTTCAATATTTCCACGTCCTCACCCAATCCTTTCTGTTCATTTTCATCGAGCACAAAAGGACGTATGGTTGCATGAGGACAAACGTAAGCACATTGGTTGCATTGGATGCAGTTTTCGGGTTTCCATTGCGGAACGAAAACGGCTACGCCGCGTTTTTCGTAAGCAGCCGTACCCGGTTCCCAACTCCCATCTTCGCGACCCTTGAATACCGATATCGGCAAATCGTAGCCACGTTGAGCGTTCATGGGACGTACCACTTTCCGAATAAATTCGGGAGCATCGTCTTGTGTCTCTTGAACAACCTCAATGTTAGCCCATTCTTCAGGAATTTCCACTTTTTCAACCTCGCCACCTCTTTCTACTGCGGCAAAGTTCATTTTTACAACATCTTCGCCCTTTCTTCCGTATGATTTCACGATGAATTTCTTCATCTGATCTACAGCCAAATCATAAGGAATGACATTGGATATCTTGAAAAATGCCGATTGCAAAATGGTATTGGTGCGATTCCCCAAACCAATTTCATCGGCAATCTTGGTGGCATTGATGATATAGAAATTAATATGTTTTTGAGCAAAATATTTCTTGATACGATCGGGAAGATGGTTACCAACTTCTTCTTTACTCCATAATGAATTCAGCAAAAATGTTCCACCTTCTTTCAATCCACGTGTTACATCGTAAAGATTAAGGTAAGCAGGCACATGACACGCAACAAAATTGGGCGTATTGACCAAATACGTCGAACGTATGGGATTATCGCCAAAACGCAAATGCGAGCAAGTAAAACCTCCCGATTTTTTGGAATCGTATGCAAAATAAGCTTGAACATATTTATCGGTATTCTCTCCAATAATTTTAATCGTATTCTTGTTTGCCCCTACTGTACCATCCGATCCGATTCCATAAAATTTAGCCTCATAAATGGTTTCGTCCATCGAAATTTCTTCTTTTACGGGAAGCGATTTAAATGTCACATCATCTACAATTCCGATGGTAAAATCGTTCTTCGGAATTTTCATCGATAAATTCTCAAACACCGAAAGAATCTGTCCCGGTGTGGTATCTTTCGACGAAAGTCCATAAATGCCCCCAACAATTTCCGGAGCATCTTCTTTCCCATAGAAACAATCCTTTACATCCATATAAAGTGGTTGGCCCAACGCTCCCGGCTCTTTTGTACGATCGAGCACGGCGATTCGTTTTGCCGTCTTGGGAACAGCGGCAAGGAAAGCTTCAGCTTTGAAAGGACGATACAAATGAACAGCAACAACGCCCACTTTTTCGCCTTTCCCGCAAAGGTAATCCACAACTTCCCGAATGGTTTCCGTAACGGACCCCATTGCAATAATCACCCTATCGGCTTCCGGATCGCCATAATAATCGAACAATCCGTATTTGCGGCCGGTTACTTCGGCCAGTTTCAACAAATATTTTTCTACGATATCGGGTACCGCCTCAAAAAACGGATTGGCCGCTTCACGAGCTTGGAAATAAATGTCATCGTTTTGTGCTGTTCCGCGAATAACCGGATCATCGGGTCCCATCGCCCGCTTGCGAAAATCGGCCAACGCCTCGTAATTGATCAGCGGAGCCAAATCCTCATTGGATAAAGCTTCGATTTTTTGTATTTCATGCGATGTACGAAAACCATCGAAAAAATGAACAAACGGTATACGACTTTCAATCGCGGCTAAATGGGCTACGGCTGCCAAATCCATCACTTCTTGCACCGATCCGGTAGCAAAAAGGGCAAAACCGGTGGGCCTTACCGCCATCACATCCTGGTGATCGCCCAAAATAGACAATGCTTGTGCAGCAATAGCGCGCGCCGAAACGTGAAATACTCCCGGCAGCAATTCCGCCGCTATTTTATACATGTTGGGAATCATCAACAACAACCCTTGCGATGCAGTAAAAGTGGTTGTCAGAGCGCCCGACTGCAACGATCCGTGAACGGCTCCTGCCGCACCCGCTTCGGATTGCATTTCCTGTACCAGAACAGGCTGTCCGAAAATATTCTTTCGTCCTGTAGCAGCCCACTCATCCACATACTCAGCCATCGTCGATGACGGTGTGATAGGGTAAATCGCTGCCACTTCGCTAAACATATATGCAATATGTGCAGCAGCTTGATTCCCATCACAAGTCAAATAGTTTTTTTCTTTTGCCATAATAGGATAAACGTATTTTAAATGTTAATTTTGATGTTTCACTTTTTAATTAAAGGGATCGACTATCAAAAAGCTGTACGAAAGTATTACAAAAATACGAAAATACAAACTAATTTTTCAATTTTATCTTTCAAATCGATTTTTTCATGGTTTTCAACATGCTGATAAAGAAAAAATTGCATATTCCTCCAACAACAAGCAAACAAGCTTTCCAATTGTTAAATTATAATAAATAATAATCGATTTATTTTTGATTGCGTTATAACATACAAACATACAAGTACAAGTATACGTACTTTTAATACAAATACATAAGATATATAATATACATATTAATATATAAAAATAAAATATAGACAACCAAAGAAATGAAACTAATAATCATCGCAAACAGGCTACCTGTAAAAATTGAAAAGAAGAACAATAAACTCAGGATAACCAAAAGCGAAGGCGGACTGTCGACCGGAATGGGATCGCTGGAATTAAACGTAGAAAAACATTGGATCGGATGGCCGGGAATATATACGGATAGCGAAGAAGAAAAAGCAAAAATCACCAAAAGATTGAAAAAATTCAACTATCATCCCGTTTTTCTGTCGGCCGAACAAATCGAAAATTATTATGAAGGATATAGCAATAGCATCATTTGGCCGTTATGCCACTATTTCTTCTCGTTTGTTCAATACAAAACCGAATTCTGGGAGACTTACCAAGAAGTAAACACGCAATTTTGTGAAGCGGCTGTTCCTTTTATCGAAGATGACGACCTTGTCTGGGTACACGATTATCATTTGATGTTACTCCCAAAAATGATTCGAAACATCCACCCGACAGTCAATATTGGTTACTTTCACCATATCCCCTTCCCTCCGTACGAACTTTTCCGCGTGCTCCCCGAAAGAGAAGAGTTGCTCAACGGTTTGCTGGGTGCCGACCTCATCGGATTTCATGTCCACGACTACATGCGCCATTTCCTCAGCGCAATTTACCGGGTGCTCGATCTCAACTGCCAGCTTGACGAAATTTACCTCGAAGACCGAATTGTTCATGTAGATGCCTTTCCTATGGGAATCAACTACGAGCAATATCACAACGCTTCCTCCCTCCCGGCCGTACAGAAAATAGTGAATAAACTAAAACATAAACTTGGCAGGCAATCCATTATACTTTCCGTTGACCGATTGGATTACAGCAAAGGTATTCTGCATCGTTTAAAGGGATTTGCCTTATTCCTGAAAAATCATCCCGAATATCACGAAAAAGTATCGCTTATGATGATTGTTGTACCTTCTCGCAGCGAGGTACATAAGTATGCCGATCTGAAAACCGAAATCGACCAATTGATTGGAAAGATCAACGGCCTTTATTCCAAACCGGGTTGGACTCCCGTCCACTATTTTTACCGAAGTTTTGCATTCAACGAACTCATAGCAATGTACAACCTTGCCAACATTGCCCTCGTAACGCCCTTGCGCGATGGCATGAATCTGGTTGCAAAAGAATATCTGGCTGCTAAAAGCGAAGAAAATCCGGGCGTACTTATTCTCAGTGAAATGGCAGGTTCCGCAGCCGAACTCACGGAAGCCATCATTATTAACCCAAACAACATCAAAGACATTGAGACAGCCATATTACAAGCACTTTCCATGAGCGAAGAAGAAAAAAAAGAACGGTTGCTAAAAATGCAAAAACACATTTCAAGACAAACCGTAAAAAAATGGGCAAACGATTTCATCGATGAAATGCAATTGATTCAACGCCAAAACCGCGAAATATCGACCAAAATAATCGAACAAGAGCAATTCGACCAAATCAAACAAAAGTACGACAATGCTTCCTCGCGCCTACTCTTGCTTGATTACGACGGCACATTGGTTCCTTTTACGAAAAATCCCAAAGACGCCGTTCCTTCCCAACAACTGATCGATTTGCTAAACCGAATAAAAGAAGATAAAAGAAATACGGTTGTCATCAATAGCGGACGAAATTATAAAATTCTCGACAAATGGTTCAATCATATCGATATCGATCTCACAGCGGAACATGGGGCTTTCTATAGAGAAAACGGTATATGGCACGCAAATTATAAAAAGATAGAAAAATGGGACGATGAAATCATGCACATCCTCCATCATGCCATAGAAAAAACCCCACGTTCTTCACTCGAAATCAAAAACACATCATTGGTGTGGCACTATCGCCAAGTGGACGCTTGGTTGGCAGAGCTGCGTCAAAAACAACTCATGAATGCATTGATCGAGCCTTGTTCTCGATTGAATTTGCAAATCGTACCCGGCAACAAAATCCTGGAAATAAAACCCGCAACATTCAATAAGGGAACAGAAGTAAAACGCCGTCTTGCCCAAAAAAATTACGATTTCATCATGGCCATTGGCGATGATACTACCGACGAAGACATGTTTCGTGCACTTCCTCCACATGGCATCAGCATCAAAGTGGGCAGTTTTTCGCCTACTGCCAAATATAGAATACCTTTGCAATCGAAAGTCATCCCTTTTTTGGAAAAACTCATCTCATAAAACCCTATCTGCAAAAACAAGATAAACATGAATTGGCTAAACCAAATTTTAGAACATTACCCCAATCTGCGATATGTTTTTTTACTCGTAACATTTGCTGCCACTTTTGTTGTTCTTATTGTCGTTTATAATTTTATCTCGAAAAAACTCCAACGACGAGCAGAAAAGACCCAAAGCCCCATCGACGATTTTATTATCAAACTATTTAAATTACCCGCGATATGGCTTATTTTTTCCCTATTGCTCAATATTTTCAGCACCTACCTGAAAGAAGACGCCGGGTTTTTTATAACCCTGCAAAAAATTAGTCAAATATTGCTTATACTTTCCATTGGTTGGTTTTTGATACAATTGGTAAGGGCGGGATTTCGGTATTTCCAAAACAAACTCAATTTGCAAGACCCCGACAACCTGGAAGCACGCAAACGGCTCACCCAGCTTAATATGATTGAAAAAATTACCCTGATTATCATCGCGGTAATTTTCGTAGCCATAGCCTTAATGTCAATTGAATCGCTACATAGCATAGGCGTAAGTATACTAACCTCGGCGGGCGTCATCGGAATCATTGTTGGACTTGCAGCTCAACGTAGTGTGGGACAGGTACTATCCGGCGTACAAATAGCCTTTACCCAACCTATACGGATAGACGACGTTGTAATAGTTGAAGGTGAATGGGGGCGTATTGAAGAAATCAACATCACCTATGCAGTGGTGCGAATTTGGGATGAAAGGCGTCTGATTGTTCCGGTCGATTATTTCCTGCAAAACCCCGTTCAAAACTGGACACGGCACAGCTCCGAAATCATGGGAACCGTTTTTTTATATGTGTCCTATGATTTACCCATTGATCCCCTTCGCAAAAAATTGAAATCCATAGTCGAAGGAAATCCAAATTGGGATGGTCGGGTACAAAATATTCAGGTAACGGACAGTAAAGAATGGTATAAAGAAGTGCGCATACTCGTAAGTAGTGCAGATTCCTCTAAAAATTGGGATCTTCGCGTAGAAGTAAGAGAAAAAATGATCGATTTCATCAATGAAAAATTCCCCGGTTCTTTTGCAAAGCTGAATATCGAACCTACCCCATCGGAGAAAATTATTACGGGCGAATAAACTTCGAAAGAAATTGCTCTTCGGAAAAGAGCGTTGCAGCATTGATAAATGCCAGATGAGAGTATGCCTGAGGAAAATTCCCCAACAAACGTTTGCTTTCGAAATCGAAATCTTCGCTGTATAGACCGACATGATTGGCATACGTCACGATCGACTCAAACATCTGCCGCGCTTCTTCTTTTTCCCCGATAGCATACAGCGCCTGTATCATCCAAAAATTGCATACGGTAAACGAAGACGACGGCACACCAAAATCATCTTCCGTTTTATATCTGTACATCAACCCATTATATAAAAGATTCTCTTTAATTGCTTTTACGGTCTTAACATAGCGCTCGTCGCCCGCATCAATAAATCCATAAAATTGCATGAGCAAGAGCGAAGAATCGTAATCGGTATTTTCGTATGCCTGAGAAAAACTTTGAATATCTTCTTTCCAACCTTTTTCAAAGACATCTGCTCTGATTTTGTCGGCCTCTTTCTTCCACATTTCCGCGTAACCGTTTTTATGCAGCAAATCGGCAATTGTCGAAGCCCTATCAAGCGCTACCCAACTCATCACTTTCGAAAAAACGAAATTAAGTTTTTTGGTACGAAATTCCCATATACTATGATCGGGTAAATGCCACTTTTGAATGACTACGCGAGCAATGTGCCGCACAATTTCCCACATTTCCTCAATCTCGTCGAGTGTTCCGGGAAAATACAGGTAATATTTATAAATGACATCGAGCAGATACCCCGGCGAATCGTTTTGCACCTGTGTATACGCGGCATTTCCGATACGGACGGGATACGAGTTTTTATAACCCGAAAGATGCGGAAGAATTTTTTCTTCCAATTCACGTTCGCCACGAATGCCATACATGATCTGAAAAGTATCGTCGCGCGACCGCAAAAGATTCCTTATAAAACCGATAAATCGCTCGGCCACATTCCTATGCCCCATATACACGAGTGTACTGATCGACATGGAAGCATCGCGTACCCAGCAAAATCGATAATCCCAATTGCGGCTTTCGCCAATCGCTTCGGGGAGACTCGTTGTCAATGCCGCAATCATCGCCCCCGATAATTGATACGACATCAACTTGATCACCAGCAAACTACGCTTGATCATCCCATCATACCGACTGTATTTTCGGGAACGATTGATCCAGTTGAGCCAATACACTTTTGTACGTTCGTAATCGAGATTGATGCGATCCAAATCGATAGGAATAAGTTTCTGAGTATACGAACATAAAAAAAATGCATCGCCTGAAAGCGTAAATTCTTCTCCGTTCAAAATCGTTTCAAAATCCAAGTTGCTGTAAAGATAAAGCTCATTCCTCTCGTTTATTGTCGAGACAGTTTTGATATGGTCTTCACATATTTCATGACGAACTTCCTCGGCAGCATAATTCATCTTCGGATCGTAACAAACGCGCAATTTCGGTTTTCCTTTTATTAAACGGACATAACGTTGGATCTCCGGAGGAAAATAATATCTTCTCTCTATGGTACGATAGCGTGGCATGTAGTCCAATACAAGAAACGCCCCCTCATCCGATTCGAAAAATGTGGAAAGAATATTGGTGTTTTTCACATATTCTTGGGTAACCGTATACTTATCCGACACAAGAAAAGCAAAATTACCGCCCTTTTTTTCATCCAGCAACTTACAAAATACCGATGGCGAATCAAAGTCGGGCAGGCAAAACCAGTCGATACTCCCTTCTTTCGAAATCAATGCAGCTGTACGGCAGTTTCCAATGACACCATAATCCAAATTATCCATTCACTTGTCCGTTTTATATTTGTTGATATGTGCTTACAAATATAACCATTCTTGTAGGAAATTAGAAAAACCAACTCAAGAATTGCGCTACAACACATCACTTAGTCCTCCGCATTTCCACAAGTGAACCAAAACATTATTAAATTGTTAAAACACAAAAGGAAGTAACATCCAATAAAACAAGTTGGAGAAAAAACAATATTCGACATAATTTTGTTACTTTTGCAGGTAGTTTCTCTGCTTATATTTCATTCGCGAGACAATAGACCACTTACATCTTTAAAAACATATAGACTATGCAAACAATGGATTCTTTCAATTTTGCCGGAAAAAAGGCATTTGTTCGCGTGGATTTTAATGTGCCGCTCGACGAAAATTTCAATATTACCGACGATACACGTATCCGCGCAGCCATACCGACATTAAAAAAAATACTGCAAGACGGAGGAAGTATAATCATCGGTTCGCATCTGGGTCGTCCAAAAGGACCCGATGAAAAATATTCGTTGAAGCACATTCTCCCCCGTCTGTCGGAACTGCTGGGGGTGGATGTGGAATTTGCCGGCGACTGTATAGGCGAAGAAGCAGAAGCCAAAGCCGCTGCTTTGAAACCCGGACAGGTTCTCTTGCTTGAAAATCTTCGATTCCATGCCGAAGAAGAAGGAAAACCCCGAAATCTGCCCGAAAATGCTACCGAAGAAGAAATAGCCGCTGCGAAAAAGGCAATGAAGGAGGCTCAAAAAGAATTTGCCAAAAAACTGGCGTCCTACGCCGATGTATATGTCAACGACGCATTCGGCACAGCCCATCGTGCTCACGCCTCCACTGCATTGATTGCCGACTACTTCGATGCCGATCACAAATTGTTCGGTTATCTCATGCAAAACGAAATCAATGCAATCGAAAAAGTCATGAACGATGCGCAGCATCCCTATACCGCAATTATGGGAGGATCGAAAGTTTCCACCAAAATCGACATCATTAAAAATCTGCTCGAAAAAGTAGACAACCTGATTCTTGCAGGCGGGATGACTTACACCTTTGTTAAAGCATTCGGGGGCAAAATCGGAAATTCGATTGTCGAAGAAGACAAACTCGACTTGGCACGCGAAATCGTAGAACTGGCCAAACAAAAAGGTGTGAACCTTATTCTGCCCACCGATGCCAAAATAGCCGATAAATTCAGCAACGATGCCAACACGGCCTATGCTCGGGCAAATGATATCCCCGATGGATGGCTGGGGCTCGACATTGGTCCCGAATCTGAAAAAGCATTTGCCGAAATCATCAAAAATTCCAGAACTATCCTTTGGAACGGCCCCGTAGGCGTATTCGAATTCGATAATTTCGAACATGGATCTCGCGCAGTTGCCGAAGCTATTGTGGAAGCTACCGAAAAAGGGGCTTTCTCTCTCATAGGAGGTGGCGATACGGTGGCTTGTGTCAATAAATTTGGTCTTGCCGACAAATTTTCCTATGTTTCTACCGGCGGCGGCGCTTTACTCGAAATGATCGAGGGGAAAGTCCTCCCGGGAATTAAAGCCATCAGGGGATATTAATCGATATCTTCGCGAAAGATTCGAATCCCCAACCGTTACCGCACTGAAATAAAACCATATGGGCTATCTTGTTCCATATGGTTTTCTGTTTTGTTTTTCCTATTTCCACCGTTTTTTTGTAATTTTGAGCACTTTTTCGAAAAGGATGAAATTTATTATTCACATACCGACATCGATTCGTTTTTGTGAATATCACCAAACATAATCAATTGCATGAATATTTCTTATAACTGGATCAAAGATTATCTAAAATTCGATTTATCCCCACGGGAAACGGCCGAAGCACTCACTTCAATCGGCATTGAAACAGAAGGCATAGAAGAAATACACTCCGTCAAAGGCGGATTGGAGGGTTTGATTATTGGCGAAGTACTGACATGTACTCCTCATCCCAATTCCAACCATTTACATCTCACAACCGTAAACATCGGGAACGACAAACCACTGAAAATCGTTTGCGGAGCACCCAACGTAGCAGCAGGACAAAAAGTGGTAGTGGCTACAATTGGGACAACACTTTATATGGATGATGAAGAAATCACCATCAAAAAGGCTAAGATTCGCGGCGAAGAGTCGTTTGGAATGATTTGCGCAGAAGATGAAATCGGCATCGGAACATCGCACAAAGGAATCATCGTATTGCCGTCCGATGCAAAAGTAGGGATGCCCGCAAAAGAATATTATCAAGTCGAGACCGATTACGTTCTTGAAGTGGATATTACGCCAAATCGTTCGGATGCCACTTCACACTATGGCGTTGCACGCGATCTCGCAGCATACTTGAAACAAAGCGACAAACCGTTTAAACTCACAAAACCTTCGGTTGACGAATTCAAAATCGATAAAACAGAAGGAGGAATAGACGTCATCGTAGAAAATACGGAAGCCTGCCCGCGCTACTCGGGTTTGACGATTCGCGGAGTGGAGGTGAAAGAAAGTCCCGCCTGGTTAAAAAACAGACTGATGGCTATCGGTCTTCGACCCATAAACAATATTGTGGACATCACTAATTTTGTTATGTACGAAATCGGTCAACCCATGCACGCTTTCGATGCCGCATACATTTCCGGAAACAAAATCATTGTCCGCACACTCCCCGATAAAACAAAATTTATTACCCTCGACGGGCAAGAATGTGAATTGAGCGACAAAGATCTAATGATCTGCAACGAAAAGGAGGGGATGTGCATTGCCGGCGTTTTCGGCGGTTTGAAATCGGGAGTTACAGAAAACACCAAAGATATTTTTCTGGAATCTGCTTATTTTAACCCTACATGGGTACGCAAAACAGCTCGACGCCACGGGTTGAATACCGATTCATCGTTTCGCTTCGAACGAGGAACAGATCCCAATATTACGGTCTATGCGCTTAAACGAGCCGCATTGCTCGTAAAAGAGCTCGCGGGCGGTCAAATAGAAGGTGAGATTCGCGATATATATCCGCATCCCATCGAAAAACCCCGCGTTGTTTTGAGATACGAAAAAGCAGCCTCTCTTATCGGGAAAACAATCCCGAAAGAAACCATCAAAAGCATTCTCGAAAGTCTTGAAATAGATATCGAGGAAGAAACGGAAAGCGAACTGACCTTACGCATACCCACCTATCGGGTAGACGTACTTCGCGAAGTAGATGTCATAGAAGATATTTTGCGTATCTACGGATACGACAAAATCGACTTCAGCAGTTCACTGAAAGCAAATCTTTCTTATCAAACGGCTGTCGATCGCAAACACAGGGTGCAAACGTTGATTTCGGAACAACTCACGGCAGTGGGTTTCTACGAAATTATGAACAATTCACTCACCAAAAAAGCTTACTACGAAAACAACGAAACTTTCCCTGCAAACCAATGTGTTCCAATTATCAACCCGCTAAGCAACGATCTCAGCGTAATGCGTCAAACGCTTCTTTTTGGAGGATTGGAAAGCATTGCCTATAATCGCAATCGCAAACGCAACGATTTGCGTTTTTACGAATTCGGAAACTGTTATTTCTATCATCCCGAAAAGAAAAAAGAAAACGACCTGCTTGCGCCCTATTCCGAAGAAACCCATCTCGGAATATGGATTTGCGGCAAACGCACACATAAAAACTGGGCGGTTCCCGACACTGAAAGTTCGGTTTTCGAACTGAAAGCCCATATAGAAAATATCCTGAAAAGGCTGGGAATATCTCATGAGCAAATCACATCCGAACCGTTCCAAAACAATATTTTCTCGACAGGTATGAATATATATGCCCAACGAACTCGGCTCGGCAGCTGGGGAATCGTGTCGCCAAAAATGTTG
This sequence comes from Bacteroidales bacterium UBA4179, assembly GCA_002381125.1. Taxonomy (GTDB): domain Bacteria; phylum Bacteroidota; class Bacteroidia; order Bacteroidales; family Dysgonomonadaceae; genus Anaerorudis. The sequence continues at coordinate 32,010 of DFUT01000015.1, read as the reverse complement.
AAAATGGTCGATATAGACACTGATGTGTTTTTTGGTGAAATAAATCTGGATAATTTGTTGAAGAAAACCGCAAACCGTGTTGTCCGTTTTTCCGAAATATCCAGATTCCCTGCCGTAAGTCGCGATATGGCATTGCTTGTCGATAAAAATGTCACCTTTGCACAAATCGAGCAAATAGCGCGTAAGTCAGGAAAAAAACTGCTGAAAGAAGTTTCGCTTTTCGATGTGTACGAGGGTAGCAATCTCCCCAAAGGCAAAAAATCATATGCCGTAAATTTCGTACTGCAAGACGATGAAAAAACGCTTACAGATAGACAAATAGATGAAATCATGCAAAAAATCAGAATAAATCTCGAAAAAGAATTGGGCGCGACTTTGCGTTAGCCGAACGCAATAAAAAACCGGATAATATTTAATCGGCACATTATTCCTCATAAGGGAAAAACAAAACCTAAAAGCAAAAGAGTATGGGAAGAGCATTTGAATATCGTAAAGAAAGAAAATTTAAACGTTGGGGCAACATGGCTCGCGTATTTACCAAATTGGGAAAAGAAATCACCATTGCTGCAAAAGCCGGCGGTCCCGATCCCGATATGAACCCCCGTTTGCGGGTGTTGATTCAACAGGCCAAAAAAGAAAACATGCCGAAAGACAACATCGAACGGGCAATAAAAAGGGCTACGGAAAAAGATGTTTCGGATTATAAGGAAGTGGTATACGAAGGATACGGCCCTTACGGCATTGCCATTCTTATCGAAACAGCCACCGATAATCCCACACGCACCGTGGCCAATATCCGTAGCTATTTCAACAAACACGGGGGTTCGTTGGGCACGTCCGGCTGTGTGGAATTTCTTTTCGAACACAAATGTATTTTCAAGATAGCGCCAAAAGAAGGAATGTCTCTCGAAGAACTGGAATTGGAACTTATCGATTATGGCGTAGAAGAAGTGGAAGCCAAGGAAGATGAAATTGTTATTTACGGCGATTTTAAATCGTATGCCGATATTCAATCCTATCTTGAAAAAAACGGTTTCGAAATCCAATCCGCCGAATTTGAGTATTTCCCCATAGAAACCAAATCGTTAAATCAGGAACAGCGCGCACAAATAGAGAAGCTGCTCGAAAAATTCGAAGACGACGACGATGTTCAAAACGTTTTCCATAATATGGAAGAAATCGAAGAAGAGGGAGTGGAAAAGGAAGAGGGAAATGAAGATTAATTTTTATCGCTAAAATCCGTCAATCCAAAAAACAATGAATATTGCATTCGATGCAAAAAGAGCATACTATAATATACGAGGACTTGGCAACTACAGCCGGGACACGGTGCGTATCCTTTCCGAATATTACCCTGACAATCAATACATGTTGTTCAATCCAAAACGATCAAAGAGTTCTTTGCTCGTTTTACGGGAAAACATGAAAGAAATTCTTCCTGAGGGACGGTTTTGGAATACCTTCCCTTCTCTTTGGAGAAGCAAAGGTATTTGCAGTCAGATAAAAAAAGAAAAAATCGATATTTATCACGGACTCAGCCAAGAGCTGCCTATCGGGATAGAAAAGACAAAAATTAAATTGGTAATTACGGTTCACGATGCCATTTTCCTACGATACCCCAAATTTTATTCTGCTTCTTATCGGTATATTTTCACAAAGAAAAATCAATATGCCTGTAAAGTTGCCGACAAAATCATTGCGATAAGCAACCGAACAAAAGATGATTTTATCGAGTTTTTTGGAATAGACGAAAACAAAATAACCGTCATTTATCAAGGATGTAATTCCATTTTCAGACAACCTGTTTCAGAAGCCGATAAAATAAAAGTAAGACAAAAGTATGGTCTACCATCTCGTTTTTTACTTAACGTCGGTGCTATCGAAAAACGTAAAAATGCTGCGCTTATTGTGAAAGCCATGCACTTCAGTCATCTCTCCATTCCCTTAGTCATTATTGGAAATCCAACCGATTACAAACAAGAAATCATTGAAACAGCACGCCGATATCATCTTTCATCACAAGTATTTTTTATTCATAATGTACAAACGTGCGATCTTCCTGCAATCTATTCGCAAGCTGAAATTTTTATTTATCCTTCTCTCTTTGAAGGTTTCGGTATTCCTGTCTTGGAAGCTCTCTGTTGCAAAGTACCGGTAATTACTTCCAAAGGTAGTTGTTTGGAGGAAGCGGGAGGTCATCTCCACTGTATGTCGATCCCCATAATGCCGAAGAATTAGGAGTTGCTATGGAAAAAATTTTATTCGACACTGATTTTAGAAAACAAATGATTTCTGCCGGGATCAATCACTCCAAAAATTTTACTGACGACAAAATAGCCCATCAACTCATGTGTGTTTATCAATCACTTGTTTAAAAGCACACATTATGCACTTATCTCTATAATTAGTATATAGTTAAAAATCAAAATAATATATGAACAATTTTACTATTCAGCTGTACAGAATAACTGTTCCAAAGTATTTTAGAAGAAAAATCCAGGCTAAAAAGCTTCCACGTTCTATTTTCAAGTATTATAAAAATCATCCGGAAGAGTTGACACCTGAAATCGAATCGATTTTGAATTATCTGAAGACTAATCCCATTGCAGTTTTCCCTTATTCTTTTCAAGACAACTATCGTCTTGACGATATTGAAGTTTTTTATGACAGTAAAACGGGATTGCGATATACTTTAATGGATGGGAAAAAGCTATTTTTCAAAAAAAGATGGAGTATTAATAGAATCAAAAAAGCATACAGCATTTTATTGAAAGAACAAGACATTCAAAGCCCCCATCGATATTTGAGCGAGCAATTCCAGTTTAATGAAGGAGATGTGCTCGTTGATGCCGGTGCAGCCGAAGGTAACTTTGCTTTAAGTCTGGTCGAAAAAGCATCTAGAATTATCCTTTTTGAACCAGACAAAGAATGGCTAGAACCATTACATGCAACATTTGCGCCTTGGAAAGATAAAGTAACGATTATTAATAAATTTGTTGGGGATACCACAAATGCTAATCAAATCACTCTTGACAATATCATTACTCCACTGAAAACAGAAATATTTCTTAAAGTTGATGTAGAGGGAGCTGAATTAAAATTATTAAAAGGTACAACTAAACTTTTATCCCAACAAAAGCCTTTTAAAATAGCTATATGCACTTATCACAGGGAGCAGGATGAAAAAGAGATAACCAATTTTTTAGCAAAGTATAATTTTAAAATTTCATTCTCCGATGGTTATATGCTTCCTATTTTCGATAAAAAAATGAGATCACCTTATTTTTTTAGACGTGGTCTGATTCGTGCAGAAAAATAATTATTAAAGGGGAAATATATTGAAAAATGTAGCGCACAGCGGAATCGAACCGCTATTGCCTGCGTGAGAAGCAGGATTCCTAACCGTTAGAAGAGTGCGCCTTTAGATTAAATCCATTTATAAATACAAAGAATGTTTGGGAAGCACAAAAGTAAATAAATTCTCTATTCTTTCAAAAAAACCTCGATAAAACTTTCCGGAAAAGTTGCACTTCCATGTTGAACTTACGCGGGAAATTCGCACTTCCAAGTTGAACTTACGTAAAAAACAGTCGCAATGTTTATGAATGGGAATCATTTTTTAGCCGTTTTGGCCAATGAAAAAACTCATTTTTGTTGCATTCCATAATAGATATCCAATGCTTCTTTGGCTGCGGCAAATGAAGTTTTCTGCGCCGAAAGCACATCTTTCTCAAGCCGGGGCATAAGTTCTTCGATAACCGGATTGCGATAGAAGTTATTCTTTAGCTGCTCATCAATGGTTTCATACATCCAATATTTTGCCTGTTCGTTTCGACGACGCTCAAAATAACCGTTCTCCTTCACAAAAGCGATGTATTCGTGAATCATATCCCAAATTTCCTCAATCCCAATATTGTAATAAGCCGAATAGGTCAGTACCCGTGGCGTCCATCCCGATTCGGGAACCGGGAACAAATGCAACGCATTTTGCAGTTGCCGTTGTGCTATTTTGGCTTTCTCGATATTGTCGCCGTCGGCCTTATTGATAACGATACCATCGGCCATTTCCATAATTCCGCGTTTAATGCCCTGCAACTCATCCCCTGTACCGGCAAGCTGTATCAACAAAAAGAAATCGACCATCGAGTGCACGGCAGTTTCCGACTGCCCCACCCCTACCGTTTCCACAAAAACATAGTTGAACCCGGCCGCCTCGCAAAGAATAATGGTTTCTCGTGTTTTTCGGGCAACACCACCCAACGAACCGGCCGCAGGAGACGGACGAATAAATGCGTTTTTCTGAACGGATAATTTTTCCATGCGGGTTTTATCGCCCAAGATGCTGCCTTTCGAGCGTTCACTCGAAGGATCGATGGCAAGTACGGCCAGTTTATTCCCCTTATTGATCAGATGCATACCGAAAGCATCGATGGATGTGCTTTTCCCCGCACCGGGAACACCGGTGATTCCTACCCGAATGGAATTTCCGGAATGCGGCAAACATTTCTCGATGATGGCTTGAGCCATTTCCTCATGCTCGGGTTTTGAACTTTCTACCAGCGTTACTGCCTGGCTCAATATCGGTATATTCCCGGCCAATATGCCGTCAACATATTCATCAACCGTATATTGACGCCGTTTCGCCTTCTTTTTCAAATACGGATTTATACTGGGTGGTTGTGTGATGCCCTTGTTCACGGTTAACCCTTTATATTTGGGATCATTTTCGGGATGTTTCATAACAATTATTATTGTCTCTTCGGGATTACGTTCCCTTTAATGGTTAACACGTAAACCGTATCGGGAACATTGGTGTACACGGCAATCGTTTTATTGAAAGAACCCGGACGAGCTACCGTAGAATATTTCACTGAAATTGCACCTTTTTTGCCGGGCAAAATGGGTTCACGGGGATAACTTGGCGTGGTGCATCCACATGATGCCGATACCCGCTGAATAATGAGTGGACTCGACCCCACATTGGTGAATTCAAACATCGTGGTTACAGCCCCCAATTCTTCTTTAATAGAACCAAAATCATGCACGGTCTTGTCGAATTTGGCTTCGGGTTGAGATCGAGTAAGAGCTAATCCTACTGTCGCAATACCGCATATCAATAACAACAAACCCAACTTTTTCATTTGTCTATCCTTTTTTATTAAAGATTCTTTCTTTATTTTATCTTATGATACAAAAATAGACAATAAGTTTAAACACTCTTATTCTTTAACATTAATTCTTATTCCTGCGGTATGCGAAGAAAATTCGGGAGCATACAGGCATTGGATGGTTGCCATTCCATTGGAATAACTACCTGCTCTGTCAACATAAACGCCGTATTCAAAAACATGAGTGCCTCGAGCCAAGCGATCGAAATAGAAATGTGTGGAAGCATCTTTCGAAGTCCGATAATAAAGGGTTCTTCCCTGCCAACAGGTACCCGAAATTTGATCAATCGGTTCGAAACAGGCCGCACGCAAATCTTTCAGATGTACAAACTCGATATCGCGATCGGTACGAACGGTAAGCCGGACAACCACCTTATCACCCACTTGTAAAGCTTGTAAAGGACGATTTCCGTTAATAGGAACAAGTTCTTTGCCCGAAGCACCTGTTTGCTCAACAAACAATGCTTTTTCAACATCAAGCGAAGCATCGCTTTTGGCTATCTTATCGATATCCTCGAAATACTGCCAATACAAAGCACCCCATGCAGGCACATTACCTTGATGCACAACTTGCACCTTCCCCATTTCGGGTTTAATTTCCGACCCACTCCACGATTTCTTGAAATAACCTGTGCCCTGTTCTTCGTTTTCGGGTTCAATAACCTCTCCACCTATCTTGATGGCCGTTTTTCCCGAAGAAGAAAACCAATCGCTCCCCGTGCTCAACAGCGCAAATACTGCATCGGCCGTAGCATGGGTAGATTCCCAAATCGATGTCTGTTTCTGTTTTAAAAGCCACCGTTTCATGTTATCCATTTCATCCGATTTTGCACCACCAATACGAAATGCATCCATGATAAACGTGTGCGCCGAAACCGCCGACTGCGACATAAATACATTGCTACGGTTGTTTGCCCAATACATTCCCATTTCATCGTCAACCGTCGCATGTTCGCGAAATGAATCCAACATATCGGACACTACAGACTGCTTGCCTTGGCGCGACAGGAGCACAACAATAAGCGAACGCTCATATAAACCATATTTTGTCCAGTTATCTGCCAATGACGCCGTGTAAAAATTCACCATTTCTTGCACATCCTTGCTCAAAGCATACTGCGGATATGCCGACCGTACATATAAGTATTTCAAATCGGGCGTGGAAATCACTTCAATGTTTCTCCAATTCTTATCGTGCTTTTTCAATTGCTCAAAACCCCGCAATGCTTCCGAATCGATATACGAAACGGCTTTCGCCTGCATCGTGCGAATATCGTCGGCAAATTCGACAGCTTTCAGTTCTTTCAATTGGCTGAATCCGTAAAGAATATATTGCGTGATGCTCCGGCTTGGGCGAAAATCTTTAAACCAACTCCAGCCTCCTTCGGGAGTTTGCAATTCGCGAAGTTTATCGACAGCCTGTCGGGTAAGCAAATTTGCACGATTCCGATCGAACAGCAACACCAGTTTTTCCTTTTGCTCTGCCTCGTTTTTAGCTTCCAACACCCAAGGAGTTTCTTCCAGCAAGACATTTTTCAGTTCTTCATTCTTTTGGAGATTCGAGAGAAAAGTTTCGTTCGAAGACGATTGTTTTTTCCATACCTCAATCATGTTGGCAACTTGAGGATAAGCCTGCGAAATATGATATCCCAAGGCATTGGCATAGTACGAAGCGAACCAACTCACCGCATTGTCGCTTTCGGGATTGCTCATTACGGGCAAAGCCTGTATGGCGTACCATGCCGGATTGGAGGCGAATTCCAACGTGAGACGATAAGGTCGGACAGTAGCGGAAGAACGATTTGCCAATCGATCCATCGTAAATTCCTTGGTTTCATCGGCCTGCACATCCAAGCGCATGCTTTCGGTAACGAGCATACGGTTGGGAAGCACGGCAATGGCGTGTTGTTCGCTATCGCTGAACGATTTGCTTTCGGCAACAATACGTACACCAAGAACATCGATATCGGTCGGTATATCAACTATCCACGATACGGCGGATGAAGCCCCTTTTACAAGCGAAAACGTGTGCACTTGCTGTTGAACGGCAATGTTGCTCATTACTTCATCGGTTACGGGATTGAAAAATTCGATTTTCACATTCCCTGCGATATCGCTATCTGAAAGATTCGATATTTTTGTTGAAATTCCCGTCTTGTCGCCTTGAAGAAAAAATCGCGGCATGTTGGGCGTAACCATCAGTTCTTTCTGCGATACGGCAAATGCTTCGATTTGTCCGACGTTCAACTTTTTATCGTGAGCCAGTACCCGAAAACGCCAGCGGGTATTGCTCTCGGGAACCGTAAACGCCAACTGCGTCTCGCCTTTGTCGTTAGTTCGCAATTGAGGAAAGAAAAATGCGGTTTCGTTGAAATTTCGTCGAGGTTGTTGGATATCCGTGAAACCCGGCAATTCACTTTGTTCGTCGGCCGAAACCGCCTCCTCTTGCAATTCGTTTGCTGCACCGCCGGATTGAAATTTCACATCGTGGGCAAATGCAAGAGCCTCCTCGGCAACATTATCGCTTTTTTCCATCGAGGCAGCTCCGAGCAAATTCACTCGTGCATCCGAAGATAATCCTCTGGTCATAAAATTCCTCCCCGAGAACAAACTGAATCCGAACCAATTGAAGGTATCGAAAACAAAAGGCACAATCTTTATTTCATCAAACGGAAAATATTGTGCGACAATTTCGTTATCGAAAGAAACATCCTTATAAATAACCGGCACACTGCCTATCGCCCCTCTCCCATCCAACACTTTCCATTTCCAATCTGTGGTCGGATAAATCTTATCCAACGAGAAATCGTACATGGAAGCCAATACTTCCGCCTTTGCGGGATTGCCGGCCAAATCAGTCACGGTCAATCGCCACTCTTCCTGTGCACCGGGGCGTATCTTATCGCGAAAGACTGCCAATTTTACCACCAATTCCTTCTTTTCCTTTTCGGTTTGCAAATGCACACGATGAGAGTAAAATTTTTCGTTTCTCACATAAGTAAAAACAACCGATGTTTGATCTTTAAATCGGGATTCATAAGGTACGGTAAATAGTCGGTTTTCGTTGCTCAATGTAACCCACTCTCTTTTGTACAAATCATCCCCCTGCCATATTTCATACAAAACAGGAACGTTCTTCTCGGAAACTCCAAGAATAATTTCCGCATTCGCCCCTTCACCAAAAGTGGTATTTTTTGCTACCAACCATTCATTGGTTTTATAAGGCGGCTTTTTATCGGTATAAGAAAACAACACCACCTTTTTTTCCGCTTCCACCGTATTCCCTTTATCGTCTTCGGCCGACAGCTGAATACAATATTTTCCCGAAGACAATCGACTCAGTTTTGCCATCAACTCCATTTGTTCGCCGGTTACAAAATCGCCTTCCAACACGTGTTGCAAAACAGAATCGTTTTCCGACAAGGAAAAAACCCGATAGGTTCCTTTTGTCGCAATTTCATTCCCATCGAGATTTTTGGCAGAAAAGACGATAGACGGGGCTTCGCCCTTTTCCCATTTCTCCGGCATCTCGATATCCAATATCATGGAAACATCGCCAACGACAACATCATAATTCCCCGTCTGACTTTCACCGGTTATATCGGTAACCACCGCTTCCACCGAAAAAGTATATACGGCAGGGAAAATAGAATCGACATCCGATTTGCGGGGAATGAATCGTATTTCGAACTCACCATTTTCGTCGGTAACCACCGTACCCCCATCGAAATATTCGGAAGTACCGATCCACGATCGCCACCAAGGTTGCCGACGAACAATGCGATAATTCACGCCCGCATGCCGGATCTTTATTCCCGAAAAACTTTCGGCTTTGCCTTTCAACGTAATTTCTTCTCCAAAAGCATAGGTTTGGCTAATTTTATCGAAAATCACTTCAAAAGTAGGGCGTTTATACTCTTCCACCCTGAATCCTACCGCTTGATCTTCACAAACAAGCTGAAAATATCCCGACAACACATTGCGTGGAAGCACAAATTCTCCGGCAACAGAACCATATTCATTGGTCTTCAACTGCTGTTTTGCTATTTCTCGCATGTTGGCATCTTTAAGAACAACCGCTAACGTTTTGTTTTCATGTAAAACCGAAGTGCTTCCATCCGTTCGCGTAGCGATTGCCTTAAAATAAACCGTCTGCCCGGGACGATACAGGTTTCTGTCGGTAAACAAATTGACGGTTTCACGACTACTTTCTCCGGATACATATCGTTCATACCGATAGGGCAAGGGAGAAAGCAAAGAGCAACTGTCCTTACCCGAAACCACCCGATAAAACAAATTTCCACCCTCTTTTTTATCCGGTAAGTCAAACGAAGCCCTACCCGACTTATCGGTTGTCAGCACATTCTCTTTCCGATAATGGCGGTTTTGCCAATCCCCTTTCAGTGAATAAAGATGAACCTGCGCCTTTTTTATCGGTTTTCCGGTTACTCTGTCTACCGCAAAAAACTCATAGCTATTCGAATCCAATGCTCGGGAAAAGGAAGACAAATCCGAAACCGAGAAATAATAGACAGCTTTGTCGTCCGTTTTTTTATCTGTCTCAAATTCCAGTTTATACGTCCCATACTCGTGTATATCGACAAAAAACGACGCTTCCCCAAATCGATAAGGCTCAAGGGTAGGCAACTCCAATACTATATCTTTAACAAATGCCTTTCTTTCATTTTTCATCAATCCCTCATCACTACGGTATGAAACAGGTGTAGTAACACGATACAGTTTAGCCGTTACTTTCTGAAGGTTCTTATACGTCACTTTCAGTTTCTTCTCGCTGCCCGGAGTGAATGTTTTTTCACCCTCGATAACCAGTGAGGGATGGGTAAGGACGTTCAACTTGTTTTGCAAAATGCTTATACGTTCATATTGCGGAAATTGCTCTATCCCTTTTTGCAAAAGGTCGTATGCCTTTTTGTTTTTTGCAACTTGCAGCGAATCGTCAGAACGATAATTCAACGTGTGCACAGGTGCATCCAGGTAGAAATCGGCTATTTTATCGATAATCTCCACACACATTGGGTTGTTTTCCCATTGCGTGAGCAGATTTTCCAACGCAGGCAACGCATATTTATCAAAGGCCGACGGCAAATTTCGCAAATACTCCAGCTTACTCAACTCGACAAGCAGCACAGATTGGTCCATCCTCCGCTCCAGCAACGATAGCAACAGCTTGCGATACGTTTCGAACGTCCACATAGGATATTCGCTTGGCAAAGGATCGAATACCAACGTTATGTACACCTCGGCAGGTGCAAACAACGATTCCTGCCGAATATTTTTCTTCGCCAGTGTTATGCTTACATCTTCATTCCCGGTCAATTGCTGGAAAAAATCGATTGCCCGGCGTGCCAAAAAATCGTACATCGAAGGAAAAAACCGACGGGAATCCTTTCCCAACTCCACTACGGCTGCATACGTTTCCACTTTCGTTTTTTCCAATTCGGAACGAGGTGCGATGGAAGCATTCAGATGCTCGACAACCTTATCGAAAAAAATATTGCTTGTCCACTCTTTCATGTCCGAAGGTACGTATCCGGTTAAAGCGGTCCGGCGATCAATCTCATGCCGATATTTATGGTAATACTGCAAATAAAGCTCGCCCAGGAGGGAATGCAAAACCGACTTTTCCACGTCGTCCGTACTCCTCAACAGCATCTCGTTCAACTTTACAAATACAATCGTATCGTTTTCGGCATCCGTAGCCAACACATACTTTCCTTGATGAATGAGGGCTTTGATCACCTGCGGACTATTTTTTTCGGCAATCGCCTTGCGTAAAATATTATCTACAACTTTCGAAGCCGATTGGGGTAGCGATTTTTTTTCGAATTCGACCACTTTTATCCATTCGCCTTCATAATGGTCTTTATTCATCGGTAGGTTATTCTGGGAAAAAACTCCTGCGGCACAGGCTAGGAGGAGCAATGTAAGGTAAATTTTGTTCATAGGTGCGTTGTTTGCGAATAATTGAATCGACTATTCTTTTAACAATTTCAGCTACTTTTTGTTTTGATTGAAAAGGGAATAGAACAATAAAAAGGGAATAGAACAATGAACAGATGCGAAAGGAACCAAAAAGCCGGTATCTCCTTTCAATGTATGCCATGAAAGAAGATACCGGTAAAGAAAAAAATCGAACTTTTGTTTACTCCGTCTCTACTGTCAGCGGAGCAACAGCAAGTCCTGATTTATCGTCTGCCGTAAAGGCAATCCAGTAAGTAATCGGAGTTCCTTCTTCATCGTCGGCCGGTTTGGCTTGCACAAGCCTCCATGAAGTTACATCGTAATCGGTACTTTCTCCGTCAACGGTTACCGTCAGTTTACCTACAGAAGTTGCATCTTCCTCTTTTCCGGAAGCGCTTTCTTCTTCATTACCCTCGGCGCCGATTTTATCTTCGGTATCCTTAAATGTCAACACCAGAGACTCATCTTCCTCTTCGTTTGTCCAGGAAAAAGTAACCGTTTTGTCTTCTGCTTTGGTCAACAAAAAGATTCCTTCATCCTCGCCTTCTATCTTCTCGTACGTATCCCATTTGATCCGCACGGTGGCATCTCCTTTTTCATCCTCATAGGGATCTTCTTTCACCTTAACGGCTATGGTAGCCTCAAGACCGTTCTTATCCGTTACTTTTACGGTAGTCGTGCCTTCTTTCAGTCCCTTGATCGTGATATCGCCGCCGTCCACTGTTGCCTCGGCAATCGTCTTATCGGCAGGTGTCGCTTCATAAGGAGCCACTCCACCTCTTACCTTAACAACAGTTTCCTCACCGACAAACACTTCAACGCCATTCTTGTCAAAAGTCAATTTGCCATTGCTATCATCATCATCGTCACAAGCAACAAAAAATACTCCTGATAACATCAGGCTTAATACACTTAATGCATAAACGGAAAATCTTTTCATAATAACTTTTTTTCTTAATAGTTAAAAAATAGTGTAATTCGTGTAGTTGAGATCTCGTATACACATAAGAATAGATGGGTAAAGAAGCAAAACGCTGCACAAAAGCGTATACTTTAACTATACTTAACGCATTCACGGCTTCCTTAAACAGTCGCAAGCCGCATGTAAATATTTATTTACCAAGATCTAAGGTCGAAAGGAGGAAAGTCATTTTCCCGGTTTCATGACTACCCCTGTTTTCTTTCTGCCGTTTATTTTTATGGTTAAGGGTGTATCAAAATGCACATGACGAATGAAATCGGTTTCGTGTGCAGCCGGCTGCGCATCCAAAAATGCCTCATCAAAAAATCCTCCATTTTCCAAAAAAGGATTAATGGTAAAATATCCCACGCCCAAAGAAGTCAAATTCTGAAAAAAATGCGCACCCTGACTTGGCTCTACCCGATAATTCTCCAATCCGGACTCTGCAATAAGTCGTGCCCGGCTGATGTGGGTCCATTTTACCGGGATACCCAACCAGGGATCAGATGATCCCCACCGGCCGGGACCAATGAGAATATAATTTCGGTCGTTCTCGACAAAGGTTTTGTTCAGCTTTTCTATCTCGCGGGCAATCTGCGGATTATTGGCTGCATCATACGATTTCGTCTTGACATAAACCACATCGTAAACATCATTCGAAATACCGTTGCCCAAAGCACTTTCAGAATACAGAACGGTTTTTGTTTTTTCGATTTTGGACAAGTCTTCCAAAACCACTTCCCTGCCTTCAACGATAGGACGAATTTGCAACAAATAAAATGCTCCCTTGTTTTGATCCTTAACATTTACCGCAAACTCAATCTCCACCGAACGCCCCATCTCCCGTTGCCCTACCTTCAAAACTTTATCCAAAATCTTGGCCAGCGGAAACATATTGTGCTGCAAAATATGGGCAAAAGAAATGATCTTGCGCCCTCCGGGATAATACCCCTCACGAATAACTTGATCCAACGGATCGTAAGTCGATGAAATATATCGCAATGCCCCATCATTCTCTGCTTCTTTTAATCCTAATTGCAAAAGATTAAAACTATCGTCAATAGGAAATTCGTCGATTATAGTATTCATATCGAGCGCATAAAAACGTTTTTGTGTTTCTTTTAAAGCCATTTCCAATGTACTCAGCTGAAAAATATTGGAAGCATGCAAAGGAGAGAAGCGCAATCCCATATTGCCGTCCACGATGTATTTTCCCAACCCCAACCCCATGTTCACTATTCCATCTTCCGGCTTTTCGTTCCCGATGGGATAATAATTGATTGAGCGCGCCACACCCGAAATTGTCGGATAAAAACGCGAACCATACTGAGAACCTACGGCTTCCTGCAACAAAATCGCCATTTTCTCCTGATCGATAAAGTTTCGGGTAGCCGCCATATAAGCTTTGCTATCTTTGTAAAAAACCGAAGCATAAACGGCTTTGATACCGTCGCTGATCATCCGCACCATTTCACGCTTATCTTCCGTGAAAGGAATCATATAAGTGGAATAAATTCCCGCAAAAGGCTGATAACAGGAATCTTCGAGAAGACTGGAAGAACGAATGGCTATGGGGCCATTAATCGCATCAAGAAACACCAAAAAATCATTGGCCAACCCTTCCGGCAATTGTGCAGCCAGAAAAAGTTTCAGAATCTCCTCATCGGGCAAATCCGACATTGCCGCAGGATATAATTGGTTGGTTTCCATGAACTCATCAAAAATATCGGTACAAAGCACCACCGTGCGCGGAATAAGAACCGGAAAATTTTCATAGGCATTAAATTCCAGGTGCATTTTTACCATACTCCCCATAAACGCCAGTCCACGCCCCTTGCCACCCAACGAACCTTCTCCGATACGGGCAAAATTGGAAAACTGATCGAAGCGATCTCTTTCGAAAATCGCCACCACACCCGTATTTTTCATGCGCCGATATTGAACAATGGCATCATATATCAATTCACGTGCCTCTTCCATACTCTCATACTCCGAAACATCTATCCTTTTCAGCATTTCTGCAACAGGAAACATGGCACGCGAATAGAAAAAACGAGAAAAATGATTGTGTGAAAGATGGTAATACAGCGAATCGTCCGGTATTTTACGGATAGTATTCTGCAATTCCTTCAGATTTTTTATTCGAAAAATCTCTTCTTTCGTATGAGGATTGACAATAACAAAATCACCAAAACCAAAATTTTCTTTCATCACTTTGCGAAGATCCTGAGGAAATGTTTTGGAATTTTTATCGATAAACGATGCATTGATTTCGGCAGCATATTTTTTATTTTCACTTTCAGACGAAGCATAAATAATGGGAATGCACTTGTCTTGGCTACGAATCCATTCGCCCAGTTTTTTTCCTGCCAGTTTATCTTTTACCCCATCCCGATTGAAACTCATGTCGGAAATAACCCCAAGCATATTGTCTCCGTACTTTTGGTAAAGATCCATTGCTTCCTCATAATCTCGTGCCAAAAGTATCTTGGGCCTGCCTCTCATCCGCAGCATGCGCTGGTGTTCGTTGAGTGCTTCTTTCGAAAATTCTTTCGATTCATACAATACAAACTTATATAAAAGCGACAACACCGACGAGTAAAACCGAACGGAGTTCTCTACCAACATGATGGTCTGCACCCCAACAGTTTTTACATCATGTTCCACATTCATGCGATCTTCGATGAGTTTGATGATGGCCAGCAGCAAATCGGGATTGCCCAACCAACTAAAAACATAATCGATTCCGCTCAAATCTTCTTTTTCCAAGGTTTTGGTAACCCTTTGGGAAAAAGGGGTCAAAACCACAATGGGAATATGAGGATGCTTGGCCTTAATGTTTTTTGCCACCTCAAACACCTCGCTGTTGTCCATGTTCGGCATGCAAATAACCAATTCATAACGATTGGTTTTCAGCTCGTTCATGGCTTCCTTCCCGGTACTTACCTGAGTGAAAAGCGGCGGATAACGAAGGTTGAGCGATGCATACTCATTGAAAATCTGTTCCTCTACACGACCATCGTCTTGCAAAATAAACATATCGTAGCGCGAAGCTATCATGAGAATATTATAGATGCGCTTGTTCATCAATTTGACGAACGGGGTATCACGAAACTGAAACTGTCTGATGTCGTGAGCCTTAACAACTGATTTGGAAATAGCCGATTTCATGTGGATTTTCTATTTATCTGAATACAAACTTAATCAAATTTGACGAATTAATTTGCATGAAAAGCCGTTTTTGCTTTTCATTTCATGCTTTGCGTAAGTTCAACTTAGAAGTGCGAATCTACACTGTATCAAAAATATCCAAAAATGTAAAGAATTTTTATATCTTTGTTTTAATTATAAGGTATATTTTGTTATTCGTTTGTTTATCAGCCATAAAACAAATTCCTTATAGCATAAATCATTTTCTGTTTTTTCTCTTATCCCAACTCAGGTTTTTTTAAAACTGAAAATCGAAGAGAAGAGGTAAGTGTTTTTTATTCATTTCATAAACATAAAAAAATTAGAACTATGGGGAAAGTAATGATTATCGGTGCAGGAGGGGTTGCCACTGCAACTGCATATCAGCTGGTAAAAGTGCCGGAAGTGTTTGAAGAGGTATTGATAGCCAGCAGAACAAAAGAAAAATGCGATACTATTGTACAAAAAATAAACAAGGGCAATTTTCATACTGCTCAAATAGATGCAATGAAGGTGGACGAGCTGGTGTCGCTCATCAACGACTTCAAGCCCGACATGGTGTTGAATCTTGCTCTGCCTTACCAGAATTTGGCTATCATGGAGGCATGTGTGCAAACAGGTGTTTCCTATTTAGATACAGCCAGTTATGAATCGCCTGACAACCCTCATCTCTATTATATCGAACAATGGTCATATTTCGACAAATTTAAAGATGCGGGGATAACGGGAATACTCGGTTGTGGTTTTGATCCCGGAGTAACCGGCGTGTTCACGGCTTATGCTGCCAAGCATTATTTCGACGAAATACATTACTTGGATATTGTGGATTGCAATGCCGGCGACCACGGCAAGTATTTTGCCACCAATTTCAATGCAGAGATCAATATTCGTGAGGTTTCCGCAAATGGAATTTACTACAAGGATGGAAAATGGATTGAAACCAAACCTCTCGAAATACACCGAACAATAGCCTATCCCGAAATTGGAGAAAGAGAAAGCTATCTGCTTTTCCACGAAGAGTTGGAATCGTTGGTAAAACACTATCCAACCATCAAGCAAGCTCGTTTTTGGATGACGTTTTCCGAACGTTATCTTACTGTTTTGGAGGTTTTAAAAGGATTGGGGCTTACCTCTATCAAACCCATCAATTATCAAGGAATGGAGATAGTGCCGTTGCAATTTGTAAAAACCATTCTCCCCGACCCGGCTACTTTAGGAGAAAAGTATAAAGGAAAAGTATCTATTGGAGTGCAACTCAAAGGTATTTATCAAGGGAAAGAGCGGACTTATTATATTTGGAGCAATTTGGATCACGAAAAAGCATATAAAGAAACAACAACGCAAGCCGTTGCCTATTCTACCGGAGTGCCGGCAATGGTAGGGGCACTCATGTATATGAAAGATTTATGGAAAAAACCGGGAGTATATAATGTTGAGCAATTCGATCCGGATCCCTTTTTAGAAGCCATGCCCAAATATGGAATCGATTGGTATGAAGCAATAGACATACCGTTACCCATCGACAAAGCGGAACGACAGCATAAAAAATACCAATCGGAAGCATTATAAAGACGGATAAAAGTTTATCCTAATCGTGTAATCGATTTAAAAAATTATCTTGTAACTTTGCACCTCCAAAAAATCATCCAATTATATGAATGAAAAAATAATCATTCTCGATTTCGGCTCACCAACAACCCAACTTATCGGCAGAAAAATAAGGGAACTGAACACCTATTGCGAAATAGTACCTTACAATAAGTTCCCTCACGACGATAAAACCGTGAAGGGGGTAATCCTATCCGGAAGTCCCCTTTCGGTAAACGATCCCCATACTTTTAAAACCGACCTAAGCGCCATTCGTTCCCATTATCCTGTGATGGGCATTTGTTATGGTGCCCAACTCATAGCCCAATCATCGGGAGGAGAGATAAGCCAAAGCAGCAGCCGTAAATACGGTCATGCACGATTACGGGTATCGGACCATTCCGACGCGTTGCTCGGTAATTTGCCGCAAGATTCACAGGTGTGGTTGTCGCTCAGCGATACCATCATCCGTTTGCCCGAAAATTTCCGAATGATTGCCTCAACAGAAGAAGTAGAGATTGCCGCATATAAAGTAGACGACGAACCCACGTGGGGAGTACAGTTTCATCCCGAATCACCGCACACGGAACAGGGTACGCAAATACTGGACAATTTCCTCACCATCTGCGAATGCCAAAAAAACTGGACACCGGAATCGTTTATCGAGAGCACCATAAAACAACTGAAAGAACAATTAGGCGACGATAAGGTTATTTTGGCACTTTCCGGAGGCGTGGATTCATCGGTAACGGCAGTGCTGCTGAACAAAGCCATCGGCAACAACCTGACATGTGTTTTTGTGGATCACGGACTATTGCGAAAAAACGAATTCGAAAAAGTACTGGCCGATTACCGAGACATGGGATTGAACGTGATCGGCGTGGATGCCAAAGAACGTTTCTACAAAGCATTGAAAGGAGTTACCGATCCCGAAAAGAAACGGAAAATTATCGGAAAAGGCTTTATCGATGTTTTTGAAGAGGAAGCACACAAACTGAAAGACATCAAATGGCTGGCTCAGGGAACCATTTATCCCGATATCATCGAATCGTTATCCATCACGGGGACAACCATAAAAAGCCACCATAACGTGGGTGGACTCCCCGAAAAAATGAACCTCAAACTTTGTGAACCGCTCCGACTCCTGTTTAAAGACGAAGTGCGACGCATTGGATTGGCACTGGGCATGAAACCCCAAATCATCTTTCGCCATCCGTTTCCGGGTCCCGGCCTTGGAATCCGTATCCTTGGCGAAATCACTCCCGAAAAAGTACGCATCGTACAAGATGCCGACGATATCTTCATTTCCGCTCTTCGCGCTGCCAATCTATACGATAAGGTTTGGCAGGCAGGTGCCATTTTGCTGCCGGTACAATCGGTCGGCACAATGGGTGGAAAACGTACATACGAAAACACCATCGCTCTGCGTGCCGTGACTTCCATCGATGCCATGACAGCCGATTGGGCACACCTTCCATATGAATTTTTGGCAAAAGTGTCGAACGAAATCATCCGTAAAGTAAAAGGCGTGAACCGCGTAGTTTACGATATCTCATCCAAACCGCCCGCCACAATCGAATGGGAATAAGAAAAGGCGCAGCATTCAAGTTCATCCCCCTGCCTTGAGCTCAGGATAGGCAATGCGCGTATGATAAATGGTTTTCAGCTTATCCACGAACACCTCTTTCACTGTTTCGATATCCCTGAAAGTGATCGGCGCTTTTTTGAAATATCCCTCATTTACCTGATCATCGATTATCTTATTGACCAAATCCCGAAACGATTCCTCGCTATACTCGGCCAAACTGCGCGAGGACGCTTCCACTGCATCTGCCATCATTACGATAGCCGTTTCCTTTGAAAAAGGATTTGGACCGGGATACCTAAATACCTTTTCATCGATTTCTTTCCCGGGATTGACATTTTTCCACTGGATATAGAAATACTTCGGCACACTTGTACCGTGGTGGGTTTCGATGAAATCGACAATCTGCTGAGGCAAACCGTTTTGTTTGGCAATCTTCACCCCATCTTTCACATGATTGATGATGATGCGCGCACTTTCTTCAAAAGGCAATCCGGCATGTGGATTTATTCCCGACCCCTGATTTTCGGTAAAAAATGCCGGGTTAACCATTTTCCCTATATCGTGATACAATGCTCCGGTACGCACAAGCGATGCATTGGCGCCAATCTTCGAGGCTGCCGCGGTAGCCAAATTGGAAACCTGCATGGAATGCTGAAAGGTGCCCGGCGCTTTTTCCGAGAGCTCTTTCAACAAAGGTTTGTTGATATTGGCCAGTTCCACCATGCTCACACCCGAAATAAAACCAAACGACTTTTCGAAAATATAAACCAACAAATAAGAAAACATGATGAAAATGAAGTTGATAAGGAAATAAACCAATACCATGCCATTCACTTGCTTAATATCGCCTTCGGCATACAACGTCAATCCAAGATACACAAGAATATAGGTTATGAGAATAAAAAACGAACTCTGAATCAGCTGCGAACGTTCGGACAATTCTTTCAGCACAAAAATGGAAACCATAGCCACCGTTATCTGAATCACGATAAACTCGAACGGATAAGGAACCATCAACGAACTGAGAAGAATGGTCACGATGCTGGCAAACAGTGCCGTCCGAGAATCGATAAAAGTACGGATCAAAATAGTGACAATGGCATATGGAATGATATAGACATTAAACAGGTTGTATTTAACGGTTATGGCGGTTAATATCACGAAAAACGTGATGATCAACAACATAAAGGTTACATTTTTCCGATTCCGAAACTCGCGAGGCCTAAAAAACAGCAAATAAAGATAAAACGATCCCATCAGAATCAATACCAGCAAAAACTCGCCCACCAGTCGCCAACTATCGCTCCCCACACCACCACTGCGCTCCTCGATTACCCGTTTGAGAGAGCTCAAAACTATATATGTTTGCTCATCCACGATTTCGCCCTGATCAATTATTCGTTGACCCGCTTGTATCATACCGATGGTAGGCGACACCTGTTGAATAAATTCTCGTTTGGCCTTTTCCGAGGTGGAAGCATCGTAAATGATGTTTTCTTTGAGGTAATTATGGATATCGGCCGATTTCAACTTATTTTCGTCCAAATTTTTCGGCCTGTCATTCAAGATTTTTTCGTATGCCGAACGGATCGTATAAACACTTTCGATATTTCGCGAATTTGCCACATTCCCTTCTTTAAGCCTAAACGATCGGGTGGCAGAAGAAGCTATCCGTTCGTAATCTTCCACACTCATGATGCCTTGAGTGTAAACTTCCTTTAATTTATTCCGGATATAACGAATATAAGCCGGTTCCAAATTTTTGAGATTGGGTTTGGTGTTTACATCGGTGTCGAACCGGGAAATGGCATTTTCCATGACTTGATTGTCAATCAAATAATACGGCTCGAAATAAACCAAAATGCTATCCTGCTCTCTTTTCAACTGCTCGGCCGGTTTGTAAACAGGAAAATCGAATGGAGCCGTAAGCAACCCATACCGCCACGGTCGACCTTCACTAAACGAATATTGAAATTTTCCCTGTCGAGGGAAAAAATACGTGATCAACAAAATGGCAATCATAAAGATCATCGGAACAAAAACCCGTGTCCTGATCCTTATTTTTTTACGAGACGAAGTCTTAACGTTTCCCATTACAAATTACAAATCTTTATTTATTGTAAACAACGGAAAAGCACGATTGTTTGAAAAACATCAAACTTAAAACAAAAATGCTCCTTCGATGGAAGGATTATAAATCGGCTGCAATCTTTTCCATGATTTGGCGCGTGGCTCCGGCATTGCTCAAAATGTAATCTTCGGCATTTTCTCCTGCAGTTGAAAGCGCTTCCGGCCGTTCTGCAAACCTATCCATCAGTTCGTTGAATTCCTTCTTATCATGAACAACAAATCCCCCTCCCTTTTCAATAAGGTCGTGTGCTTCGCGAAACTTCCGGTAATTGGGACCAAAAATTACCGGAATGCCATAAACCGCCGCTTCGGGCAGGTTGTGAATTCCCACGCCAAATCCTCCGCCAATATAAGCAATATCCCCATAACGGTAAATGGATGAGAGTAATCCGAAACAATCGACAATCAGGCAATCCCTATCGCGAATATTTTCTTCCGTGGCGGCAGAATAGCGTATATAAGGGCGTTTCAGCTTTTTTTCTATTTCCTCGAGATGCGATTCGTGTATTTCATGCGGGGCGATAATCAACTTTAAACGTGGCCGGGTATTGAAATAATCGATAAAAATATCTTCGTCTGGAGGCCATGAGCTTCCTGCAACCAAAACCATTCCGCCATCGCTTTCCCTATCGGCCGTAAAAGCATGCACAAGTGGCAATTCCTTTGCTTGACGTCGAATCTCGATTACCCGATCGAAACGGGTATCTCCCGTAACCGTCACACGAGTAATGCCGTGCCGGTTCAACAATTCTTTTGAATGCTCGTCCTGAACAAATATCTCGCGGTAAAAATGCAAAATCTTCCCGTAACGCCCGGCCTTTTTCTTAAAAAACAATTGATTATCCCGAAAGATGGCCGAAATCAGATAAACCGGAATCCCCCTGAGATAAGCTTCATGGATGTAATTATACCAAAATTCGTATTTGACGAAAATGGCAAGCGTCGGTTTGACCAAATCGAGAAATGCGGTCACCTTCTTGGGCGTATCGAAAGGCAGATAACAGACAACGTCGGCATACGAATATTCTTTTCGCACTTCATAGCCGGAAGGAGAAAAAAAGGTCAGCACTATCCGGTATTCGGGATGTTCTTTTTTCAGCGTTTCAATCATCGGCCGTGCCTGTTCAAACTCGCCCAGCGAAGCACAATGAACCCAAATGTGTTTCGCATGCGGGTCTATCTTCTCGCCAAGGATCCGATACGTGTTTTTTTGACCGCAGACCATTTGTTTTGCCTTTTTGTGAAAAGGCGAAACCAAGCGAACAAAACAAGCGTATAAACGAATTATGAAGTTATACATTGGGCGCAGGAATGGTTTCGACGGCTTTTTTTAAACGGGAAACGGTTTCTTCTTTACCCAGCAAAACGGTGATATCGAAAATATGGGGACCTTTTCCTTCACCAACCAATGCCAGGCGAAAAGCATTCATCACATTGCCGAGATGATATGCATTGTCCTTAATCCACTTCATGATGACTTTTTCCTGGTTCTCGGCAGAAAAATCATCCATATTCTCCAATATATCGATCAGTTCGCGCATCTGATCGGGTGTTTCGGCTTTCCAGCGTTTTCTTACCGTCTTTTCGTCATAAGTTGTTGGAGCTACAAAAAAATAGGACGATTGATCCCACAATTCTTTTACAAAATTCACCCGATCTTTCACCAATTCCACCACTTTCGTCACATAATCGCGCGAGGCAGAAATGTTTTTTTCTTCCAACACCGGCATAAACATATCCGTAAGCTCCTCGGCCGGCGTGGCAAGAATATATTTATGATTAAACCAGCGGGCTTTTTCGTAATCGAAACGCGCACCGCTTTTGCTGCATCGTTCAAACGAAAAGGCGTCGATAAGCTCATCCGTCGAAAAAATCTCTTGTTCCGTTCCGGGGTTCCACCCCAACAGAGCCAAAAAATTAATTACCGCTTCGGGCAGATAGCCACTTTCGCGGTAGCCCGAAAAAATTTCGCCGGTTCTTGGGTCTTTCCATTGCAGCGGAAAAACGGGAAATCCCAACCTGTCGCCGTCGCGCTTGCTTAATTTGCCGCTCCCCTCGGGTTTGAGCAACAAGGGAAGATGGGCAAAGTGCGGCATGGAATCTTCCCAACCGAAACTTTTGTATAGCCACACATGCAACGGCGCCGAGGGCAGCCATTCTTCGCCCCGAATCACATGGGTAATCCGCATGAGATGATCGTCTACCACATTTGCCAAATGGTAGGTGGGCAATGCATCGGCCGATTTGTAAATCACTTTATCGTCCAACACCGAGGAATTGATGGTTACCTCCCCACGAATGAGATCGTCTACCGTAATATCGATTCCGGGTTCTATCTTGATACGAACCACATATTGTGAATGGCTGCGGAGGAGTGCTTGCGTCTCATCTTTCGAGAGAGAAAGCGAATTGCGCATCTGCATCCGCGTAGAAGCGTCGTACTGAAAATTGGGTATTTCCTTGCGTTTGGCAGCCAGCTCTTCGGGCGTATCGAAAGCGATGTAAGCCGCCCCTTTATCCAAGAGTTGACGAACATACTGCCGGTAAATGTCTTTTCGCTCCGATTGACGATAAGGGCCGTATTGTCCACCTTTTTTGGGACTTTCGTCAAATTCCAGCCCCAACCAATCGAAGGTTTCCTGAATGTATTCTTCTGCTCCCGGCACAAACCGTTGCGAGTCGGTATCTTCGATACGGAGAATAAAATCGCCTCGATGCTGCTTGGCAAACAAATAATTGTACAATGCCGTGCGAACACCGCCGATATGAAGCGGTCCCGTAGGACTGGGAGCAAAACGAACACGCACTTTTTTATCCATAATTCTTTTTTATAAGATGCAAAGATAGGGATTTTTGGTTAAAAAGTACTTATAAATACAAACGCGATTCGTTTCCCATGTTAAACAAAAGGTCTACGATGCTCAAGTTCTCCAGAAACCCGAGTTTTTCAGCAAATACCTGATAATAAGGAAGTGCTTCGAAGTCGGGATCGGGTTTCTGTCGGCTCGGTTTGGGATGGATGGATTCTCTGAAATCCATCATTCCGTTGGGAAGCGTTTCGATAAAACGATCGGTATAACCGACGCGAGGCCGTATATCGAGCAACCGACAAATCAACACCCGAAGTTCTTCGTTGAAATCAAGCAAAAAGGCATATTTTTTCTCGTAAAACCGGCGGAAATCATCGCCGTAATATTCGAAAAAGGGAGAAGAATTGTATGCCGAAACCAGCGCATTCCAATGCAAATGTCTCCAATTTCCATGATCGGAAATGCGGACATCTTTCATTTTATCCTTCCCGGCTTCCGGTTTTTCGACAGGAATACTCAATGGAAGAATACCGTTGGCTCCTGCAATAAGACACCGATTGCGATACGATTGTTTCTGATAGGTATCGTGAATTTCGATATACGCTCTTTCGGAACGAAACAGCTTGCTGTAATATTGAATGGGAGCCAAATAAAACGACGATAAAAGAACGGAAGCCATTACCTCTTTGCACTCCTAAACAACCGTTTCCAGCGGATTTTGCCGTGAAACCATGCTTTATCCTTGTCGAGCGAAAGCCAAATCAAAATCGGTTGACCAACGATATGATCCTCAGGCACGAAACCCCACACGCGCGAATCGGCCGAATTGTGACGGTTGTCGCCCATCATGAAATAATAATCCATTGCAAAAGTGTACGAATCGGCTTGTTGCCCGTTGATATACACTTTCCCGTTGCGGTATGCGAAGTCGTTGCCCTCATAATTTTTTATGCAACGTTCATAAGCAGCTACCTTGAAATCGACATCGTCGTCAAAAGTAATTGTTGCGCCTTTTTTCGGTATCCAAAGCGGGCCATACGTATCGCGCGTCCAGCCGGTTTCATAATCCAACGGATAATAGTAACCCGCTCCGGGTTGTTCCTTTTCTTTTATTATTGTCAATACGAAGGGTTTCGCTTTCATTTTCTCGACCATCTCGTCGGTCATCGGCAGCGGACCATATAATTTGCCGAAAGAGCCGTTGTGCTGCTTCAATCCCAACTGAACGGCACTCAAGCTGTCGACATTCGTCAGATCCTGATATATCGGGATAGGCTGTCCATAATTGTCCACACCCATGTAATCGCTTTTACTGACACCCAATTCATCGAACACGGAAGAAGCAATAACGGTGCCGTCTGTCTGAATATAATAATTGTGTTGAGCCGTTTTGGCATGGGGAACGATTTTCCCGTCGATATATACCGTGTCGTCTTTCATCCGGATGGTCTCCCCCGGCAACCCGATACACCGCTTCACATAATTTTCACGACGGTCTACCGGCCGCCAAATTACTTCGCCATACGTTCGTTTATCTGCCCTGATGCCGGCACTTCCGTTGGGATTGTATTTGGCAAGGGTATAAAAATCGACCCCCTGCATATTTAGTGCTACCGTATCGCCGGCAGGAAAATTGAAAACCACGATATCGTCCCGCCGTACCTGTCGCAAACCTTTCAACCGCCGGTATTTCCATTGCGGTTTTTCGATATACGACTTCCCGCCTACCACAGGCATGGTGTGTTGCGCCAAAGGAAACGACAAGGGCGTCATGGGCGCACGCGGACCGTAACTGACTTTGCTGACGGCAAGAAAATCGCCTACCAGCAGTGTTTTTTCGAGCGAAGAAGAAGGGATTTGATAATTCTGGAAGAAAAACGTGTTGATAAAATATACGGCAATGAGGGCGAAAATAATGGCATCGACCCACTCCATCACTTTGCGGAAAGTGGCATTCTTCGATTTTTTCCAAAATGTCCACGGGACGAACTTGGTGATGTAAATATCGAAAAAAAGAAGAAGCACGAGCAACAGCCAAGCGCTACCGTACCATATCGAAAAAAGTATCCAAAGAACAGATAAAACGGCAAACCCTATCCATTGTCCGCGAGTAGCCTTGGAAATTCGTTCTTTCAGTGTCATAATTATTTGTAGGTGTAAAAACTCTTTTTATTTAAAACTTCAAGAGGTCATCCATCGTCAGAAAACCTTTTTTTCCTTGTGTGAACTCAGCCGCCAGCACAGCGCCCAGCGCAAAACCTTTGCGACTTTTGGCATCGTGCGTGATGCGGATCATATCGGCTTCCGACTCGTAAATGACGGTATGGATGCCGGGCACCTCGTCTTCGCGAAATGCTTTTATTTCCAATTCATTGGGCAAATGCGCTTCATTGAGCGCCCAGCTGTCTTTTCGGTCGATACGGGCAAAAATATCTTCTGCCAGCGAAATAGCCGTGCCGCTTGGGGCATCCAACTTGTGAATGTGGTGTGTTTCCTCCATCCTCACATCGTAATCGGGAAACCGGTTCATGATGGTTGCCAGGTAGCGATTCACGGCGAAGAAAATATTCACGCCAAGGCTGAAATTCGAGGCATAGAAAAACGTTTGTCCTTCTTTCTCGCAAAGCTGTTTCACCTCATCCAACTGCTGCAGCCATCCGGTTGTTCCCGATACCACGGGAATGCCGGCAGCAAAAGCTTTCCGATAATTGTGAAGCGCACTGTGAGGAGAGGTGAACTCAATGGCCACATCGGCACTTTTGAATTCAGGCGAATCGAACTTCTCATCCTCGTTTATCTCGATTATGCAAACAATTTCATGACCTCTTTCGCGGGCAACTTTCTCTATTTCGTGCCCCATTTTGCCGTAGCCGATCAATGCAATTTTCATTCCATACTTTTTATTAAAGGCAAAAATAGCAAATTATGCCGTAGTTCTTTTTGCCTGAGCGTTATTTGTTCTTAATTTTACGTTTTTATGCCGGCAACTCACAACCAGCCGTTTTCCTTGTACCACCGAACGGTTTTTTCTATGCCTTCCTTCAACCGGTAGTCCGGACGAAATCCGAGATCATGTTGCAGGGGAGTGATGTCGCACACCCAATTGCGCTGTTTCATGATGGGATACTTATCGGTGTTGAACGTTGTCGGTTTTCCAACCCATGCCGCGATTTTTTCATTTATGTATGCCGCCGGTTTCACTATCCAAAGCGGAATTTTAATGCGCAAAACATGCTTTTTACTCAGCGCCTCCTGCACCAGCTTGTTGAATTCGTCATCGGTATACCGGTCGCCATCGGCAACAATATATTCTTTTCTTCGAATCCCTTTTTCGATACAGTTGAAAATGACCTTCACCAAATCTTCGACAAAGATAAACGTCAACAACTGCTTTTTAAATCCGGCTCCCACGGCAATACCTTTTTTAATAGAACGCATCAGGATGAGATAATCTTTGTCGCGCGGACCATAAACACCGGTGGGACGCAATATGACATAAGGAAAATCGGGAATGCTTTTGATATGATTCTCCGCCAACAATTTACTCCGTCCGTATGCCGTATTAGGACAAGGTGTATGATGTACGGAAATAGGCGTATATCCTTTTTCGTCTCCGGCTCCATACGCACTTAAACTGCTGATAAAGACGAAGCTTTCGGGTACATTTTGGGTTTCGACCAGTGCGTCGACAAAATTTTTCGTATACCCATAATTGACGCGTTCGAAATCGGATTTATGCAGTGCTTTTGTGATTCCGGCCGTATGAACAATGTAATCGAATCGTCCGTTTTCGGCTGCAAAAGATTGCAACTTCGCCATGAGCTTGTCTTTGTCGGAATAAGGCAAGTCGATAAAGCGGATGCGTTTGTCTTGCAAATAGTCTTTGTTGCTGCTCGCACGCACGCCTGCCCATGTTTCATAACCCAATGCAAGGGCTTTTTCCACGACCGCACTGCCAATAAATCCGCTGGCACCGGTAATCAGTATTTTCTTTTTATCCATGTTGCATATCGGAATCTGCGGGCAAAAATAAGGATAACTTATCGATTTTACCGAAAGAATTTTTTCTTTTTACGAAAAACAACGCGTTGATCTAACACCATCTCCTTTTAATGAGATCCAAAACGCAACTTTTCGTGGCAAAACGATGGTCCCGTACAAAAATCAAAGTCAGGAAAGGGGAGAAAAAATATTCCCGCACAAAAAATGATGTTGGGAAGGGAGGAAAAAATTGTTTCCACACCAAAATCGATATTAGGAAGGGAAGCGCAAGATTGCGCAACACAAAATTTGACATCGGAAGCAAAAGAAAAAATGTTCCGACACGAAAAATAACCTTGGAAAGGGAGTGCGAATTTTCGCTCAAGCAGAAAACAACATGAGAAAATAGACAAAAACTGCGTACACTTGCGCAACTTTTACTATTTTCGCAACCGAAACCCGGTAAAACCACAAAAATGAAAAGGATAGCAACCGCCCTCGTTTCTCTGTTTATTTTTCTTTCGTATGCGACAGCACAAAATCCCGTATCGTGGACATTTTCTCTCGAAGACAACGGCAACGGAGAAATCAGCCTGATAGCAAAAGCAACCATAGAACCGGGATGGCACTTGTACGACACGGAAATTCCGGAAGGAGGCCCCACACCCACAACGTTGACCATCGATAAGCTGAAAGGTGCCGAACCGATTGGAAAATTTCATGCCGAAGGCACGAAGCCTCATGTGGCTTTCGATCCCGTCTTTGGAATGCAGATTGGCACGTTTGACGGGTCAGTCCGATTTGTGCAACGTTTCAAGATTACCGACAGAGCCGAATTTGTGCTTGAAGGCGACGTGCGCGCACAAGCTTGCAATGAACAAACCTGTACGCCGCCTTTGCCCGTCGATTTTGCTTTTACGTCCGGCGACCTCCCCGAAACCGTTGCATCGTCGGCAGACAACAAAACCCCGGTCGCCATACCTCAACCCCCTCTCACGGAAGATACCATGCCGGCAACGGATTCCGCCGGAGTTGCCACCCTCGTTGCCCCTATAACGACAGGGCATGCCGAGATCGACAAAAATCCGCTCTGGACACCGGTAATCGAGGAGCTGAAAGCTTATGGGATGGAAGGAAATGTTTCGGAAATGTCGCTATGGTGGATTTTTATTTCGGGATTCATCGGTGGAATTATCGCGCTGCTTACGCCCTGCGTTTGGCCAATGATCCCGATGACGGTCAGCTTCTTCCTGAAAAGAAATGCGGCAAGCCGGAAGAAAGCCGTCTCACAGGCCATTGTTTATGGTGTGGCCATCATTGCGATTTATCTGGCCTTGGGATTGCTGATCACTGCCATTTTTGGCGCAAGTGCGTTGAACAATTTGGCAACGAGTGCGGTTTTCAATCTCATCTTTTTTGCCTTGCTGGTACTATTTGCCATTTCGTTTTTTGGCGGCTTCGACCTGGTGCTGCCCGCTTCGTGGACCAACAAAATGGATTCGAAAGCCGAATCGGCTTCAGGAACACTCAGCATCTTTTTCATGGCATTTACGCTGGTGCTGGTATCGTTTTCGTGCACCGGGCCCATCATCGGGACACTGTTGGTAGAGGCTGCCACATGGGGAAACATCCTCTCGCCCACCATCGGCATGTTCGGCTTTGCACTTGCACTGGCCATTCCCTTCGCTCTGTTTGCCATTTTCCCCTCGTGGCTGCAAACCATGCCGAAATCGGGAGGCTGGCTGAACGCCGTAAAAATAGTCCTCGGTTTCTTGGAACTGGCTTTTGCGTTGAAGTTTTTATCGGTTGCCGATCTGGCCTACGGATGGGGCATTCTCGACAGGGAAGTATTCCTTGTGCTCTGGATCGTAATCTTTGCACTGCTTGGCATGTACCTACTCGGTAAACTCAAATTTCCCCACGACAGCGAGGTAGAACACGTTTCGATCCCCCGCTTGTTTTTGGCCATTTTTTCGTTTGCCTTTGCCATCTATCTGGTGCCCGGACTGTGGGGTGCACCGCTCAAAGCAATCAGCGCTTTCTCACCGCCGATGTATACGCAGGATTTCAGTTTATACGACGGCGAAGTGCGCCCCAAATATACCGATTACGAAAGCGGTATGGCCTACGCAAAACAAGTAGGGAAGCCGGCACTGCTCGATTTCTCGGGATACGGATGCGTGAATTGCCGCAAAATGGAAGCATCGGTATGGACCGACCCCCGCGTAAAAAACATTATCGACAACGAATACGTTTTAATCACTTTGGTAGTTGACGACAAAACACGACTGCCTGAAGTAATCGAAGTGGAGGAAAACGGGAGAATCACCCGGCTAAAGACCGTTGGCGACAAATGGAGCTACCTGCAACGCCATAAATTCGGAGCCAATGCGCAGCCGTATTACATAGCGTTGGACAACGAAGGGAAACCCGTGGGACCGTCGTATGCCTACGACGAAAATGTGGAAAAATATATCGAATTTCTGCAGACAGGATTAAAAAACTATAAAAAAACAATCGAACCGGCTTAACGATCAAACAAATATACCCATCGAAAACAATCATCGAGCCGGCATAACAATCGAATCGATATAAGAAACAACAAAATAAGGAACAACAAACAATCAAATTTTTTGCGAAGAAAGGAAAAAAACAAAGAAATGAATACGCGTGAACAAAAACTGGAAGCTTTTGGCAGACTATTGGATGTGATGGACGAATTGAGGGAGAAATGCCCCTGGGATCGCGAACAGACCAACGAGAGCCTCAGAGCGAATACCATAGAAGAGACGTATGAATTGGCCGAAGCCATCATCGATAACGACGACGAAGCCATAAAAAAAGAGCTGGGCGATTTGCTGCTCCATGTTGTATTTTATGCCAAAATTGGTGAAGAAAAGGAAGCTTTCGATATTGCCGATGTCTGCAACGCCCTCTGCGACAAATTGATATTCCGCCACCCACACGTTTTTGGCGATACACAAGCCGATTCGGCACGCAAAGTGGAAAAATCGTGGGAACAAATCAAACTCAAAGAGAAAGGAGGCAACTCAACCATCTTGGGAGGCGTTCCCAATTCGCTGCCGTCGATGGTAAAAGCCTATCGAATACAGGACAAAGCCCGCAATGCGGGATTCGATTGGAACAAGCGCCGGGATGTATGGGAAAAAGTGAAAGAGGAATGGGACGAATTGAAAACGGAAATCGCACAATCGGATCCCGACAAAATGGAAGGAGAGTTTGGCGATCTGCTCTTCAGCATCATCAACGCCGCCCGATTATACAAGGTAAATCCCGACAATGCGCTGGAACGCACCAACCAAAAATTCATCCATCGTTTCAACTACATGGAACAGAAAGCAAAAGAGCAGGGAAAAACATTGAAAAACATGACACTCGAAGAGATGGAAGCAATTTGGCAAGAAGCCAAACAACAAGAAAAATAAAAAAAGAGGGATATAGGGAAATAATCCCTCTCTGTCCCCTCACACCACCGTATGTACGGTTCCGTATACAGCGGTTCCTTAGCCCACTCTCACTTTGAGGTAATATTTGTGTATTTCGGTCTGATAGTGCCACTCTTTTCGGTCAAACCGTGCCACTATAATTCATAGCTTTTCTACCTTTTTGAAAGATCATTGGCAAAGTTAATAATTTTATTTAGTTGTACTTATTTTTCCTTTTCTAAGTGACTCACCTTTAAGTATTATTCTGTGTGATGAGTTTACTATCCTGTCTAAAACTGCATCTGCTATTGTTTGTTCTCCAATCAGATCATACCAGGCTGATACCGGTATCTGTGAGGATAATATAGTTGATGCCTGATTATGCCTCTCATCAATAATATCCAACAGTATCTCTC
>DFUT01000015.1:0-422 GCA_002381125.1 Bacteroidales bacterium UBA4179 | reverse complement strand
GGTATTCATCAGCTGTCACATTCTCTATCCTGTTGTCCTTGATATGCTGATAATGCAATGAAGCCATAGCTCCGAGTCTCATTTGTTTTAATCTTTCGACTGTTTGATTGTTGTTCATTATTATAGGTTTATAATTAACTAATTTGTTTAACTGTAGGATGATGCTCCTCTTATATTATGATGCAGCGGTATATGCGAATGTGCACTGTCGGATTCATTATATAAGATTGTTGCTTTATCCATGTTATTCTTCAGGATATTTTTGATTCGGGTATATGATGGTATACCTGCATTTAAAGCCATTCTACAGGCTCTGTTTAATCTGTCCGAGCCGTAAGCTTTATGGAGTTGCAAAAGACCGATTACACGCTTGTAGCCTATCTCAGGATAATCTACAGATGTAAGTATATGTTCTACACAAC
>DFUT01000013.1 GCA_002381125.1 Bacteroidales bacterium UBA4179 | reverse complement strand
CGATTTTAAAGAGGAATTTTTTTATTGCAATTTTTCTTTTAAAAACCGACCCGTGTACGATTTGTCGCAAGCGGCAACCTGCTCGGGGGTGCCTTCGCAAACAATGTATCCACCGGCTTTGCCACCTTCGGGGCCCAAATCGATAATATGATCGGCACACTTGATCACCTCTATGTTGTGCTCGATAATAATAATGGTGTGCCCCCTCTCAATCAGTGCATCAAAAGCTTTCAAGAGTGTTTTGATATCATGAAAATGCAACCCGGTGGTGGGTTCGTCGAAAATGAAAATGGTAGGTTCGGCTTTTTCTTCGCCCAAATAATAGGCCAGTTTCACACGTTGATTTTCACCTCCCGATAACGTGGCCGACGATTGCCCCAGTTTTATATAACCCAAACCGACGTCGTGAAGGGGTTGAAGACGTTTTACGATCTTCTTCTCGAAAGCACCTTTTCGTGCACCGAAAAATGCAATTGCTTGATCAACGGTCATCTCCAATACGTCGTAAATATTCATCCCCCGATACTCTACCTCGAGTACTTCGGACGAAAACCGTTTGCCGTGACATGCTTCGCACTTCAGCTTGATATCGGCCATAAACTGCATTTCCACCGTAATAGTCCCTTCGCCTTTACATTCTTCGCATCGCCCGCCTTCAACATTGAACGAAAAATAGGAAGGCGAAAAATTCATTTGTTTGGATAACGGCTGTGCAGCAAAAAGCTTGCGTATCTCGTCATATGCTTTGAGATAAGTTACCGGATTCGAACGCGACGATTTGCCGATAGGATTCTGATCAACGTACTCTACATGTTTTGCCAGTTTGATATCGCCCGCAAGCCCATTGAATTCGGCATGCTCCATTGCCGTTCCTTTGTAATGATGCTGCAAGGCGTTATAAAACACATCGTTCACGAGAGATGATTTGCCCGATCCACTCACGCCGGTCACCACCGTCATCGCATTGAGTGGAAACTTCACGTCGATATTCTTCAGATTATGCTGGCGTGCACCTTTCACTTCGATATAATTGTTCCATTTGCGGCGCGTTTTCGGTACTTCAATCTTTTCTTCACCCGTGAGGTACTTCACGGTATAACTATGGCTGTTGGTTTCAAGTTCCGACACCTTCCCCTGATATATGATTTCGCCCCCCAACGCTCCCGCTTTCGGTCCGATATCGATAATGTAATCCGCTGCACGGATAATCTCCTCGTCGTGTTCCACAACTACTACCGTGTTGCCAAGCTGCTGCAACTTCCTTAGCACTCGGATGAGCCGATGCGTGTCTCGCGAATGCAGTCCGATGCTGGGTTCATCGAGAATATACAACGATCCCACCAGACTGTTGCCAAGCGACGAAGCAAGGTTGATGCGCTGACTCTCTCCCCCGGAAAGGGTATTGGACAGTCGGTTAAGGGTAAGATACCCCAGCCCCACATCAATCAAAAACTGCAACCGATTATGAATTTCAGCAAGCAGACGTTCGGCAATGACGGCATCGGTTTCACCGAGCTCCAATTGATTGAAAAATTCTTTAAGCTCGGCAATCGGCATCGTCACGAGTTCGGCAATCGATTTTCCACCCACTTTCACATACAACGCTTCGGGCTTCAATCGTGTACCCCTACACGTTGGACAAAGCGTTTTTCCACGATAACGCGCCAACATGACCCGGTATTGTATTTTATAGAGATTCTGTTCGAGCATCCGAAAAAAATCGTTGATGCCGTAAATTCCCAATTCGTGACGTCCGTTCCACAAGATGTCTTTTTCTTCGTCGGTCAAATCGTAATAGGCACGATAAACGGGAAAATCCACTTTGTAGGCATTGTTGACAAACTCCTTGCGCCACTCGCTCATTTTTTCGCCTCTCCAGCATTGCACACATTCTTCCTGAACCGATAAGCTTTTGTCGGGAATAACCAGATTCTCATCGATTCCGACAACCATGCCAAACCCTTCGCATTGGGGACAAGCTCCCACCGGACTATTGAAATTGAACATCAGCTCGGTAGGTTCTTCGAACTTTATGCCGTCGGCTTCAAAGCGATTGGAAAACGTATACGACTCTACCCCCTTCTCGCCCCAAAACCGCACTACGCACTCCCCTTCTCCTTCCAGAAAAGCCGTTTCCAACGAATCGGACAACCGGTTGATGGTGGCTTTGTCGGAAGAGCACGAAAGACGGTCGATCACCAGCATTACTTCTTCTGCAGGAGGAAGATTCTTTTGAGTAAGCAACTCGTCGATACGGTAAAATTCTTCCCCAACATTAACCCGCGTGAACCCCTCCTTGATCAGGATATCCAACTGTTCGCGCAAATCGCGACCGTTGCGCAACACAACAGGGGAAAGGACCACCATGCGCGTGCCTTCGCGATATTCCAACATCTTGCGAATGACATCGCTCACGTAATGCCTTTTCACCTCTTTGCCCGAAACGGGAGAGATGGTTTTCCCGACACGTGCATAAAGCAGACGCAGATAATCGTAAATTTCGGTGGAAGTGCCGACCGTGGAACGCGGATTGCGGGTGTTTACCTTTTGTTCGATGGCAATAGCGGGAGGTATGCCTTTGATGTAATCGCACTCGGGCTTATTCATGCGACCAAGAAACTGACGTACATAAGCCGACAAGCTCTCTACATAACGCCGCTGCCCTTCGGCATACAACGTATCGAATGCCAGCGACGATTTGCCCGAACCCGAAAGTCCGGTAATAACGGTAAAAGTATTTCGGGGAATGGTTACGTCAACGTTTTTCAAATTATTGACGCGTGCACCTTTTATTTCGATTTGTTTGAAATTGCTCATCACGTTTTAAATATGCAAAGATAATTACTTTAACAGCGACAAAAAAGTAAGGCCGACTCAATTAATCTAAATATTTTGACTATTTTTGCATTTGAACGAATTTTCATTCGTTATGAAGTTTGATATTGGTGCTTATTTTTAAAATCATTTATAAATCAAAGGAATAAAAGTGCAAACCCATCAAACGACATCGATTCTGACAAGCGATTTTACTTTGCCTCTACACGATCCAATTCTTGTTTTTCTTGTACTTTTATTGATTGTTTTACTTATCCCTTCCCTATTTAAAAGAATCAATCTACCCTCCATTATCGGTCTAATCATTGCCGGAATACTTGTTGGACCTTACGGCTTCAACATCCTTTCCGACGATGCCGGCATGGAAATGTTTTCCACAATCGGACTAATGTACATCATGTTTACGGCCGGACTGGAGCTGGATTTCAACGAATTTGTAGCCAATCGGAACAAAAGTCTTGTTTTTGGATTGTTCACTTTTACACTTCCCCTGTTGATCGGTTACCCCGTTTGCCATCACATACTCGGTTATGCTCCAATGCCTGCTTTTCTCACGGCAAGCATGTTTTCTACACATACCTTGGTTTCGTACCCTATTGTCAGTCGGATGGGGGTTTCAAAAAACCAGGCTATTGCCATCACGGTAGGAGGAACCATTTTTACCGATGCTGCCGTACTTATTATACTGGCAATCATCATGTCGGCCAACGACGGTGCATTAAATGGTGAGTTTTGGGCACAACTGATCGTTTCGTTAATCCTGTTTTCCATTGTTGTTTTCTTTTTTATTCCCAAACTGGCAAAGTGGTTCTTTCAAAAAGTGGAAGACGATAAATATTCACACTATATTTTTGTCCTATTCATTTTATTCGTCTGCGGTTTTCTGGCTCAACTGGGTGGGCTGGAACCCATCATCGGGGCGTTTGCTGCCGGATTGGCACTCAATCGACTCATTCCGCAAAGCTCAGCATTGATGAACCGTATCGATTTTTTTGGGAATGCCTTATTTATTCCCATTTTCCTTATCTCGGTAGGGATGATCGTAAATATAAAAGTGGTACTAAACGGATGGAAAACCCTGATTGTGGCATTGACATTAACATGCGTAGCCCTCAGCGGAAAATGGCTAGCCGCATTCTTCACGCAAAAAACATGCAACTATTCGACATCGCAGCGTGGCATTATCTTTGGATTGAGCAGTTCGCATGCAGCAGCCACACTGGCAATTATCCTCGTTGGCTATCAAGCAGGGATTCTCGACGAGTATATTCTCAACGGAACCATCATCCTTATTCTCATTACCTGCATCGTTTCATCACTGGTTACTCAAAAATCAGCCAAAGAACTGGTTATGGAAGAGAAAGAAAAAGGCTATTTCACACCTGCTGCATTGGGTAGCTTTGCACAAGAAAAAATACTGGTACCGATAGCCAACCCGGATAACATCGGATACTTGGTAGACCTTGCCTTGCTGATCAAAGATCCCAAATCGGCCAATCCCGTTTCTTTACTGGGCGTGGTTCCCAATAACGTGGAAGCCGAAAAAAACATAATCGAATTCCGACAAAAACTTCAAGAATTGGTAAGAGATGCTTCGGCCGCAGAAATGAATGTGGATATCATCACCACCATCGATTACAATATTCCCAATGGCATTGTACGCACAGCACGCGAAACTATGGCCGACATCGTTATTATGGGGTGGCCGGGTGAAAAGACGGGGTTCATTGAAAAATTGTTCGGCGATAAAGTAGATGCAACCATCAGAAATCTGGACAAGAATCTCTTTATTTGTTATCTCGAAAAGCCTTTGATCTCGAACAACCGCATCGTAGTTATTTCTCCGCCACTGGCAGAAAGAGAATACGGATTTGGCGTCTGGTTGCAGAAAATGGCAAAACTGGCGCAGGAACTTTCCATCCCAATCGTTCATCTTGGACATCCCGATACACAAAAAATAATAGCCGAGCAAAAAGATTTGAAAAATTTATTTATATTTATTCCCTTTACAGATTGGAACAACCCGATGGCATGTACGGAATATATTAAAGAGAATGATCTCATTGTTTTGGTTTCTGCGCGTCGTGGATATATTTCCTATGTGATGGCGCTTGATCATTTGCCGACACAATTGGAATATACTTTCCCACAGTACAATCGCATCGTTATTTATCCGCAACAACATGCTCCTGATGTGCTGCTAAAAGCAGATCATCCCATATTTTCACCATTCAAAATATACAAACAGAAGCGTTCATGAAATTCAAATCGATTTTTCGCAACTTAATACTCGTCACAGCAAGTTGTTTGCTCTGTGCTTGTGGATCGTCCAAACAAACATTGACCCGAAAGGCCGATCCTACTCCCAAACACGAATTTCGCGGTACTTGGATACAAACCGTAGGACAAACACGGTATCAAAAAATGAACAGTGCTGCCATGAAACACTACATTGCAGAAATGGTACGCAAATTGGATGAGGCAGGAATCAACGCCGTAATTTTCCAGATTCGCCCCGAAGCAGATGCTTTTTACAAATCGGATTTGGAGCCTTGGAGCCGATTCCTGACAGGAAGGCAAGGTCAGGCACCCGACGATCCGGACTTTGATCCGCTGGCATTTATCATCGACGAATGCCACAAACGAGGCATGGAGCTCCATGCCTGGCTTAACCCCTACCGGGTGAAAACAAATATCAACAACGAGTTGGCTCCCAACCATATCTATTGGCAATATCCGGAAAGATTCATTCAATATGGCAATCAATTGTTTTTCGACCCCGGTTTGCCCGAAAACCGTGAATTTATTTGCCACGTGGTAAAAGATATCGTATCGCGATACGATGTGGATGCTATCCATATGGACGATTATTTCTACCCCTATCCGATTGCCGGGAAACTTTTCCCCGACGATGAAAGCTTTAATAAATACGCTGCTTTGCAAGGATTCTCGCAAAACCAACGGGAGGATTGGCGCAGAAACAATGTCAATTTACTTATACAGCAAATCAAATATACGATTGCCGCCACAAAACCGTGGGTGCGTTTCGGAATCAGCCCTTTTGGTATTTACCGCAACAAAAAAAACACACCCGACGGCTCGGGCAGCGAAACAAACGGACTGGAAAATTATGGCGATCTGTATGCCGATATCCTACTGTGGGTAAAAAAAGGATGGATAGACTATAATTTGCCGCAACTGTATTGGGAAATTGGCCACAAGAATGCCGATTATCTGACATTACTCAACTGGTGGAACGCCAACAGCTTTGATCACCCTCTCTATATCGGACAAGATTTGAAACGGAGTATCGATAAAAACGAACTCGACAAGAAAATACGCCTTTCGCGCGAGATGTCTTTTGTGAAAGGAAACTGTTACTGGTATGGTTATCTGATCATCGAAAATAGCGATGGAGTAGCCGATATCCTTAAAAATCGCATCCACCCGGCAAAATCGCTTATCCCACCATACACCCATATGCACAAAGGACGCCCCGATAAAGTAAAAAACCTTTCCGAGGTTTTTACCGAAGATATGCACTTTCTCACATGGGATCATAAAAAGCAACCGAACAATCCCAAGGCTGCACAGTATTTTGTGGTCTATCGGTTTCGTAAAGGCGAAAAAGTGGATATAGGCAAAGCCGAAAACATACGTGATGTTACGCCGGACAATTTCTATATTCTCCCCTACGAAGGAGGAAAAAACAATTATGTTTACGTGGTGACCGCACTGGATGCCTTTAAAAACGAATCAAAAGCAAAAAAAATAAAAGTAAAACAATAAGACGCATGGATTTTTTATCTTCGCCCCGAAACAACTGAAAATTTAGCGAATGAACACCTCACACACATATCCTATGATTGCCAAAACGATGGCAGAACTCGAAGATGTACTTGCGGAAGAACTCATCGGCATAGGCGCCGAAAATGTGGAAATCGGCACCCGCATGGTGTCTTTTACAGGCGACAAAGCTTTAATGTATAAAGCAAATATACATTGCCGCACTGCATTGAGAATATTGAAACCCATCCTTACCTTCAAAGCCGAAAATGCCGATGAGGTGTACGATGAAGTGAAAAAAATGAATTGGGACGAATACCTCTCGCTCGACAAAACTTTCGCTGTGGATTCGGTAGTTTATTCGCACGTTTTTACCCACTCCAAATTTGTCGCTTATCGGGTGAAAGATGCCATAGCCGACTATTTTATGGAAAAATACGGCAAACGACCCTCGGTAAGCGTCAGCAATCCCGATTTGGTGTTCAATATCCATATAACCCACAAAACCTGTACGCTCTCGCTCGACAGTTCGGGCGAATCGCTGCACAAACGCGGATATCGTGTGGCACAAACCGAAGCTCCGCTGAACGAAGTGCTGGCTGCCGGCATGATTCTGAAATCGGGATGGCGGGGCGAAAGCACCTTTATTGATCCGATGTGCGGATCGGGAACATTGTTGATTGAAGCGGCAATGATTGCCTTGGGTATCCCTCCGGGCATTCATCGAAAACATTTTGCCTTTGAAAACTGGAACGATTTCGACGAAGGTCTTTTCAGCGAGATTTACAATGATGATTCCGGAGCACGCGACTTTCCCTATCGCATCATCGGTTCCGACATCTCTCCCAAGGCTGTTGCCGTTGCCGAAAAGAACATTCGAAATGCCGGATTGAAAAACTATATCGATTTGGAAGTAAAATCGATACAGCAATACACTAAAGCACCGCAGCCGCCCGGTGTGCTGATGACAAATCCTCCGTATGGCGAACGTATCAAGGTGGACGATATCGAAGAACTGTATGCCACCATCGGAGAGCGGTTGAAGCATGTCTTCATCGGATACAGAGCCTATATCTTAAGTTACAAAAAAGAATGTTTCGATAAAATCGGACTAAAAGCCGGCAAACGGTTTCCATTGTTCAATGGCCAACTGGAATGCGAAATGCGAGAATATGAAATTTTTTCCGGTAAACGAAAAGAACAAAAGAAAAAATATATTCATAAATCAAAAAATGATAAAGCCTTCGGAAAAAAGATAAACCCAAAACGGTAGGAC
The DNA here is from genome assembly GCA_002381125.1 of Bacteroidales bacterium UBA4179. Classification (GTDB taxonomy): domain Bacteria; phylum Bacteroidota; class Bacteroidia; order Bacteroidales; family Dysgonomonadaceae; genus Anaerorudis. The sequence continues at coordinate 34,581 of DFUT01000013.1, read as the reverse complement.
AAGGTTAAAATAATGTTTTCTATTCGAAAGTAATGGCAACATGCAACGGTTTTCTTAATCTTTCTTCTTAAGCAAATTGGTGATTTCCTCTTCGCCGAGTATTTTTACATTAGTGAATAGAAACTTGGTGTCGAGAAAATTCCCGTATTGATTGCATTCATCTATGGCAGCTTGAAGAATAGACTTTATATTTACATCAAAAGGAACGAGCATCAAAATGGTAAAATAATTGTCTTCGATTTCGAATTTCTCGATATCTACATCGGCTTGCTCCAATTGGAACCTGAATTCGCTTTCAATAATGTTTTTTTGTAAATCGGTAAAATTTTCTCTGTTTTGTGTAGTAAACAACGCAAAAAAACGAAGTTTTTTATCGTGCCCCCCCAATCCGGAAGAAATATACACCTGCTGTTTCCCCGAAAGATTGGAATTAAGGACAATACGACTGCTTACCAATGCCATTGCCGACCAGTTTTTCAACTCAGGTTCCAACGGGCTGCTGTGATAGGTTTCAATGGCACGATATGCCGTCACGTCAGGGATAGATGCCAATAATGAAAGACTTCTTTTTTTTCTTTCAACGGAGGCATCCGGCGAAAAAAGTATCGAGATTTCTTCGTCACGAACAAAAGGGGCATTTTCTCTTCTCAATCTTTCGAAATAACGAAAATACTCCATCTGTTCCTCAATTGGAACGAGCTCCTCCAAAATATGGAAAGAATCAATTCCTTGCTCATTTAACGTCTGACGCAATCTGCCTAATATATCCTCTTGATCGTTCATCTCACACAAAGATAAGCATTTTTGTATTTGAATGAAAAATAAGCACTATAAAAGAAGCGAGAGAAAACGAACTTGCCGGTTGACGCTATATATTTACATTTTTATTCGAGAATTCCTTCAATTATCGTAAAAATGACTATTTTTACCGTCATTTGTTTCACCGAATCAATTCAAGCTATACATACTGGTTCTATACTTCAAAAGAAAGAATGAAAGGGACAAACGATTTTGAGGTGACCGATAAACCTCAAAAAAAACTTCATCGACGAAAAGGTTTTTATCTGCTTTTAGGAATAATCATAGGTATTATTATAGTTGTTGCTTTATATCAAACATCGGTCTACTTTTCGACAAACGAATCGTGTATGATTTGCCATGTCCATCCTCATGCCGAAGAAACATGGAAATTATCGATGCACGTCAACAACAAAAGCGGCGTTATGACGAATTGTGTAGACTGCCATCTTCCTCCGATAGAAAATACATGGGATCATTATAAGGCAAAAATTGCTCTCGGTCTAAAAGATGTATGGGGGTATCTCACAAAAGACAGCGCCGATTTCGATTGGGAAAGCAAATCGGAATTGGAATACGCCATAAAATACACACCTAACGAGTCGTGCGAAAAATGTCACCAAAACCTGTTTCCCGAAGGTGTTACCGACGATGCAATCACAGCTCATCTCTATTATGAAGAAAATGCAAAAAAACTTGACTTGCAGTGCATAAGCTGTCATTTGGATGCAGGACATTACAACCCGAATTATATCCACGGAAAAATGACAGGCATCCCCGGGATAAGTGATGATAAGGGTGTGGTAGATACAAGTTTATTCTATAAAGAAGCAACCGAAGTGGCGGTTTTTGCCGATTACATCGAACAAATACCCGGAACAGCGGTATCTTTTAAGATGATTGCTATTCCGGGAGGCACGTTCAATATGGGAAGTCCCGATAATGAACCTTTCCACGAACCCGACGAAGCTCCTGTTCATGAAGTTACCGTGAGTTCGTTCTTTATGGCAGAAGCTGAAACAACCTGGGATCAATATTGGGCATTTTATGCTGAAACCATGAGTGAAGGACGCACGCCACCCGAAGAAGTCTATGAAAATAATTTGAAAGCATTGGATGTGGATGCCATTTCGGGTCCCACTCCTCCATTCGGATTTCCCGATCAAGGCTGGGGAAGCGGCAAACGTCCGGCTATCACGATGACTCATTATGCAGCAGAAGTGTTTTGCCAATGGTTGTCTTTAAAAACCGGAAAAAAATATCGTCTCCCCACCGAAGCCGAATGGGAATATGCAACACGGGGAGGAACACAAACGCCCTATTTCTTTCCGGGAAATCCCAAGGATTTTTCGGATCAGGGGGTTTGGCGCAAATTTTTTAAGGCCAAAACAGACACCATCGCTTCATATGTGATTTACAGCAAAAACAGCAACAACAAGACGCATGAACCCGATGCCGTTCGACCTAATCCGTTCGGATTAAAGAACACGCTCGGGAACGTAATGGAATATTGTGCAGATAAATACGATTCGGAAGCATACAATAAAACGAAAGGGGCAATAAATCCATTGATAATGGAAGGAAAAGAATGGGTTGTTCGTGGCGGAAATTACACTTCCGACGCAGCGGACGTACGATGTGCGGCCCGCGATCATACCCACCATGAAGCATGGCTGAAAACCGATCCGCAACAACCCAAAAGCATTTGGTGGTATTCCGATATCAAGGGAATTGGATTTCGTGTAGTTTGTGAACCCGACTCACTGATTATCCAAAATGAACACTAATTTTTTTTAAGCTTATCGATATGAAAAAAAACAACTTAACCAGAAGAACGTTTCTAAAAAGCTCCGCAATGGCGGGAGCACTCGGTGTAATGGGAACAACCTCATCCGCAGGTTTATTCACCTCGTGCAGCGGCGGAGGAAAAAACAAAAATGGCAACGTACCCTTAAAGGAACCCGGCAGCTACTATATCCCGGAACTTCCCGATAAGGCTGCGGACGGAAAAGAATTGAAAGCAGGCGTAATCGGTTGTGGAGGACGCGGATCGGGTGCAGCATTCAACTTTCTGAATGCGGCAAATGGCGTAACAATCGTTGCATTGGGAGATGTATTTCAAGAGAAAGTGGACAGCCTGGCCGAAAAACTGAAAAACGAGAAAAATATCGATATTCCCTCCGATAAACGTTTTGTAGGCTTGGATGCATACAAACAGGTTATTGATAGTGATGTAGATGTAATCATCGATGCAACACCTCCATTTTTCCGACCGGAACATTTCAAATATGCCGTAGAAAAGGGGAAACATTGTTTTCTTGAAAAACCAATTTGTGTGGATCCCGTAGGATATCGTACAATCATAGCCGCTGCAAAACTGGCTCAGGCAAAGAACCTGTGTGTGGTTACGGGTACGCAACGTCATCACCAACGTAGCTACGTGGAATCATACAAAAAGATTATGGAAGGAGCAATCGGCGAAATTACCGGAGGCGTGGTTTATTGGAACCAAGGAATGTTGTGGTGTCGCGAGCGACAACCGGGATGGAGCGATTTTGAATATATGATTCGTGATTGGGTGAACTGGAAATGGTTGTCGGGTGACCATATCGTAGAACAACATGTTCATAATATCGACGTATTTACATGGTTCACGGGGTTGAAGCCGATAAGTGCCGTTGGATTCGGTTCACGTCATCGTCGCATCACAGGCGATCAATACGACAATTTCAGTGTCGATTTTACAATGGAAAACGGCATCCATTTTCACAGCATGTGCCGCCAGATAGACGGATGTGCCAACAATGTGAGCGAATTCATTCAAGGCACCAAAGGTTCATGGACGACCCAAGGTGAAACGGCGATTAAAGACCTTGCAGGGAATGTCATCTGGAAATACGATCACGAAGCAGAAAAAACCAATTTCAGCCAAACCGATCCTTATACGCTAGAACATGTCAACCTGATCAACTGTATTCGCGGAAATAAACTTATCGAACAAGCTTCCGAAACGGCTATTGCCAATATGGCGGCTATCATGGGGCGCGAATCGGCGTACACCGGTCTCGAAACAAAATGGGATGCAATGACTGCATCTACCCTAGATTATACCCCAAAAGATTTAAATATGGGCAAAATGGATATGAGTGCTTTTACCGTACCCATACCCGGAAAACCCCAAGAGAAAAAATAAAAAATTATGACACTCGATAGAAGAAACTTTTTAAAAACATCCATTGCCGGTGCCGCAATACTTACCGGAGGAAGTCACACTGTTTTTGCCTCCTGTACCGAAAAAAAATCAATTGCGGACACATCTTCCAAAGCAAAACTGAACCTTTCTTTTCAAGAAGGAATTCCTCCCGGAAAAAATCTGAATGAGAAATTCGATTTTATGGAAAAGTATGGCGTTGTGGGATTTGAACCGGGCGGAAGAGGACTTGCCAAGCGAGTACCCGAACTCAAGAATGCACTGAAAGGACGCAATATCAAAATAAGTGCCATATGTGCAGGTTTTGAGGGGTTTATTCTCTCAACCGATCCCGCCATTCGCAAACAATGTCGTGATACGATGAACGAAATCATCATCGCTGCAGGCGAATTGGAATCTACCGGCGTAATTATGGTGCCTGCCTTCAACTCACAAAAACCCGTTATGCCCCATACGCAGGAAACACGCGATTTCCTCTGCGAACAACTCGATGAGATGGGCAATTTTGCCGGAGAACACGGCACAACGGTTATTCTTGAACCCCTCAACCGACAAGAAGCTTTTTATCTGCGTCTGGTTGCCGATGCCGCCTCCATATGCCGCGACGTTAACAACCCCGGCATTAAATGCATGGGCGATTTTTGGCACATGACATGGGAAGAAACTTCGGATATGGGTGCATTTATCTCGGGCGGAGAATATTTGCAACACGTACATGTGGCAAGCCGCAAACGCCGCAGTATACCGGGAGAAGATGGCGAAGCCGATAATTACGTGAACGGATTCAAAGGATTGAAAATGATTGGATACGATAAATATGTCAGCTTCGAATGTGGTGCTCAGGGTGATCGCAACATAGTGGTTCCTGCAGCAGTGGAATTGCTTCGCAAGCAATGGAACGAGGCATAAAATAAACTGTACCTGCAATCTTGGTTAAGAAAAGAGGGTATATCATAATGTGATTTTACCCTCTTTTTATATCGACAAAATATGTTGATATTTGTGGTATAATACAACTGTCGGATTTCGGATCAATATGAAAAAATTAAAACGTTTTTTATCCTCATATTTAACCACAATCATCCTGTTGGCCCTTTATGCTTTCGGGCTGGCAGCAGCTACTTTTATTGAAAAGTATCACGGCACGGATGTTGCCAAATCGCTGATTTATCATTCCCCACTCTTTTTTTTCCTGCAGTTTCTTATGGTTGTGAATTTTATCGCGATCGTTATCAAATATCGCTATTTTCAGCGACGCCGCTGGGCATTGATCGTTGTGCATTTTGCTTTTATCGTCATTCTGTTGGGAGCATTGATCACTCATTTATTTGGAAAAGATGGAACGGTTCATATTCGTGAAGGAGAAACTATCGACAAAATAGTCCTGAACACACCCGCTGGCATCGAATACGAAACACTGCCTTTTACACTAAAACTGATTGACTTCAGTTTGATTCGGTATCCGGGTTCGGAAAGCCCTTCATCCTATGAAAGTGATCTTCTTATCGGCTATGCAAATGGTGAAGTACGCAAAGCAAACGTTTACATGAATAACGTATTGAATGTAAAGGGATATCGATTTTTTCAGGCTTCCTTCGACAACGACGAAATGGGCACCATCCTCTCTGTCAATAAAGATATTGTGGGAAGAACCATCACTTACAGCGGATATTTTTTATTGCTAATCGGATTTATTCTTGTTTTTACCACAAAAAACTCCCGCTTCCGCCAATTGAACACACAACTGAAGAAAGTAAAAAAAGCATACCGAGGCACGATAACATGTCTGTTGTTTCTTGTTTTTTCCGGCACTCTATCGGCACAGCATATGCCCCCCATGAATATGATGAATGCAGTACAAAAAAACGCAATCGATCCGCAACATGCAGCACAATTTGGCGAATTGCCCATGCAATGGGGTGGAAGAATTGTTCCGATCAATACGTTTTCTTCCGAGATTCTTCGCAAATTACACAAAGAGACAACTATAGGAAAACTCAATTCCGATCAATTCCTGCTAAGCTTTCTTTCCATGCCGCAAATGTGGATGCAGGTTCCATTCATTGCCGTTGCCAACAAAGAAATAAGTCGTCATTATCGGTTGCCCAACGATTATTGCGCTTATTTTCAACTGTTCGATGAAGATGGTGACTACCGTCTGATGCCCAAATTGAAAGAAGCGTATAGTAAAGCACCAATGGAACGGACCGGTTTCGATAAAGATTTGATCAAACTCGATGAACGCGTCAATATCGTTTTTCGGTTGCTGAATCGTCAAATGCTGTGTATTTTTCCTCACCCAACAGATCCTACCCCCACTTGGTATGCACCGGGAGACGATCTCTCTACTTTCCCAACAGAAGATTCCTTATTCATTACCCGCTCGGTAACATGGTATCTAAATGAAATAAACCATTCTTTAAGAAGCGGAGATTGGAACAACCCCAACCGGCTTCTACAAGTAATCGGCGAATATCAAAAAAAGAACGATGCAGCTTCGCAAATTAATCCCAAAAAATTGAAAGCCGAGATCCGATATAACCGCCTTGATATTTTTGGCCATTGCCAAATCGGATACTTCATTTTGGGAGGTTTATTGATCATTTTTACATTTATAGAATTATTAAAGCCGAAAAAATGGTTGGATACGGTTGTTAAAATATTAATAGGAGGTATCTTTCTGATATTTATGTACCATATCTACGGTATGGGATTGCGGGCTTATATTTCGGGATATGCTCCTTGGAGCAATTCCTATGAAACAATGGTTTATGCCGGATGGGCAACCGTTCTTGCAGGTTTTGTTTTTGGTCGAAAGAGCAGTACTATTCCTCTGGCTCTAGCCACACTTTTTGGCGGAATCATTCTTTTTGTTTCGGGACTCAATTGGATGGACCCACAAATCAATCCATTGATACCCGTATTGAAATCGCCCTGGTTGATGTTTCATGTGGCTGTCATTGTAGCCGCATACGGATTTTTCGGCATCAGTTTTCTGCTTGGCATTGCCAATTTAACGATGATGCTTTTTTACGACCGCAATGCGTTGATTCCTTATCGGATAAAAGAATTGAGCATTATAAACCAAATGGCATTAATGGTAGGGCTCGCACTCATGTGCATTGGAACTTTTTTGGGTGCAATATGGGCAAACGAATCGTGGGGGCGTTATTGGGGATGGGATCCAAAAGAGACATGGGCATTGATCACCATTGTGAGTTATACCATCGTCACACACATTCATCTGATAAAAAAAGGAAACAACGATTGGTTGTTCAACCTGTTATCCATTATTGCCTTCTCATCGGTATTGATGACGTTTTTTGGGGTGAACTATTTTTTCAGCGGCATGCATTCCTATGGACAAAGCGACGCCATGAAAGGAATAATTTTTTATTTATCCATCCCTTTTGTGCTTATAAGCTTTCTTGCCGTCTTTTCCTATAAAAAGGTCAAGACGATCCGAACAAATCATCACATTTTTTGATTGAATGCAATCATCATACATAAAAAGTAGATTTTTTATAAAACTATAAACCGGATAAATAGAATATAAAATGATACATTGGGGATTTATCGGATGCGGAAATGTAACGGAGAAAAAAAGTGGTCCTGCTTTCCAAAAAGTAGAAGGTTCTGACGTTGTGGCAGTAATGAGACGAGATGCCGAAAAAGCCAAAGACTATGCTTTGCGACATGGAATTAAAAAATGGTACAATAATGCAGATGATTTAATTCATGACCCTGAAGTAAATGCTGTATATGTTGCTACTCCACCGGCATCACATGCCGAATATGCTATTAAAACAATGAAAGCAGGCAAACCGGTATATGTGGAAAAGCCATTGGCAGCTTCATATGAAGAATGTTTGCAAATTGTTAATGTGGCAAAGGAAACAGGAGTCCCTTGTTTTGTGGCCTATTACCGCCGTACATTACCTTATTTTCTTCGCGTAAAACAACTGATCGATAAAGGGTCGATAGGTAATATTTCGACAGTACAAATTCGTTTTGCCGTTGCACCACGTGAAGAAGATTTCAAGAAAGATAATTTGCCATGGAGGGTCAAAAAAGAAATTTCCGGTGCAGGCTATTTTTACGATTTGGCTTCGCATCAACTTGATTTACTTGATTATATATTGGGGCCGATTGAAGATGCTAACGGATTTACCTCCAATGTTGCCGGATTATATGAGGTGGAAGATTCGGTAAGTGGAGCATTTCGCTTCGAATCAGGCGTGGTCGGAAGCGGAAGTTGGAGTTTTGTCGCATCAAAAATTGCTCATGTGGATGCGATCGATTTTATAGGAACACAAGGTAAACTTACCTGCTCCACGTTCGATTTCACACCCATCGTGCTTGAGACCGATAAAGGTCGACAAGAATTCATAGAAAAAAACCCGGAAAACATTCAGTTTTATCTCATTGAAAGCATTGTTAATTACCTGAACGGAAAAGGAAGTGAACCGGTAAGCAATTGCATAACGGCAACCCGTACCAACCGAGTAATGGATAAAATATTATGAATTATATTTCTGTTTCTAATTTTTTTGCATCTTTGAAAAGAAATGTTTCATAAATGAAATAGATCGAGATCAAAAAAAAATTGTATTCTACGATGAACAGGACAAAACCTATACGCGATAAACCCGGTGCGGGAATCATTCAATCGTGGAATGCCAATCCGAAAAAAGACTGGGAATGTCCCGTCATCATCGACAACATGATGAATTTGGAGCTGCTTTTCAACGCCACCAAACTAACGGGCGATTCCATTTTTTACGACATAGCCGTCAGTCATGCCAACCAAACGATGGAAAATCATTATCGCGCGGATTACGGTACGTGGCATGTAGTGGATTACGACCCCATCGATGAAACGGTACGACACAAAAACACGCATCAGGGTTATTCCGACGAAAGTACCTGGTCTCGTGGACAATCCTGGGGAATATACGGTTTTGTGATGTGCTATCGCGAGACAAAAGATCCGAAATACTTGCAACAGGCTGAAAAAGCCCTCGAATTTGTTGCCAATCATCCCAATTATCCCGATGACGGCGTACCGTATTGGGATTATGATGCTCCCGATATTCCGAATACATACCGTGATGCCTCGGCAGCAGCTATTTTGGCATCGGCGTTATACGAAATATCGACGTACTCGACCGCAAAAGATTACAAAGCGTGGGCAGACAACATCATGAATACCCTTGCAAGTCCGGCATATAGGGCAAAAGTAGGCGAAAACGGTTATTTTTTGCTCATGCATTCGGTAGGCAGCCTTCCCCATAACTCGGAAGTGGATGTGCCGCTCAACTATGCCGATTACTACTTCCTGGAAGCAAAGTTTTCACTTTATAATGACAATCGATTTTACCTTTCGTCAGATTCGATAATTTGCCTTTGATCAGCCTCTTGCGCAAAGGAGTAATTCTATCTACAAACAGAATTCCATCCAAATGATCGTACTCATGTTGAATGGCGCGTGCTTTAAAGCCTTCGAATTCTTCCTCGTGAGGCTGCAGGTTTTCATCAAGGTATTGAATACGTATTCGGTTTTCACGCGGCACTTTTTCATGTATACCCGGCAAACTCAAACAACCTTCATCAATAAGCTCAATATCACCTGTTCGTTCTAAAATATGCGCATTGATAAACACCTTTTTAAATCCTTCGAATTCGGGATCGTCTTCTGCCAAAACGGTAAGATCGACAACAAAGATACGGTCTTTAAGGCCAACCTGAGGCGCAGCCAATCCAACACCATCGGCATTGTGCATCGTCTCAAACATGTCCTCGATCAACTCCTTCAAACGCGGGTAATTTTCAGGATCAATATCTTCGGCAACTTTTCTCAAAACGGGTTGTCCGTAAATGTATATCGGTAAAATCATGTTTTTTTGCTATTTCATTCGCTTACTTTCCATATATCCTTGAAGGATAATGGTTGCACTGATTTCATCGACCAATGCTTTATTTTGTCTTGCTTTTTTCTTCAATCCACCGTCGATCATCGTCTGATGTGCCATTCTCGAAGAAAAGCGTTCATCATAATATTCTACGGGAATAGAGGGGTATTTTTGCTTCAATTTATCGACAAAAACTTCAACACGTTGCATATTTTCCGACATTTTGCCATTCATCTGCTTGGGTAATCCCACAACAAACGTGGTTACTTCTTCTTTTGATAGATAATCGTGAAGAAAATCGAATATCTCCGAAGTTTTAACGGTTGTCAGTCCATTGGCAATAATCTGCAACGGATCGCTCACGGCAATACCCGTACGTTTTTTTCCATAATCAATGGCAAGAAGTCGCCCCATAATCTATTGCAACTGAAAATTTTTACGGCGCAATTCAAAATCATGCCCCAAATACTTCTCCCGAACAATCGGATTGGCAGCCAACTCTTCCGCCGTTCCCTGAAATAACACTCTTCCCTCGAAAAGAAGATAAGCGCGATCGGTAATACTCAGTGTTTCGTCCACATTGTGATCGGTGATCAAAATGCCAATGTTGCGATATTTCAACTGGGCTACAATGGATTGAATATCTTGCACGGCAATAGGGTCAATACCGGCAAAAGGTTCATCGAGCATGATAAACTTAGGATCGATAGCCAAGCAACGGGCAATTTCAGCTCGACGACGTTCGCCTCCGGACAAACGATCTCCCTGATTTTTTCGCACCTTTTGCAAACCAAATTCCGAAATCAAGCTTTCGAGTTTTTGCTTTTGCTCTTTCGGCGTTTTGTCGGTAAACTCCAACACAGCACGAATATTGTCTTCCACCGTCATTTTCCTAAAAATGGATGGTTCTTGCGCCAAATAACCAATACCGTGCCGTGCTCGTTTGTAAACGGGGAACTTGGTCATATTGATGTCGCCAAGATAAATTTCACCTTCATTGGGAACAATCAATCCCACCGCCATATAAAAAGTAGTGGTTTTACCGGCACCGTTTGGTCCCAACAGCCCGACAATCTCTCCCTGTTGCACATTAATGGAAACATGATCCACTACTGTACGCGTCCGGTATTTTTTTACCAGATTCTCCGTTCGCAACATCAACGGTTCGTCATTCAAACCGGAAGCTTCGGCTACGTTTGTCACTTCAACTAAATTCTCATCCATTTTATTCGGAAAATTTATACAAAGGTACAAAATTAGTGGCAAATTATCATTTTCAGGTAGGTACAAAATGTTATTTGCTTCTTCATCGGATTTTCCGATGGAAGCGAGGCAAATTTTTATCCTTTTTCGGAAAACGCGCGTTAACAATAACTAACCAATTTCCTCCGTCGGAAAATCCGACGGGATAAAAAAATTTTTCACTCATCCCGGGAAACGATTTTTCGGACCCGCAACGCTTTTTTTATCGGATAGTATTCAGAAAATCAGGCAATAAAGCGCTCTTCGTCCAATCGGAAAAAGGAACACCGGTCGTTTTTTTGCGTATTAACGTCAATAAAGTTAATAGTGTTAATTATGTTAATAGTGTTAATTTAAATTTTCGCGAAACCGTGCAATACGTCTTTTGACAACGAGAATATAATTGAACTCGGCTTCACAAATCAAACAGCTAAAAAATATTCAACGTCAACAACTAAGGGATATTTCGCTACGTTCCACTTCGCCTCCCACCGGAGGATTCATTTTGGCTATTCTCACTTCAAGATGCACAATTTGCGGAAATGATGCTTTTATTCGTTCCATTATCCGGTATGCCGCATTCTCCATAAGTCGCGAAGGTTTTTGCATCTCCGATTTCACCACTTCGTATACCGAAGCATAATTTATGGTATGCTCAATATTATCTGTTTTACATGCTTCGGTAAGATCGGCTTCGATATGCAGATTTACCATAAATTCGTTTCCTACGACCGTTTCCTGAGAAAATACACCGTGATGCGCAAAAAAACGCATATTTTTCAGTTCTATAACCGTTTTCATTTATTTCAACTTTTTTAAAGCTCAAATGTAACGAAATGTTCTTACATTTGCTGTTTGAAAAACAACAAAAACATGACAGAAAAACCCAATCAAATCAGCGAAAGGCTTTCGGCTTTGAGAAAATTCATGGAAACCCGGCATCTGGATGCTTTTATTGTACCGAGCACCGATCCGCATTTAAGCGAATATCCCCCAAAAAGATGGGAATGCAGAAAATGGATTACCGGTTTTACCGGATCGGCAGGAACTGCAGTAATCACAATGAAACAAGCAGGTGTATGGACCGATTCGCGCTATTTTCTTCAAGCTGCGCAACAATTGGAAGGGACAGGATTCGACCTGTTTAAAATGGGTATGCCCGAAACGCCCGACATGATCGATTGGATCGTTGAACAGGTGGGCAATGGCGGGAAAGTAGGCATCGACGGAATGGTGTATGCCACATCTGAAGCCAAAACCCTGAAAAACAAACTCGAGTCGAAAGGAATCGCACTCGAAACACGCTTCGATCCTTTTGAAGAAATATGGAAAGATCGACCGGAAATACCCAAAAACAAAATTTTCACTCTCCCGAAAGAGATTACCGGAGAATCGACAAAAAACAAAATCAAACGAATCGTTGAAGAAATCGAAAAAGCAGGAGCCGAGGGCATCGTTATCGCAACACTCGATGCCGTTGCTTGGACATTCAACATTCGCGGCAACGATGTAGAATACAATCCGGTGGCCGTGGCTTACGGCTATGTTTCGAAAAACGAATCGGTATTGTTTATCGATCCCGATAAACTAACGCCCCCCATTGCTTCGGAACTGCAATCGCAGGGCGTAAAAACGGCAAATTATAATCATATATTCGATTATATCGAAGAACTTCCCGAAAAAACAACGATTTGCGTAACGGAAAGCAAAATAAACTATACCCTTTATCAACATTTTTCCGCAAGATGCAAGGTCATTGATCTCCCTTCGCCAATCGACCTGATGAAAAGCATGAAGAACGAAACCGAGCTGAACGGCTTTCGCCGAGCAATGGTGAAAGACGGAATAGCATTGACCCGATTTTATATGTGGTTGGAAAAAACCGTTCCAACAGGTACGGTAACGGAAATGACCATTGCGGAAAAGTTGCGGGAATTTCGATCGCAACAAGAGCAATATATGGGCGAAAGTTTCGGAACCATTGCAGGGTATGCTACACATGGAGCCATCGTACACTACAGTGCCACTCCGGAAAGTAATTCGATTATCGAACCCCGCGGGTTGCTGCTTATCGATTCGGGAGCCCAGTTTATGCATGGAACCACAGATATTACGCGCACAGTGGCCTTGGGCGAAATCGCACCCCAAATGAAAAGCGACTATACCAAAGTATTGAAGGGGCATATTGCGCTTGCAACAGCCATTTACCCCGAAGGAACACGCGGGTCGCAGCTGGATATCTTGGCTCGCAAACCCTTATGGGACAATTGCGAAACCTACTGGCACGGTACGGGACACGGAATCGGCCATTTCCTTAATGTACACGAAGGCCCGCAAAACATTCGCACGGAAGAAAACCCCACCCCACTTAAACAAGGAATGGTTACTTCCAACGAACCGGGAATTTACCGTACCGACCAATACGGTATCCGCATAGAAAATCTTGTAGTTACGCAGGAATACAAGAAGACCGAGGATTTTGGGACATTCTATCACTTTGAAACCCTCACCCTATGCCCGATCGATACGAAACCCATCAAAACAGAGAGGCTTACGGAAAAAGAAAAAACATGGCTCAACAACTATCATCGGATGGTATATGACAAATTGCAACACCATCTGAATGAGGAAGAAAAAGCATGGTTGAAAGAAAAAACGAAAGCAATATAAAGAATCGTTCGAAATGGCACTTATCAAATCAGTAAGAGGATTTACTCCACAAATCGGCGAAAATACATTTCTGGCCGATAATGCCACGGTAATTGGTGACGTAATTATCGGAAACAATTGCAGCATCTGGTTCAACGCCGTCTTGCGGGGCGATGTCAATTCCATTCGCATTGGGAATAGGGTAAATATTCAGGATGGTTCGGTAATTCATACTTTGTACGAAAAATCGGTTACCGAAATAGGCGACGATGTTTCAATCGGTCACAATGTGGTAATACACGGTGCCAAAATCGAGGATGGGGCACTTATCGGGATGGGTGCCATAATATTGGATCATGCCGTCATTGGCGAAGGATCCATCATAGCAGCCGGAGCAGTGGTTCTAAGCAACACAATAGTTGAACCCGGCAGCATATATGCAGGCATCCCTGCCAAATTTGTCAAGAAAGTAGACCCCGAACAGTCGAAAGAGATGAATCAGAAAATCGCTCGAAACTACCTCATGTATTCCGAATGGTATAAAGAAAAAAATGAATAAATTGTTTTTACTCGCTTCACTTATCTTTCATGGGCGGTGCCACGCCGTTCGGCTTTTACCATTTTAAAAAGTTGATCGTTGGGCCGAATTTTTGTCGGAGTTTTAATGGAAAAACGATCGCCCTTCGATGCTTCCGCAACCGTCTCCAAATTTACCCGAATATCATGAGCGGTAAAAAAAACGGCACCGGTAGTTGGACCCGTAATCAGCAATTCATCGCCCTCTTTAACCGATTGTGTTTCCACCAAAAATTCGGCCACACTGAGATTGTTGAAAAACTTAATGGCTTTCCCTACGTATACTTTTCGCTTCGTAGCCCCTGACCCGTAGCGATGCGTCCACTCACCCAAACGCTGGCCAAGATAATATCCATCCCAAAAACCACGATTGAAAACCGTAGCCAATTGTTCGTCCCATCTGTCGATTTTTTCCTGCGTAAACGTGTCGTCGCAATATGCCTGCACGGCTTCCTTATAACAAGAAGTCACAATACGCACATACTCAGGCCCACGAGCACGACCTTCTATCTTAAACACCCGTACACCGGCATCCATCATTTTATTCAAAAAATGAATGGTCTTCAAATCCTTGGGCGACATAATGTATTCGTTGTCGATATCCAACTCGATTTCGCTGTCTTTGTCTTTCACGGTATAAGCACGACGACAAATCTGGTTGCATTCGCCACGATTGGCCGAGAGATTCTTCTCGTGCAAACTCAAATAACACTTGCCCGATACAGCCATACATAAAGCCCCGTGCGCAAACATTTCGATACGGACCAACTCCCCGGAAGGGCCTTTTATTTGCTGCTCCACAATGTCTTTATGAATATCTGCCACCTGATCCAAATTTAATTCCCGAGCCAATACAACCACATCGGCAAACCGAGCGTAGAACTTCAACGCTTCGGTGTTGGTGATATTGAGCTGGGTTGAAAGATGCACTTCCATGCCCTTGCTGCGGGCATACATCAAAACCGCCACATCGGCAGCAATAATGGCCGACAGACCGGCTTCCTTCGCAGCATCGACAATCTTGCGCATCAACGATAGATCATCGTTGTAAATAATGGTATTCACCGTCAGGTAACTCTTCACACCGTGTTTTTTGCAAATCTGCGCAATACGGTGAAGGTCATCTATCGTAAAATTATTTGACGACCGAGCACGCATGTTCAGTCCTTCAATTCCAAAATAAATGGAATCGGCTCCACCCTGAATTGCTGCCATCAACGACTCATAGGATCCTGCGGGTGCCATGATTTCATAATCGTAACGCTCTCTCATACTGCTATTCTCCATTGCAAAAGTACTGCTTTTTCCATTTGCACGAAAATATATCTCTCGTCATCTCATAAAAAATGCACGTTTATTTTTTAAGTCGTTATTTTACACTTTACCAAAATTTTATTTTATCTTTGCGAAAACACATTTTTAATTGATAACGCTGTAAAACATGAAAAAGTATTTCCTAATTTCTTTATTTGTAGGATTGGGAATAGGGGTTTTGAGTGCTCAAGATCAAAAAAACCGCTACGCCGAAATTACCAATCCCAATTTGATTGCATTGAACAAAGAACCTGCACGAGCCAGTTTTTTTTCGTTCAACAATGTAAACGAAGCTATTAATGCCCCAAATTCTTCAAAAGGGAGCGAATTCCTTCTTTTGAACGGTAAATGGAAATTTCATTACACGGACAATTTTAACGAACGTCCGATGGATGGGTTCTATGAAGAAAATTTTAACGACAAAAGTTGGAGCGATATCAATGTTCCCGGCAATTGGGAAATTCAAGGATTCGGAGTCCCTATTTACGTAAATTCGGGCTATGAATTCGTTTCTCCCGGATATCCGCCTTATTGGGATAGGCCCAATCCACCACTGGTTCCGGAAGAATTTAATCCCACGGGAACATATCGAAAAGAATTCGAAATCCCTCAATCGTGGATCGGAAAAGATATTATCCTCAGTTCCGATGGAACAAAAGGGGCAGCCTACTTCTATCTCAATGGCAAATTTTTGGGTATGACCAAAGACAGCAAGACCCCTGCACGGTTTAATATTTCCGATTTGGCAAAAGCAGGGAAAAACGTCCTGGCCATACAGATCCATCGGTTTTCCGATGCTAATTATCTGGAATGTCAAGATTTTTGGCGCTTATCGGGATTGGAACGCGACGTTTACGTTTATGCCCGCCCAAAAACGTACATTGCCGATTTTTTTGCACATACGCCGTTGGATGAAAATTATAAAAACGGAAAATTTGCACTGGATGTAACCATTGCAAATACCGATAATGCCATCGAAAATTTCAATGTTTCGTATGAATTGAAAGATGAAGACGGAAAAGTTGTGAGCAAAGGATCTCAAGCCGGGAATACGAAAGAAAATTCTTCAGTAACTTTTGCGGACGACATTCCGAATGTCGAACAGTGGTCGGCAGAAGAACCCAATTTATACACACTCGCCATTGAACTTAAAGACGCAAATAATACAACCCTTGAAGCGACAGCAGTAAAAGTAGGCTTCAGAACAGCCGAAATTAAAAACAACCAATTTTTAGTCAACGGAAAACCTGTTCTGATTAAAGGGGTAAATGCGCATGAACACGATGAATATACAGGACACTATGTCAGCGAAGAACTTATGAGAAAAGATTTTGAGCTTTTCCGCAAGTATAATGTCAATACGGTACGTACTTCTCATTATCCTCAACCCGAATTATTTTACAAATTGGCCGACGAATACGGTATTTATGTGATTGACGAAGCCAACATCGAAAGTCATGGAATGGGGTACGATTTGCGCAAAGGAGGAACACTCGGGAATAATCTTTTATTCCTCGAAAGTCACCTAAACCGCACCCGAAACATGGTGGAACGCGATAAAAATCATCCATGCGTAGTCACCTGGTCGTTAGGAAACGAAGCAGGAAACGGGTACAACTTTTACGAAACTTACCTCTGGATAAAAAAACGCGATAATTCGCGACCTGTACAATACGAACGAGCAGGATTGGAATGGAATACGGATATTTATTGCCCTATGTACAGCTCACCGGCCGATATTGAAAGATATGCACGCAACCCTCGATCCGATCGTCCCCTTATTCTTTGCGAATATGCCCATGCAATGGGTAACAGTTTGGGCAATTTTATTGATTATTGGGATATCATCCGAAAATATCCCTTGCTGCAAGGAGGGTGCATTTGGGATTGGGTTGATCAAGGAATTGCTCAAAAAGACGAAGAGGGTAATAAATTCTGGGCTTACGGCGGCGATTTCGGTCCCAAAGGAACCCCATCATCAGGCAACTTCTGCATCAATGGAGTAATCTTTCCCGATAGAACAACCAAACCTCATACCGAAGAAATGCGCAAAGTGTATCAGAACGTTTGGTTTAAAAATTTCGACCCTGAAAAAGGTACCGTAGAAATATATAACGAGAATTTTTTCATCGATTTAAGTCAGTACGATTTCTTCTATACCATAAAATCTCAGGGCAAAAAGCTGACCGAAGGAAAGCTCTCAATAAATGTTCAACCTCAGGAAACCGAAAAAGCGAGCATCCCTAATTTCGCGTCTTTTGTCAACACAAATAAACAGGTGAGTGTCGTTTTTGAAATGAAACAACGAGAAGATACCCGGCTTATTCCTGCCGGATGGGTGGTTGCACGCGAACAATTTACAGTGAACGATTTTCCAAAATTACAGCTTTCATCTCATCTTAAACCGGCTACCGTAAAAGAGGACGGAGCATCGATAATAGTAAGCGGAAGTAATTTCAAAGCAATTTTCGATAAAGAAAACGGGGTGCTTACCTCATATAAAGTAAATGGAACAGAATACATAAACAACGGTTTCGGGCCTCGCCCATTCTTCTGGCGCGCGCCAACGGATAATGACTATGGGGCTCGACTTCCAAAAAAATTGAATGCCTGGGAAAAAGCAAGTTATCAAGAATTGCAAGCGGAAGATTTTAAGATAAATCAAGGAGATAAAACAACCATCAGTTATCGATATACTTATCCTCAAACCAATGCGACAAATACGGTAACATATACCATTTATAATAATGGAATTATTCGTGTGGACAACCATTTTGATGCTTCGCAATGCGAGCTTCCATACATTCCTAGAATTGGAATGAGAATGCAATTGCCCAATTACATCGTAAATGCCGAATATTATGGTCGAGGACAATGGGAAAATTATAGTGATCGCAAAACCTCAGCGTTTGTGGACAGCTATTCGTCACGAATCAAAGATATGGTTACCAAATACGTACGCCCCCAAGAAAATGGGCATTATACAGATATCAAATGGGTAGCCCTAACGCAATCTTCAGGCAAGGGACTACTGTTTGTTGCGGATGAAACATTTGAATTCAACGCTTCAAATTATTTACTGGAAACCATATCCGATGGAGAAGAGCTTTATCTGGACGCACCCGTGGGAACAGATCCACGTCCCAAGCACATTAACGATTATAAACCTTCACCCTTAGTGGATCTATTTATCGATTACCGTATGCAGGGCGTGGGTGGAAATAATAGTTGGGGTGCTTTGCCATTGGATCAATATATGATTAAACCCTCCTCTACCCCGGTTGACTATGGGTTCACAATCATTCCCATTAAAAACAAAAAAGAAATAAATGGTTATTTCAAATAAATAGGAGTATTGTAGAATTAAAAAACGGATGCATCAAAAAAGATCGCATCCGTTTTTTCATTTTTAAAATCCAAACTAAGATTTCTTTAACAATATCTCGTCGATAACATTCTTTAAAACATCCTTGGGTAACGCACCTTGTGCCATCTGAGGATTTTCGCCTACCGGACAAAACAACAACGTGGGAATACTGCGAATGCCAAAGTCTTCCGCCAATTCTTGTTCGGCATCGGTGTCAACCTTATAAATATAAATCTGCCCCTCATACTCTTGAGCAAGCTCTTCCAAAACGGGGGCAATCATTTTGCACGGTCCACACCAGTCTGCATAGAAGTCAATAATACAAGGCTTGTCGCCCAGGTATACCCATTTATCGGGGTTTTGCTCGTAATTAGCCACTTTTGTTAAAAAATCGGCTTTTGTTAAATGAATCGGTTTTGCCATAGAAATGTTGGTTTTTGATGAATTAATTTCTTCTTTTGAGTTATCTGTCTTTTCGGCAGATGTATTTCCTTTGTTCCCTTTATGATTGCTGCAAGAGAAAAGCAATAATCCGGGAATTAGGATAGTGATAAAAAATTTTGTCTTCATTCGCTTATATATGTTTAAATTGATGTTTCTTATCAACAAGGAGATAATGCACTATCGTGCAACAAATAAAATAAATGCTTATAACAATTTAAGGTAGTACGTGAGTTTAGCTTCGACAATACGATGTGCAGAACGTGAATAATAATCCTCGCGGTGGTTATTGAGAATATCACCCAACCCAAAATAATACCTCCCTTCAAGATCAAAATCGCCAATACCGGTTTTCAAAGCCAATCCGATACCGGCAACAATTCCATAATCAAATTTATGAGAAGCATCTTCATATCTTTCTTCGGGAATAGCAAATGAATTCTCTTCAATCGATCGTTGTTGTTCAACATAATCGGCCAACGCATCGCTCATCGAAGACGACTCGCTTAAAAGGTAGCTTATTTGAGGACCGATATTGAAAATAAAACGACTATTGTTCCCAAAATAAATATGTGTCATGAAGGGCATCTCAAGATAATTGAGGGAACGAGTGTAACTGTATTCGGGATCGTTTTTGTATTCTTCCGTCCAACCACGCTGAATGAAGTTCATTTCGAGTATTAATCCCAAATGTTTTTCAGAAATATATTTCGCGGAAATCCCTCCCAGAAAACCATTATGCGTCTTCTGACTTACCTTGGGTTCAAAATCAACACTCGAAAAAGCAACTCCTCCTCCTGCACCCAAATAAAATTCCGACTTAAAATCGGTCTTTTGTGCAAAAAGCATAAAACAGCATAAAACTCCCGGTATAATCAACAAAAAACGTTTCATCGACTTTTATCGAATTTTACAACTTTATAATCAGGTTTATAATAAACCAAATACAATCCAGTGTTGATAAATCCACCCCAATTGTTTACTCTTTCGAAATTAAAAACAAACTGAATGGTTTTTACTCGCAAATGATGAATATTTTGTTCGAAATTCAAACCATAACGATGAAGTGCAGTCAAGAAAAATAGCCCCGTATCGTAGCCGAGCATTGCGTAACGTGGGTAAATATTCATTAAATCTCTTCTATACCATTTCCGGAAATCGGTTATAAACTCCTTCGTTTCACTATCACTTTCGTCTACAAAAAAAGAAGAATAAATATAGGTGCCGAACTTATGGTAATCATTTTTCAATCTTGAATCGTACGTCTGCCACTCAGGATAACCGAATAAACGAATCGTGTAATCGGCATTGTCTTGTTGAATCTTTTTTAAAGCTTCCAACGTTTGCTGCAACGCAGCAGCATCGGCAGAAGTAGGTACAATAACATTGTTTTTGTTCGTTGTCAGAAAAGGAAGCAGCTTCTCTTCCAACAAATTGTCTATCGTAACAATCCTATATCGAATGTTGTTTTGTTTCAAATCGTTCTGCAAGATATTGATGAAATCATCTTTATCTGTTTTCCCTTTTACTTTCAAAAAAACAACATTATCATTCTTGAATGTTTCCATAAAAACGTTCGATGCCTTGGAATAAATATAAGATTGTGGCGAATTTACCTGAAAAATATTGCTGTTATTCAGCACTTCGGTATTTTTCGACGAAAAGGGAATTACATATTTTATATTATGGGACTTCGAAAAATCGGATAAAATTTTAATTTGTTCATCGGAAACACCTCCAATAATCAAATTCAACGATTTCATTTCTAAAGTCTCAAGCAAACTTTTCAGTTTTTGGGTATCGTTCCCTTTGCCAATTTCGAATACATACAATTCAATATTCGCACCTTGATCTTTTAGTTTATTTACAGCTAAAAGCAACCCTTCATAATATTCTTGCAGACGAAAATGCATCTTATCGGTTTCGTCTAAAAAAGGCAACAGCAAACCAACTTTAATCACATCTACCTTTACCGGATGTTTATTCGGACGAAGCAGGAGATTGGTTTTTATTTCCTCTGCCAATTGACTTCCCTTACCGGTGCGACCGGCAATCACAGGGATTATCAACTCCATATCGGATCTCAGACTATTGGAAGACAACGAATTGACACGTTGTATCTCTTCGACGGAAACACCATACTGACGGGCAATACTATAAAGTGTTTCTCCTCTTCTAACTTTATGAATTACTTGTTGAGTTTGACGATCATAAGAAGCATAAGCCTCACTTGACCCTTGCAAAGGAATACGAATGGTTTTGCCAATCTGAAACGTTTCTTCCGACAAACCCGGATTGGCCGCTACAATGTCCTCAGGTTTAAGTGAATATGCACGGGCTAACGAATACAACGTCTCTTTAGGCATAATCGTATGATAACGGTAACTCTCTTCTTTTTCTTTCTCGACAACCTTCGGTTGTGGAATAATAAGAACTTGTCCCACCTTGATCACTTCTCTCGCCGTTGGATTATAACGATAAATTTCTTCAACAGTGGTATGATACATTTGGGCAATGGAATATACCGTTTCACCTAGCGAAACAACATGTTTAAAAGTATGCGATTCATCAAAAGACGTGACTCGAGACTGATTGGAAATCAATGGTTGAGATTGAAGAATAACGCTATCGTTTAAAGTTGAAACTCGCTCAATATCCTTTGCGGGAATATATAGAACTTGACCACTTTTCAATCCTTTTTCGATTGAAGGATTGTATTTTAGAATCTCATCTGCAGTGACGGAAAATGTACGGGAAATCGAATATAAACCTTCACCCGGTTTCACATGATAAACATAAAACATTTTGCCATCCAACGCTATTTTTTCGTATGGAAAATCCTGCGCATGAACAGCAAAAAATTCAAAGAGAAAAATTATTGCAATTGATTTACATAAAGAAATATGACGCATCTATAATTGTTTTTGATATCGCTTCTTTCAATTCATTGCAAAAATAAGAATAAAAGCGAGCACATCGGTTTTATCTACAAATTATCTACTTGATTTTAAATTTTGAGGACATAAATGCATATTTTTTAATACCCCCTGTCTTATTCGGGAGGCAATCTTCTTTCATTATCCCGATATCGTTGATATTCACGAAAAAATTCTTCCGATTTTCTATTCTCTTCATATTTTTGGATAATTTCTTGTGCTTTATTAAATGTTTTCTCGGCCTCCTTCAATTTCAACTCGTGCGTTTGCCGAATAGATTCGTTGGTAAGTTTTGCCGCTTTTCGAGCATCTCGTTTCATTGAGTTACACGATACGCATGCACAAAAAACACCTGCAAAAAGTGCATATGTAAGAAGGGGTATTCGAATGTTCATTCTGATTTTTTCAACTAAAATTATTTTTTAAAACGGGAGATCTTCTTTATCGTCATTCGCCAAATCGTCAATATTGGCAACAGTAGGGGTGGTTTCTTTAACCGAGGTCATCTTTCTTTTGTTCATTTTTGAAGGAAATTCACGATAAGTCGTTCTCTGCACAGGATCGCGAAAAAGTGCGTATTCAGCATCAAAATTCATCGTGGCAATGCCGGTGGGACCATTTCGATGTTTAGCCAAAATAATTTCCGCAATGCCTATAAGTGAATTACCATTTTCATCTTCTGTAATTTTATAATATTCGGGACGATGAATAAAACAAACGATATCGGCGTCCTGCTCAATAGCCCCCGATTCACGAAGATCGGCCAATTGGGGACGTTTACCTTCGTTACCCTGGCGACTTTCAAGACTTCGATTCAACTGCGATAGCGCAATCACCGGAATATTCAATTCTTTAGCCAAACCCTTTAACGAACGCGAAATGGTACTTACTTCTTGTTCACGGCTTCCAAAATTCATACCACTGGCATTCATCAATTGAAGATAGTCGATAATGATGACTTTTACCCCATGTTCGCGCACCAACCGACGAGCTTTGGTTCTGAGCTCAAATATCGATAAACTGGGCGTATCGTCAATAAAGATGGGGGCATTATATAAATGCTTAATGTTTTTATCGAGCAACATCCACTCCTCATCCGTAAGACGGCCACTTTTAATGTTTTCGCCACGAATTTGGCATACGTTTATAATTAATCTGTTTACCAATTGCACATTCGACATTTCCAACGAAAAGATTCCTACAGGATACCCATAATCCAATGCCATATTTTTGGCCATAGATAAAACGAATGCCGTTTTTCCCATCGCCGGGCGTGCAGCTATAATAATAAGATCGGAATTTTGCCAACCCGATGTCATCTTATCCAATTCCTTAAAACCGGAACGCAACCCACTGAGACCATCCTTGCGATTTGCAGCAGCCTGAAGATTATCCAAGGCTTCTTTAATGATAGGATTAATCTGGACGACATCCTTCTTCATATTACGCTGCGAAATTTCAAACAAACGACCTTCGGTCTCCTGCATCAAATCATCCACATCCACGGTTTCGTCAAAAGCCTGCTGAGCAATTTCGGAAGAAAAAGAAATAAGTTGCCGTGCCAAATATTTTTGTGCAATGATACGTGCGTGATATTCGATATGCGCTGCCGATGCTACTTTTTCGGTCAATTCAGCTATATATACCGCGCCTCCAACCGAATCCAACTCACCCCGTCTTTTCAATTCTTCAACCACAGTGAGCACATCAATGGGTTTCTGTTGAACGGCCAAGTTCTGAATAGCTCCAAAAATC
The DNA here is from genome assembly GCA_002381125.1 of Bacteroidales bacterium UBA4179. Lineage (GTDB taxonomy): Bacteria > Bacteroidota > Bacteroidia > Bacteroidales > Dysgonomonadaceae > Anaerorudis. Next base: position 10,380 of record DFUT01000013.1, on the reverse strand, counting down.
ATCTGATGAGAAGGATCATAAAAACTCTCGGGCTTAAGTATATCACTAACGATAAAATAAGCATCTTTTTCGAGCATCAGCGCGCCTAAAACAGCCTCTTCCAATTCTTTTGCCTGTGGTGGCAATTTGCCGATATCCGGAATTAGAACGGGTTTTTCTACTACTTTTACTTTTTGTTGACGTTTCTGCTTTTCCATTTTATCAATAACGAACTTATTTACAAAGTTGCAAAAAAAATTGTGTAAAAAATAATGAGAACGTTGAAATTTTCTTATATTTTCATTGTACCAAAAATAATCAGGAAATTAAAACATTTTCTCGGCTTGAGAAAGCGAATCAAGCTTTCCAACATCAATTAATTTCAGGTTTGGTGGAATATATCCATACAGCTTCTCTCGATTGCAAATAGAAAGATAAAAATCGATAATCGAAAATTTCTCCGGACAATTATTCATAAATTTAAAAACAACAGGATCCAAAACATGTATCCCGGAAAAAGCCAATGCAGTGTATTGTGTGGGATTGAAATCGGAAATGGGTGATCGTCTTTCTCCCGTTTCGGTATTTACCCAACCTTTAAGCAAGCTATTTTCATCGAATAATAAATAACGGGATGTTTTACGTGGATTAACCACTAAAGTTGCCAAATAAGCATGTTTTTTATGAAATTCATACAATTCGCTCAAATTTACATTCGACAAAATATCCACATTGTGAATAAGAAAAGGCTTTCCATCGTCAAAAAACCATGCGGCTTTTTTTATTGCGCCCCCTGTATCGAGAAGTTTTTCCTGTTCATCGGAAAATTCGATTCGAATACCAAAGTAATTTTTCGACCGAACGAAATCGATGATTTGCTGCCCAAAATGATGGATATTGATAATAATTTCATCAAAACCCGCGGATTTCAATTTCTCAATCACATACTCGAGCAATGGTTTGTTCTTTACCGAAATCAAAGCTTTAGGCACAGTATCGGTTAATGGTCTTAAACGTGTACCTAAACCTGCTGCAAAAATCATCGCTTTCATGACATAAAAAATTAAGGCATTAATAAAAATCAGTTTCGACTTTTAAATTGTTGTTCCAAATTCTGCTCCCGATGGATCAACACAACTTTTATCCCGAATTTCCTGGAAATATGTTCGGCAACACGCTGTGCCGCATAAACTGAACGATGCTGACCACCCGTACACCCAAAAGCAATCATCAGATTAGTAAAGTTCCGATCCATATACCGTTTGACATGATTATCCACCAAAGGATAAACGGTATCGAGAAATTCAACTATTTCTCCATCTTCTTCCAGAAACCGGATCACCGGTTCATCCAAACCATTGAAATTATTATACCTTTCAAATTTCCCGGGATTATTAATAGCCCTGCAATCAAACACATATCCGCCTCCATTACCCGAAGGATCGTCAGGAATCCCTTTCTTATAAGCAAAACTCACCACCCGTACCTCCAGTTCACGCTTTTTGACATCGGCAAACTGCTTGAGTTCCGTCATCTCTTGCAACACCTTTGTAAGATAAGGATATTCATCGAATCCATCTTTCAATAGTTCTCGTAAATTATTCAACGCAAAAGGAATACTTTGGATAAAATGGGGTTTCTTTTCAAAATATCCCCGAAATCCGTAAGCACCCAATACCTGTAGAATGCGGAAAAGGACAAATTGACGCAATCGTTCCAAAAAATCCGACACGTCAACATCCATATATTTTTTCAACGAATTAAGGTATGTCAATATTAATTCGTCGCGCAAGTCGGGCGGAAAATTAGCCTTTGCCTGCCAAAGAAACGAGGCTACATCGTAATGCACAGGCCCCTTTCTCCCTCCCTGAAAATCGATAAAGTAAGGATTCCCATTCACTAACATCACATTGCGCGACTGAAAATCTCGATACATAAACGTATCACTTTTGTCATCCAATAAAGTGTCGGTAAACCTATCGAAATCGTCCTCCAACCAATCTTCTCGAAAATCCATTCCGGTCGTTTTCAAAAAATTGTATTTAAAATAATTTAAATCCCAATTTATCGAACGACGATTAAATTCAGAAAGAGGATAACACACATCAAAATTAAGGCCTTGCGCACCTTTCACCTGAAAATCGGCCAGCAATGCAATGGTTTTATGCAACAACTCTTTTTCATCATGACTAAAAACACCCGTAGAGCGACCTGCTTTTATGGCATCAAACAAAATCAGATCACCCAAATCTTTCTGAAGGTAAAACATTTCATCATCGGAAACCGCCACTACTTGCGGAACATTTAAATGCTGTCTGTGAAAATGTTTGGCAAGTTCAATAAAAGCACGATTTTCTCCTCGAGATTCTCCCGCAACACCAATCAGGGAAAAATCATCTTTTCTTAGACGAAAATATCTCCGGTTTGAACCCGACGAAGGAATAAATTCTATTTCAGGATTCGATTTTCCCGTATTATTTTTAAATAAGGAGACAAGCTGTTGCATGAAAAAACGATTTACCTAGTTTTCCAATTGCTCTAACCATATCTTTACCTCTGCATCGCTCGGCATGCGCCAATCGCTGCGAGGTGACAAATTGACAGAGCCTACTTTAGGGCCATCCGGCATGCACGAACGTTTAAATTGCTGAGAAAAAAAACGCTTGTAAAACACCTTTAACCATTTAGCAATCTCATTTTCGGAATATTTATCTTTAAAGGCTCGACCGGCAAGAAAAACAATTCGTTTGGGTTCATCGCCATAACGAACCATACGATAGAGAAAAAAATCATGCAATTCGTATGGACCTACTACATCCTCGGTCTTTTGGATAATTTCGCCTTCATCATCGGCCGGCAACAATTCGGGACTGAACGGCATTGCGAGGATATTGTTCAAAATTTCTCGTACCGATCCTTCCATTTGGGTTTCGGCTATCCAACGTACAAGCGATTTCACCAGTGTTTTTGGGACACCGGCATTTACACTGTACATCGACATATGATCGCCATTGTATGTGGTCCACCCTAATGCCAGTTCCGATAAAGTGCTCGTACCCACAACCAATCCGCCAACCTTGTTGGCATAATCCATAAGAATCTGCATACGTTCGCGTGCCTGAGCATTTTCGAAAGTAACGCTATGATCATTCTCATCAAATTCGATATCCATAAAATGCTGTCTTACCGAATTTATAATGGAAATCTCCTTTAGCGTTGCCCCAATCGACTGTATGAGTGTAACGGCATTTTTATAGGATTTCTTTGTTGTACCAAAGCCTGCCATTGTAATACCGTAAATATTCTCGCGAGGAATACCAAGAATATCGAATGCCTTCGTTGCCACAAGAAAAGCAAGCGTGGAATCCAATCCTCCTGAAACGCCGATAACTACTTTATTGAGGACGGTATGTTGCAGCCTTTTAATCAGTCCATGCACCTGAATAGTAAATACATCGCTTAAATTTTCATTTTCGAAAGATTGAGTGGGTACAAACGGGTGAGAAATAATTTTTCTGTACATAAACGGAACGGAAATCGGCTCAATAGTGCAAATAATCTCATTATTCGATTTTTCTCTGCGCATGAAATAATTAGAATTTTTCATCCGATCGTTACGTAAGGCTTCAACATCGATATCTGCAACGATCATTTCATTTTCGAGCGAAAATCGTTTACCTTCTGCAAGCAGATTAGCATTTTCTGCGATAAAACAAGAGCCTGAGAAGACAAAATCGGTGGTAGATTCTCCATTACCGGCTGACGAATACACATATGCCGACAAACAACGCCCCGATTGTTGCAAAATCAAAGATTTGCGATAATCGTTTTTCCCAACCAATTCGTTACTGGCCGAAAGATTAAAAATAATATCGGCTCCCTGCATAGCAAGATAAGAAGAAGGAGGTATCGGCATCCAAAGGTCTTCACAGATTTCGACGCCAAAATTTCCAAAAGGCGTTTGAAAAATCATTCCTCCCGGTGCGATAGGTATATTTTCGCCATTGATTTTCACAAAAGAATCGGTGAGTTTTTCCCCGCTTTCAAACCATCTTTTCTCATAAAACCCATTACTGTTTCCAATAAATATTTTGGGAACAAAACCCAAAACACCTTTATCCGAAATAACGGCAGCTACGTTGTAAAGACTATTTTTCACTTGCAATGGCAACCCAACAATCACAACGATCGAAGGTTTGTCCCGCATAAAATCGGCAAGATTTATCAGCGAAGAAATAGCTTTTTTTTGCAAAGTGGTCTGAAAAAAAAGATCAGCGCAAGTATATGATGTGATACTGAGTTCAGGAAAACAGAGAATTTGCACATGCTCTTTGAGAGCTTCATCGATCATCGATTTTATCTCTGAAATGTTATAGTCACAGTCTGCAACCTTTACTTTTGGCGATGCGGCCGCTACTCTCATGAATCCGAACTGATTAATATTCATAGCAAAAAGATTTGTAAAGTTGTTTTCACAAAGATAAGAAATTGTCATGGCACAACGTAAGATAATTAAGATATCATTTAATCTTAATTATTTTTATGCTATATTTACTTCGTTATAAATCGATTGAGTAATTGAAAAAATATCGGGAAGTTTTTCCTTGAGTGTAAGCATCGAATCCAATATGAGATCGGCACCGGCCTCTTTTAACGCCAAATCGGGCAAAGGACCGGTATTTACGGCAATCACAAAAATACCTGCGCTATGGGCAGACTCGATACCGAGAGGCGCATTTTCAATTACGATAGCCTGATTCGGCTGTAAATTTCCTGCTTTTTTTAATCCGATAAGAAAAGGTTCGGGATGAGGTTTGCCAAATTTCACATCAAAAGCCGTGACCATAGTATCAGGAGTGAAAATACCGGGAAAATCTTCATCCAATTTATCTAGCAGTGACGGTTGTCCTGATCCGGTTACCAAAACAGGCAGCAATCCATATGATTTGACCATCTCCAACACTTCTCGAGCACCGGGCATAATTTTTCTTGAGTTATGTTGTGAAAAAAGTTCGGTTTTACGACCATATACTTTTTCTATTTCTTCATCAGTAGCATCGCGCCCCAATTCTCTTTGAAAAATAATATTTATGGTAAATATTCCCGGCCGCCCTTCGTGCAAATAAAATTCTTCGGGTTTTGTCGTTTTGAATCCAAATTCTTCCATTGTTTGCTGCCAAGAACTGGCATGATCGGGCATAGAATCATACAATACACCGTCCATGTCAAAAAGAACAGCACGAAGATCAAAATTTGGATATTGATGAGTTTGAAGATATTTTTTGAACAGTTTTACCATTAAACGATACGCAATTAAAAATTAAAATATTACTCAATAATTAAAAACGGAAGAAAAACATGTTTCCCCCTTAAGAAATCACCTTACACTTATAAAAAACCAATATGGATACTTCTTAAATTCCTTAACCTTTATATAAGGTAGACAATTTTTGTTTTATTGCCTTGGTTTCATCCTCATAGCCGGGTTTTTCAAGTAAAGCAAACATATTTCTTTTGTATGCCTCAACACCCGGTTGGTTAAAAGGATTAACACCCAAAATATAACCACTTATTCCACAAGCTTTTTCAAAAAAGTAAATAAGTTTACCCATGGATTCCTCATCCAATTTGGGAATCTCGATAAGAATGTTTGGCACACCTCCCTCAACATGAGCTATACGTGTGCCAAGTTCGGCCATTTTATTCACTTCATCCACACGCTTTCCTGCAAGATAATTGAGTCCATCAAGATTTTGGCTATCGTAAGGAATTTCAACACGGTAGTTTGGCTCCTTTATGGATATAACTGTCTCAAAAATAGTGCGTTCACCCTCTTGTATCCACTGTCCCATAGAATGAAGATCAGTCGTAAAATCAACCGCTGCAGGAAAAATCCCCTTATTTTCTTTTCCTTCACTTTCTCCGAAGAGCTGTTTCCACCACTCACTAAAATAATGAAGCTTAGGATGATAGTTTACCAAAATCTCTATCTTTTTCCCTTTTTTATATAATTCGTTTCGAATAACGGCATAAATAGCCGATAAATTATATTCGAATGCAATATTTGGACCTGTATTCTTTTCCATTGTTGCCGCACCTTGTACTAGTTTACGTATATCAAAACCGGCCACGGCAATAGGCAATAGCCCCACAGGCGTGAGAACGGAATAACGTCCACCTACATCATCAGGAATTACAAACGTTTTATACTTTTCCATGCTCGCCAATGTCCTGAGTGCACCTTTCTTTGCATCTGTGATGGCAACAATACGATTACGGGCCTCCGATTTCCCGACTTTATCTTCCAGTAAATCCTTTAAAAGACGAAAAGCAACTGCCGGTTCCGTTGTTGTTCCCGATTTAGAGATATTGATAATTCCAAAACTCGTATTTTCAAGATATTTAATTAACTCGTAAAGATAGTCTTCACTCAAATTATTCCCGGCATAAACAATTAAAGGATGATCTCTTTTTGTTTGCAACCGATCAAACGAATTGTTCAGTGCATCGATTACGGCTCTGGCACCCAAATAGCTTCCTCCTATACCTACCACAACCACAACATCACAAGCCGATCGCAAAGATTCCGCTGTACTTTCTATTTCTTTGAACTGATCATCTGTAATGGAAGAAGGCAATCTCACCCACCCGAGAAAATCACTTCCCTCCCGACTACCATCGTACAATGCCCGATTACATGCAATTGCGTTTGCTCCTTGCTTCAGTATATCTTCCTCAGGCAACCAATTATACACATATTGAATATTCATTTTTATACTGTCCATAACCATTTATATTAAAAAAATTCGATCAGTTTTTCTATTTCCGCTTTTGGAGAAGTTTTTTCATACAAAATTCGATAAACCGTATTTACAATAGGAATATGAATTTTAAATCGCCGATTCATTTCCACAATACATTTTGCCCCATAATACCCTTCAGCTATCATTTCCATTTCCAGTTGCGCCGTTTTTACCGAGTACCCTTTCCCAATCATAGTACCTAAGGTTCGATTACGACTAAATTGCGAATAACCGGTGGCAAGCATATCACCTAAATAATGTTGTTCGCAAATATTCCGATCCAAAGGCACGACTTCTCTTAAAAAACGTTCCATTTCCTTGGCGCAATTAGCCATCAAAACAGCTTGAAAATTGTCTCCATATAACAATCCCTGACAAACACCCGCAGCAATAGCGTATATGTTTTTCAAAACCGAAGCCAATTCGATCCCTGTTACATCTTCAGACACAGCAGTGTGCAAAATACGCGATCGTATGGCATCTGCCAAAACAGTTGCTTTTTGTATATCCTTACAAGCTGAGGTAAGAAACGACATTCTTTCAAGGGCAATTTCTTCGGCATGACAAGGACCCGACAATACACCTATATTTTCCAATGGCACTTTAAAATTATAGGCAAAATATTCGCTAACTACCATATTTTCATTCGGGATAATGCCTTTTATAGCCGAAACAATAAATTTTCCCCTAAAAACGCTGTTCCAAATTTTTCTAAAATATTGCTTCACAAAAGGAGATGGAATAGCCAATATGATTGTATCCGATTCCTTAATAGCTCTTTCAAGGTTAGAATAAAATGTAATTTGAGCCAAATTAAACTTTACATTGGCAAGATAATCGGGGTTGTGTCCTAAGTCGTAAAATTTTTCTATTTGTTCAGTGCGTCGAATGTACCAATTAATATGCTTTTGATTCATTAATACAATTTTCGCCAGGGCGGTACCCCAAGTTCCCCCACCCACAATACAAATGTTTCCTACTGACTCCATGATAGTTTTAACTTTAAAGGTAGCAAATTTAGGATAATTCCCCTGCATTGGCCACCCATGTTTTAACCATTTCAAGGGTAGGATTGTTTAATCCGAGTTTAAATTTTTTGTTTAATCCGCAAAGTTCTTGATGTAATTTATTCGGATTGACGTTTTCCAAGCTTTTTACTTCATTGTATCCTGCTTTTTGTAAAACCGGCACCCACTCCTCTGAAATACCGATCGCCTTATATTTATCCGGCGTATCTTTTTTAATGGGTTTTTCCGGCCGCATCTGTGGAAACAATAAAACTTCCTGAATAGCCGTTTGACCGGTAAGAAGCATAGTCAAACGATCCATTCCTATACCCATTCCGGCAGTTGGCGGCATACCATATTCTAACGCTCGAAGAAAATCATGATCGATAAACATCGCCTCATCATCTCCTTTTTCTGAAAGGCGAAGTTGCTCCTCAAAACGTTCACGCTGATCAATTGGATCATTTAATTCAGAATAAGCATTCGCCAATTCTTTTCCGTTGACTATCAATTCAAATCGTTCCGTCAGCTCCGGATTCTCGCGATGACGTTTGCATAATGGCGACATTTCAATGGGATAATCGATTATAAAAGTAGGCTGTATGAAATGAGGTTCACACTTTTCTCCAAAAATTTTGTCGATAAGCTTGCCTTTCCCCATCGTTTCATCTTGTTCGATACCCAACTGTTCGCAAACTTCCCGAAGTTCTTCTTCACTCATACCGCTAATATCGATCCCCGTATATTTTTTAATGGCATCTATCATTGTGATTCGCTTGTAAGGAGCCTTGAAATCGATTTCATGATCTCCCACTTTCACTTTTGTTGTACCCAACACTTGCATGGTGACGTATTCCAACATTTGTTCCACGAACTCCATCATCCATATATAATCCTTGTAGGCAACGTAAATTTCAAGTACTGTAAATTCGGGATTATGAGTACGATCCATTCCTTCATTCCTGAAATCGCGCGAAAATTCGTAAACGCCATCAAAACCCCCAACAATAAGACGTTTCAAATATAATTCATTGGCAATACGCAAATAAAGATCGATATCAAGCGCATTATGATGGGTAATAAAAGGACGGGCAGCGGCTCCACCCGGTATACTTTGCAAAATAGGTGTATCTACTTCGAGATAACCACGCTGATTGAAAAAATCACGCATGGCATTGAATATTTTCGTGCGCTTTATGAAAATCTCTTTAACATCTTCATTTACTATCAAATCGACATAACGTTGACGATAACGTAGTTCAGGATCATTAAATTTATCATACACGACCCCATCTTTCATTTTCACGATAGGTAAAGGTCGCAACGATTTGGCGAGAATCGTCAACGATTGAGCACGAACCGAAATTTCACCTGTCTGTGTGCGAAAAACATATCCTTTAACACCAATAAAATCGCCAATATCGAGTAATTTTTTAAAAACGATATTGTATAAATCTTTATTTTCATCGGGACATAAATCATCACGGGTCACATAAACTTGAATCCGCCCTTTGGAATCTTGCAACTCAACAAAAGAAGCTTTACCCATAATTCGACGACTCATGATACGCCCGGCAATGCTTACTTGCCGTTTTTCATCATCGTCTTTAAATTCGTTTTTTATATCGGTTGAATAAGCATTTACTTCGTATAATTCGGCAGGATAAGGCTCTATCCCAAATCTCCTCAACTCTTCAAGACTTTGTCTACGAATAATTTCCTGCTCACTGAGTTCTAAATTATGCATCGTACAAATTACCTTTTATCTATTATTGCTTAAATTCATGCAAAAGTACAAAATATATTGCATTCTAGCTGTATGTTAAGGTTTTTTGGTATATCGGCAATATTTATTCTGAAAGTTTTGAATCGCCATAAAGCAAGGTATTATTTGTAAATCATATTTCATTCGGCGATGGCAGACGAAAATAACGGATTGCCCAAAAAATTTTCAGAAGATGGGGTTCATCCCAATAAGGAAGGTTATGCCATTATGGCCCCTCTCGTAGAATCTGCCATATCGGAAGCCCTGAAAATCCCCTCGATCAAAGTAGGGGACATAGGGACATAGGGATAATAGAGGCGATAAACCGGGACCGGCCCTACTTCGTCAAGGACCGAAAATTCCCTCGATAAAAGTGGGGATTGAGGGACAATAGGGACAAAGAGGCATAAGGGGGAGCCGGGCGGCATATAAAAAAAACAAAAGCCTTCGAAGGAAAAAGGGAACTTCCTCGAAGGCTTTCGTAAAACAAGACGGCGGCTACCTACTCTCCCGCATGCGATTGCAGTACCATCGGCGCTGTCGGGCTTAACTTCTCTGTTCGGAATGGGAAGAGGTGGAGCCCCGACGCCTCGGCCGCCTTAATTCGTTAAAAAACATGACGGACAAAAAAGAAAAGAAACAAAAAAGCATACTCGAAAAAAGCGAAAGCATTCATCCGTCCGAAACACGATACGATACACGGCACGGAAAAAAAGTCGTTCGGGTAATTAGTACTGCTCGGCTTTGACGTTACCGCCTTTACACCTGCAGCCTATCAAGGTCATCGTCTATAACCACCCTATTAGGAGATCTCATCTTGGGGTCG
>DFUT01000031.1 GCA_002381125.1 Bacteroidales bacterium UBA4179 | reverse complement strand
AAGAGCGAAGGAAGAGCGAAGGACAACCAATAAAAAGCCCGCAAAACACACTTGTCGAACAAAAATTTCGTCGAGCCAAATACCCAATACCCGAAAACGGAAGGTATTAGAAAGAAATCCGACATTTGAAAACCGAGTTACATCGAAAACTGACGATTAAATCCGAATGTAATTTGCTCAAAAATTAAGTTGGGGTAAATTCGCACTTGCCGGTTGACTCTATATACAATTATTTATATAATGGAAACGGGGAGAAATCAAAACTTTATATTAACTTTGTACGATTTTTCAGATGTAAAAATAAGTAATCGAATTATTTATGACGAATCCAATTGTAAAAAAAATTGAGTTGTCGGATGGACGCGTAATTACGATCGAAACAGGGAAATTGGCCAAACAAGCCGATGGATCCGTTACCGTTCGAATGAATAATACCGTTCTGTTGGCAACGGTTTGTGCGGCCAAAGATGCTACGCCGGGAGTCGATTTTATGCCTTTGCAGGTAGAATATCGTGAAAAGTTTGCATCTTTTGGACGTTTTCCGGGAGGATTTTTGAAACGAGAAGGAAGACCTTCCGATTATGAAATTTTGATTAGCCGTTTGGTTGATCGGGCTCTCAGGCCTTTGTTCCCGGACGATTATCATGCCGAAGTTTTTGTGAATATCATTCTTTTCTCTTCCGATGGCGAAGACATGCCCGATGCGTTGGCAGGATTGGCTGCTTCGGCTGCGTTGGCCGTTTCGGATATTCCTTTTAACGGACCCATCTCGGAAGTGCGTGTGGCACGTATCGATGGTGAATTTGTGATCAACCCCACGTTCAAACAGTTAGAAAATGCCGATATCGATATTATAGTGGGAGCTACCGTTGACAATATCTTGATGGTAGAAGGCGAAATGAGCGAGGTTTCGGAAGCAGAAATGCTTGAAGCCATTAAATTTGCGCACGAGGAAATCAAAAGGCAATGTCGGGTTCTTATGGAGCTGTCCGAATGTTGTGGAAAGACCGTAAAGCGGGAGTACTGTCACGAAGAAAACGATGAGGAATTGCGCAAAGCCGTTTGGGATAGATGCTATCAGAAAGCGTACGACGTTGCACGGTCGCAAAATCCCAATAAGCATGAGCGCACGGAGGCTTTTGAAGCCATCCTGGAGGAATTCCTGGAGTCCATTCCGGAAGATGAACGCGAAGAGAAAGCGCCTTTGGTAAAAAGGTATTACTTCGAAGTGGAAAAAGAGGCGATGCGCCGTTGTATATTGGACGAAGGCAAACGGTTGGACGGAAGAACTTTTACCGAGATACGTCCTATCTGGTGCGAAGTGGATTGTTTGCCCGGAACACACGGTTCTGCCATTTTTACGCGTGGCGAAACGCAATCGCTCACGACCGTTACGTTGGGGACAAAGCTCGACGAGAAAATCATCGACGAAGTATTGATTCAAGGTGAAGACCGTTTTCTCTTGCACTATAATTTCCCGCCTTTTGCCACAGGAGAAGCCAAACCGCAGCGTGGTACCGGGCGGCGCGAAATAGGTCACGGAAATCTTGCCCTAAGGGCATTGAAACGGATGATTCCGAAAGATTATCCTTACGTTATTCGCGTTGTTTCGGATATTTTGGAATCCAATGGTTCTTCGTCTATGGCAACCGTTTGCGCCGGAACGTTGGCGTTGATGGATGCCGGGATACAAATAAAGAAACCGGTTTCGGGTATCGCAATGGGATTGATTTCGGAAAACAAGGGACAGAATTATGTTGTTCTTTCCGATATTCTTGGCGATGAGGATCATCTTGGCGACATGGACTTCAAGGTGTGTGGAACGCGAGACGGAATAACGGCTACCCAGATGGATATCAAGATGGAGGGCTTATCGTACGAAATTCTTGAAAAAGCTTTGGCACAAGCGAAAGAAGGGAGAGAATTTATTCTGAATAAAATGCTGGAAACGATTTCCGAACCACGTCCCGATCTCAAGCCCAATGCGCCACGTATCGAGGTTATCGAAATTCCAAAAGAATTTATCGGAGCCGTGATTGGACCTTCAGGGAAAATCATTCAGGGAATTCAAGAAGAAACGGGTGTTACCATTGCCATCGATGAGGTCGACAATAAAGGACGTGTGGAAATTGCGGCAAACAATAAAGAGGCAATTGATGCGGCTTTGCGCAAAATTAAAAACATTGTGGCTGTTCCCGAAGTTGGAGAAGTGTATGAAGCTACCGTTCGTTCCATCATGGTGTATGGCGCTTTCTGCGAATTTCTTCCCGGAAAAGACGGATTGCTGCATATCTCGGAAGTGAGCTGGGAGCATCTGGACAAGATGGAAGATTCGGGTCTCAAAGAAGGAGATAAGATCAACGTAAAACTGGTGGATATCGATCAAAAGACCGGAAAATTCAGGCTTTCGCGCAAAGCTTTGCTGCCACGTCCTCCAAAACGTGAACATTCAGGACGAAAAACCAAATAGGCTTGCAATGTAGTATTGCATTCTATATTTTTAGCGAATCCCATACATAAGGATTCGTTTTTTTGTTTTTAAGGGGTGAAATCGTTTCATTTTATTATTTTTTGTACCTTTGCGCGAGTCGAATTGTAAAGTCAATCCTTCATACATTGACTTTTTTGTTTTTTATCAATGAATAAGACAGACAAACAACTTCTTTTAGGGGCTGAGTCCGTAGCACAAGCTGCTTTGGATGCAGGAATATCGGGAGTATATGCTTATCCGGGCACCCCTTCCACTGAAATTACCGAATACATTCAGCAGTCGCCGCAGGCAAAGAAAGCGGGTGTGCGATCGTCGTGGTCGACAAACGAGAAAACGGCTTACGAGGCTGCTTTGGGTATGTCGTATGCCGGGAAGAGGAGCATGGTTTGCATGAAGCATGTGGGGCTGAATGTTGCTGCCGATGCTTTCATGAATTCGGCCATTACGGGCGTTCATGGCGGATTGGTGGTGGTAGCGGCCGATGACCCTTCGATGCACTCGTCGCAAAACGAGCAGGATAGTAGGGTGTATGGCAAATTTGCCATGATTCCGGTGATGGAACCTTCCCATCAGCAAGAAGCCTACGATATGGTGCGCTACGCTTTCGACCTTTCGGAAGAGATGCAGCTGCCTGTGTTGTTGCGCATTCCTACCCGTCTGTCGCATTCGCGATCCGTGATCAGGCGGTCGGAAACAAGACGTCAAAATTCGCTGAATCCTGTTGCCGATAGTAATGCGTGGGTGCTTTTACCGGCAATTGCCCGAAAAAATTATCAACGACTGATCGACAAACAGCCGCAACTGATTGCTTTATCCGATGCATCGAATTTTAATATGGAGCGACCGGGAGAAGGCAATAAGGCGGTAATGGCTTTTGGCATTGCATATAATTATGTAATGGAAGTCGTCACGACGTTTCGGTTGAATATTCCTGTTTTGAAAATATCGCAATATCCTTTGCCGGAAAAAAAAGTTCGGCAATTCGTGGAAAGATACGACCATATCCTGATTGCCGAAGAAGGGTATCCTGTTTATGAAGAGTTGCTGAAAGGGTATTTTGGCAACGACAAATTTCGCGGGCGACTGGATGGTGCGCTTCCTCGCATGGGCGAACTTTCGCCTGATGCGTTGGCTAGGGCCCTGGGTGTGGAAGCCGAAGCACCGCGGGATATTCCCGGGATTGTGGCCGGCCGACCTCCCATGCTTTGTGACGGATGTGGGCACCGCGATCTTTTTGAAGCCATCAACCGTGCGTTGGAGATTTATCCGCAACGACATGTTTTTGGCGATATCGGTTGTTATACGTTGGGCGCATTGCCGCCATACAATACCCTCAGCACGTGTGTGGATATGGGTGCTGCCATCACGATGGCAAAAGGAGCGGCCGATGCGGGTATGCGTCCGGCCGTGGCCGTTATTGGCGATTCGACGTTTACCCACTCGGGAATCACGGGACTTTTGGATGCCGTAAATGATGGTTCTCCGGTGACGTTTATTATTTCGGACAACTCGACCACTGCCATGACCGGCGGGCAGGATTCTGCCGGCACGGGGAAATATGTCGATATCTGTAAAGGAATCGGAGTGGACGAAGCTCATATCCGAACCATTGTCCCGTTGAAAAAAAATCGGGAATACAACGTCGCCGTATTGAGGGAAGAATTCGATTACGAAGGCGTGTCGGTGGTCATATCGCAACGAGAATGTGTGCAGACAGGAGTAAAACGCAAGAAGAAAAAAGCGCAACTCGATTAGTTATGAAGAAAAATATCATTATAGCGGGTGTTGGCGGACAAGGAATACTTACCATGGCGGCCATCATCGATTTGGCAGCCATGAACCTCGGGCTTCACGTAAAGCAGGCCGAAGTGCATGGTATGAGTCAGCGGGGGGGAGCGGTGGAATCGCATTTGCGGATATCATCGGAAGAAATTTTTTCGGATCTTATTCCTCATGGGAAAGCCGATATCATTCTTTCTTTGGAGCCGATGGAAGCGTTGCGATACCTGTCTTTTCTCTCTCCCGAAGGTGTTATCGTTACTGCCAAAGAACCCTACAAAAATATTCCGAACTATCCCGACGAAACGGAATTGTTAAAGACAATCGAAAAAACGGCTACCCATGTGTTGGTGGATGCCGCTTTGTTGGCACGGCAGGCCGGGAGTCCAAAAACGTACAACATTGTGATGCTCGGAGCTGCAGCTCCCTATCTCGATATCGATCCTCGGGAGTTGGAGCAAGCCATAACGCAGTATTTTTCACCGAAAGGCGAGTCGATAGTCAACATGAATCTGAATGCTTTTCGTTTGGGATTGTCGAACAATTCGAATTAATCAATCATTTATATGATACTCTATCCTGAAATAGAATGTGCCGATAGGCAGCAGTTACATGAATTGCAAAGCAAACGCTTGGCAGAAACCGTAAAACGGGTCTACGAAAATGTGCCTTTTTACAGGAACAAGTTGAAAGAAAAAGGGATTGAACCCGGTGATATTCAAAGTGTGGATCAACTGAAAGATTTGCCCTTTACGACTAAAATCGATCTACGCAACAATTATCCTTTTGGGTTGTTTACCGTGCCGCAGACCGAAGTAGTACGAATTCATGCTTCGAGTGGAACCACAGGAAAACCCACGGTGGTGGGATACACCCGACGCGATATCGAAATCTGGGCGGAAGTGGTTGCCCGTGGATTAACCATGGCGGGTATCGACAAAGACGATACCATTCAAATAGCGTATGGCTATGGGGCTTTTACCGGTGGATTGGGATTGCATTACGGTGCGGAAAAAGTAGGTGCTACGGTTATCCCTATTTCTACCGGAAATACCAAGAAGCAAATTCAGTTCATGACCGATTTCAATGCTACGGTACTTGCCTGTACGCCATCGTATGCGGCATATTTGGGCGAAAGTATTTTGCAGTCGGGTTTGTCGCCCAAAGATACTACACTGCGTATTGGTGTATTTGGAGCAGAGCCTTGGACGAACGAAATGCGCCTGCAGATTGAGAAATTGTTGAATATCAAAGCTTACGATATTTATGGATTGAGCGAAATTATTGGTCCGGGCGTGTCGATGGAATGCGAATGCCACTGCGGCAATCATGTTTGCGAAGATCATTTCATTCCCGAAGTCATCGATCCGGAAACATTGGAGGTGTTGCCTTACGGTGAGTTGGGCGAACTGGTGTTCACTACCATCACCAAAGAGGCTATGCCGCTGATTCGCTATCGCACACGAGATCTGACACGTTTGTATCCCGAAAAATGCGCATGCGGTCGTACATTGGTGCGAATGGAAAAATGCTTGAGTCGATCAGATGATATGCTCATTATCAGGGGAGTGAATATATTCCCTTCGCAAGTGGAAGCCGTGCTGATGGAAATGGTGGAAACATCGCCCCATTATCAGATTATCGTTGGTCGTGAAAATAATCTCGATACACTGGAAATTCGTGTTGAGATTAACGAGCATTTTTGGTCGGACAGTATTCGTGAACTGGAAAATATTCGCCGACGTATCGACCAAAGCATCACCAGTGTATTGGGTATTAGCGCTGTAATCAAACTAGTTGAACCTCACAGCATTGAACGTTCAGAGGGGAAAGCGAGACGTGTTGTTGACAATAGAAACCTTTAAAAGTTAAACGCAATGATTATTAAACAATTATCGGTATTTATCGAAGACAGATCGGGAAGACTTACCGAATTGACGCGGATATTGGCGGAGAACGATATCAATATTACTGCCTTGAGTCTCGCCGAAACCACTGACTATGGCATTGTGCGTATGGTTGTGGGAAAGCCCGATTTGGCTAAAGATGTATTGGAAGGTGCCGGTTTTTCCGTTGGTCTTACCGACGTCGTATGCCTGCGCATGCCGGATAAGCCGGGGGGATTATATGCCGCTTTGCGGATATTGACCGATAACGACATCAATATCGATTACATGTATGCTTTTTCGAATAACGGAGTGGCTTTGGCAGTTATTCGCGCCAAAGATATCGACCGGGTAATCGATGTGTTGCAGCAGAACAAAATGCAACTGATCAGCCAGAGCGAGATTTATCAGATCTGATATTAATCCCGATTGCCATGGATAAGCTAAAAGCCTATTTCAAACAGGATCGTTTTGCTGCATTGTGTGGACTTGAGTTGGTGGAATGCAGACCGGGATATTCGAAAGTGCAGCTGAAAATAAACGATAGTCATTTTAATGCCGCCGGTGTTGTACACGGGGGTGTGCTTTTTACAATGGCCGACTTTTGTTTCGGATCGGCAGCAAATGCTTATGGGAGAGTGGCGTTGAGCATCAATTCTTCCATTACTTTTGTGGCTAAGGGAACGTCGGGCATTCTGACGGCGGAAGCCCGTGAGATTGGTAGGAGCAACAAACTGTTGACATACGATGTCGATATTTGCGACGAAAATGGGAAATTGCTCGCTCATTTTACCGAAATGGCTTATGCCACACACGAAGAAAATCAATTTTAACCTCATAAAAAAAACAAATTATTATGCCACGATTTGCAAGTAGTGTTTCGAGCCTCCGTTCGTCGGAGATTCGCGATCTGATGAGCGTTGCTGCGGCACCCGATATCATTTCGTTTTCGGGTGGAATGCCGGGCAACGATCTTTTTCCTCTCGATAGTCTCGACGAAATTTACCGTTCGCTCACAGACCAAGAAAAACAGGTAGCGCTGCAATATGGTCCTACCAACGGATTACCATCGATGTTGGAATCGCTTGAGGCATACCTTGAGAAGAAAGGATTGCCGGTGAAGGAAAACCGCTTGATGATGACTACCGGTTCGTTGCAGGCGATTCATATTCTTGCCAAAGCATTCATCGATCCCGGTGATACGGTTTTGGTTGAAAATCCTTCTTTTATTGGTGCCTTGTCTGCTTTTCGTTCCTATGAAGCTCGTTTGGTGAGTGTTCCGCTTACAAATGAGGGGATCGATATCGAACAGCTGAAAATAAGGTTGGAAAACACCCGACCAAAGCCTAAGTTTCTGTATTATTGTCCTAATTTTCACAATCCGGCCGGAATCATTTATTCTATGGAGGTGAAACAACAAATGATTGAACTCTTGAAAGATCGGGATATCGTATTGATTGAAGATGATGTATATAGCGATCTGTATTTCTACGAAGAGGATGTGCCGAAAATGAAGCTTATCAAGTCGATGAATCCCGAAGGAATCGATGTGTGTTTTACCGGGTCGTTTTCCAAGATTCTCGGACCCGGATTGCGGTTGGGATGGATGCTTGTGCCTGAGGGTATTTATCGGAAATGCGAACTCATTAAACAGTCGATCGATGCCTGTTCGCCAAGTATATCGCAGGTGATTGCCGACAAGTTTGTTCGCAGCGGATATATTTACGATTATACGGCGAGTGTGCGTCAGGAATATAAAAAGCGTGGTCTGGCCATGATTGATGCACTAGAGAAGAATTTGCCCTCTTATGTTACTTTCGAGAAGCCGCGAGGAGGGTTTTATATTTGGCTGCATTTGCCGGAAGGGACGGATGCAACACTCATTTTGCAAAAAGCCCTTGAGAAAGGGGTGGTTTTTGTTACAGGGAAGACCTTTGACCCCGACGGCATAAAAAATGACGCCATGCGCGTTTCGTTTTGCAATACCGACGAATCGGCCATACGAAAGGGGATTCCTCTTCTTGCCGAAGCCATACGCGAGGTATGCGGATAGCAACAGTATGTGGAATGAAGAAAACGAGAGGGGGGTCCGAAA
Source organism: Bacteroidales bacterium UBA4179 (assembly GCA_002381125.1). Taxonomy (GTDB): domain Bacteria; phylum Bacteroidota; class Bacteroidia; order Bacteroidales; family Dysgonomonadaceae; genus Anaerorudis. Next base: position 51,578 of record DFUT01000031.1, on the reverse strand, counting down.
ATTTTCAGACACCCCCTCTCAATGAAACCAATGAGAAGTAAAAAAAAATGAAAAACAGCGGTATTTCTAAAACAGATTAGGAATAATCAGTGAAAAAATCAATACTGCCATACCGAGCGCAAGGAAAGCCACCGCTTTTTTGCCGGCACCTACCCACTCTTTTAGGATAATTCCCCACACGTTGCTGAAGACGACATTCAACGACATTAAGATGCTCCATGAAAAAGCCATCATCACGCTGCCGGGTTCGAAGAAACTTTGCCCCATTCCCAAACCGAAAAATTGCGAGTACCAAAGCAGTCCCGCAAGTGCGCAGAAAAGCAAGTTGTTAATCAAAACCGGTCGTGAAGATCGCTTGATTTCGCCCGTTGTTTTGTTTTTTCGGTTCATATAGGTACAGTACACGAAATTCGTAACAAATCCGCCTAAGGTTACCAGTAACGTAACCGGATTTTGAGCAAACAGTTCTTTGGCACCTTTGGCAATGGCCGCTTCCTTTATGGGAATACCGGCATTGAGACCCAAGCTGAAGCATGCACTCATCACACCTGAAAGAAGAGCAATGAGCAGCCCTTTTTTAAGCGCAAAATCTTTAATGGCTTTTCTTTTTTCTTCTTCGGACATGTTTTTCGAACGAAGACTCCCCGCATATCCTACCAAAGCTATACCGACTAAGGTCACGGCTACAGCCAGCAACAAAACCAATCCTTCAGGCGATAATAAGTTCATACCCGACATGACAGCCGGAATAAGCGTGCCGAATGCGGCGCAGGTTCCTAAAGCTACGGATTGCCCCATCGCTATACCCAAATAGCGCATGCTTAAGCCGAAAGTGAGCCCGCCGATACCCCACAACACACCGTAACCGACAGATTGCCAGGCTGCGGATGAGTTTGTAGAGTATATTTCAATGAGGTCGGGAAACGAACTCGATATGAGAGCACCCAACAAAGGGAAAACTAACCATGCAAAAATTCCCTGCATGAGCCAAAAATTTTCCCACGACCATTCTTTTATTTTATTGATAGGGACGTATGAGCTCGATTGGCCCATACTCCCTAAGGCTATAATCAAAAGCCCGATAACGGTATTCATTTTTTATTTCCTTTTTGAGGTTACTTCGTCTTCGTAGCGCTCAATCTCTTGAATATATATATCGCCCACAGGAACGCCTTGTTTATAACAATAATGGTTATAAACGGCATTCCAGGGCATTGCTTTCAATTCTTCGAGATAAGCCATCCGTTGGAAATTTTTGTTTTCCAATTCGAATTGCCTTAATTTATCGGTTGGTTCAAGAAGTGCCTGCAACAAAGCTCTCTGAGTTGCACGGATACCTACTACATAGGCGCCGATACGATTGATGGATGCATCGAAATAATCCAATCCCATATGTATCCGATCCATATTTCCCGAACGGACAATTTCCTGAGAAAGTGCCAATAATTCGTCGTTCAAGATAACCACATGATCGCTATCCCAACGTTCGGGGCGACTTACGTGCAGGTTGATTTCGGGAACAAAAAGAAGCATGGACGATATCTTGTCCGATATCACTTCGGTGGGATGAAAATGTCCGGCATCCAACGTCAGCATCATGTTGTTTTTAACGGCATATCCCATATAGAATTCATGCGAACCAACCACATAGCTCTCGCTTCCGATTCCGAATAATTTGCACTCTACGGTATCTTTAAGATAATCGGTATCGATTTTTTCGGAAAGTACCTCATCCAGCGATTCTTTCAATAGTTGACGATGAGCAAACCGCGATACGGTTTTGTCCTTTTCGCCGTCGGGAATCCAAATGTTATGGATACATGGATCGCCTTGTTGACGACCTATTTCGGCAGCTATCCTGCGACAACGGCGAAGGTGTTCTTTCCAAAAATCACGAATTTCCGGATCGAAATCGGAGAGAGTGTAACCGCTATCGGCTTTTGGATGAGAGAAAAAGGTGGAATTAAAATCCAATTTGATGTTTAATTTTTTTGCCCAGTCGATCCACGATTGAAAATGGCTTAGTTCAATTTGGTCGCGGTCGACGAATTCCCCTCCAAAGTCACCGTAAATGGCATGCAAACTCAACCGGTGTTTTCCGGGAACGAGGCTAAGCACTTTTTCGATGTCTTTCCGTAATTCTTCTATTGTACGGGCTTTCCCGGGATAATTACCGGTAGCTTGGATTCCTCCGGTAAGTTCTCCTTCCGGGTTTTCGAATCCCGAAACATCGTCGGCTTGCCAACAATGAATGGAAATAGGAATTCCGTTTAATTTTTCGATGGCTTTATCTACATCGATTCCCAGTGCCGCATAGTGTTCTTTTGCATCGGCATACGCTTTTTTAATCTGTTCTTCTTTCATGACGATATTCATTATTAAATAATTGGTAAGTATTTGTTTATAGTTCTTTATATACTTTCAAATAGTTGTTGTAATGGTTATCCCATAATGAGGTGTTATTGGGCGTAAATGTGCTGAGTTCAACCGAATTGCGTACGATTTTTCTCATTTGCGATTTATCTTGCACCAATCCGGCGGCTTTAGCCTGTAAAAGAATATTTCCCATGGCTGTTGCTTCGGAAGGACCTGCAATGACGGGTATGCCGATGGCATTTGCCGTAAAGGTGTTCAGCATATTGTTTTGTGATCCGCCGCCGATAATGTGTAGTGTTTCGATTGGAAAATCGGCCAGCTTTTGCAGGTTTGCCAATACTTGTTTGTACCGGAAAGCAAGACTTTCGTATATACATCGGGCAATTTCTCCCATAGTTTGAGGAATCGGCTGATTTGTTTCTTTGCAGTACGTTTGAATGGCATCAATCATGGAAATCGGAGCAGCAAAACACGGGGCATCGGGATTGATAAAAGAGGTGAAGGGTGGGGCTTTTTCAGCTTCCCGCACAATGTCGGCGTAACTCACCGGTTTTTCTTTTTCCCATTCTTTCTTGCATTGTTCGATGAGCCACATGCCGCATATATTTTTCAGTAATCGAATGGAACCGTCGGCACCTCCTTCATTGGTGAAATTCAGTGAGAATGTTTCTTCGTTGATGACGGGCTCTTTCGATTCGATGCCCATTAGCGACCATGTTCCTGAACTGAGGTAAGCAAAGTTTTCGTTTTTTGCCGGTGTTGCCAACACGGCCGAAGCCGTATCATGACCTGCTACGGCAATTACCGGAATATTACCCGCATCTGTTTGCCGTTTTACGGAATCGGACAGGGTGCCTATGGGTGTGCCGGAAAACACGAGAGGTGCAAAATGGTGTTCCGACAAACCAACGGCTTCCAGTAAAGAAGCATCGAATGTTTTAGTATAAGGATTCATCATTTGTGAAGTAGAAGCAATGGTGTATTCGGTAACCATTTTCCCTGTCAACAAATAAGAGAGTGCATCGGGCATGAAAAGAATTTTGTCGATGACGGGATAGATGGAACTGTTTCTTTCTTTTAAGGTAGCCAATTGAAACAGCGAGTTGAAATTCATGATTTGGATGCCTGTCTTTTTGTATACCTCTTCTTTGGGTATTTTTTTGAAGAATTTTTCGGGAGCACCAAATGTGTGGGTATCTCTGTAACTGTAGGGCATGCGTAAAGGTTCGCCGTCACTCCCGAAGCATACGAAATCAACCCCCCATGTGTCGATCCCGAGGGAATGAATGTCGATTTTTTGTTGTTTGATTTCGACGAGCGATTTCAGGATCTGTTGATACAGATAAAATAAATCCCAGTAAAGGTATCCATTGATATCGATAATGGGGTTTGGAAAACGATTGATCTCATTTATTTTCAATACGTCGTTTTTTATGGTTCCAAGAATGGCTCTTCCGCTTGTTGCGCCTAGGTCAATAGCCAAAAAAGAGAAGGATTTGTTTTTATACATAAGAAATCAAATAAAAATGTTTGGTAACTTTTTGTACAAAAATAGAGATTTATCCGAAGAATAGGACTAAGAAAAATGATTTAAAAGCTGCATTATTTGACATTTTTGATAGAATGGGTAGGTTTTTTTCGAATAATGGTCAAATAATGTAGTATAAATATCAAATATTGCATTACATAAAAGATATTAAATGAGTACATTTGTGCGTAACATTTATATTCAAATCGTAAAGTTATGGCAGTTGTGGTAATTATGCCCAAGCAAGGGCAATCGGTAGAAAGTTGTATCGTTACCGAAATAAAGAAGAAAAAAGGGGATACCGTGAAAAAAGGAGACATCCTCTTTTCTTACGAAACAGATAAAGCTTCTTTTGAAGAAGAATCTCCTGTTGACGGTGTTGTGCTGGAATGTTTCTATAAAGAAGGAGACGAGGTTCCGGTATTGGAGAACATGATGATCATCGGGCAACCGGGGGAAGATTATTCGGCATTACTTGCTGAAAGTCGGCAGAAGGGAGACGGTAGCGAGGTGGAAAAAACCCTTTCGTCTTTAGAAGAGGAAATAAAGAAGGTTGAAGTTGATTTACCCGGAGCAGAAATTGGCGTTGCAGAACCACAAACCGGTCAGAAATCGGTATTTATTTCACCTCGAGCTAAAAAAATTGCAGAAAAGGAAGTCGTTGATGTTTTTGGTCTTAAGGGTTCGGGACCGAAAGGGCGAATTATTGAAAAGGATGTGAAAGCCATGCTGGAAACTCGACCGAAAATGACGCCTCTGGCGAAAAAGATTGCCGCCGAAGAAGGTTTACGACCCCAAGAGGCAGGTACAGGATTGGCAGGTACAGTACGTGCAATAGATCTTACAGCGCCCATGAATTCGGTTTACGGAATCGATTACGAAGACAAAAAAATTTCCAACATTAGGAAAATCATCGCCCGTTCCATGCATGCTTCGTTGCAGAATTCGGCACAGCTTACGCACCATCTTGGTGCCGATGCTCGTCGAATTTTGGGACTTCGTAAACAGGTAAAGGCAGCGATGGAAGACGGAACGCTTACAACCAACATTACATTGAACGATATGATTTGTTTTGCCGTGATCAAAGCATTGAAGAAATTTCCGAACGTCAACACCCATTTTTTAGACGACACAATCCGCTATTTCAAAAAAGTGCATTTGGCTCTTGCGGTAGACACCGATAGGGGATTGATGGTGCCTGTTGTTCGCAATGCCGACGATTTATCCATTATTGGTTTGGCAAATCAGCTGAAAGAAGTTGCAGCAGCATGTCGCAAAGGAAGTATCAATCCCGAATTGCTTTCTGCTGAAGCCGCTACATTTACCGTATCCAATTTAGGTAATTATGGAGTGGAAATGTTTACGCCGGTTATCAATTTGCCACAAACGGCCATCTTGGGTGTAAATACGATTGTGCCCCGTCCGAAAGATTTGGGCGATGGTGTATATGCTTTTGTGCCCTATATTGGATTAAGTTTGACTTACGATCATCGGGCACTTGATGGTGGGGAAGCCACCCGTTTTTTGAAGCAGATTGCGATAGAGATAGAAAATTTCGAATTGGATATTTTTTAATGAAAACAATGCGATTGGAAAAGTAACTAAATAAAATGATATGTTCGATTTAATGATTATAGGAGGTGGTCCTGCGGGCTATGTGGCAGCCGAACGTGCAGGACATAAAGGTCTTAAGGTGCTTTTGTTTGAAAAGAAAGCAATGGGAGGGGTTTGCTTGAATGAAGGTTGTATCCCTACAAAAACCATGCTTTACAGCGCCAAAACCTACGAAAATGCTTTGCATGGCGATAAATACGGTGTATTTGCGGACAATGTTCGTTTCGATTATGGTAAAATTGTCGGCAGGAAAAATAAAGTTGTCCGTAAGCTGGTATTGGGTGTGGAAAGCAAGATGAAGGCGAATCATGTTACGGTTGTTGAAGGCGAAGCCAAAATTCGCGATCGAAGTACCGACGGCATCGAGGTTGGCTGCAACGAGGAAAGCTATTATGGTGCCAATCTGTTGATCTGCACGGGGTCGGAAGCATCCGTTCCGCCTATTCCGGGATTGATCGAAGCCGGTGATATCGTGGTTACCAACCGTGAAATTTTGGATTTGAAAGAGCAACCGCAATCGCTGGTTGTTATTGGAGGGGGTGTAATCGGGATGGAATTTGCTTCTTTTTTCAATAGTATGGGGACAAAAGTGACGGTTGTGGAAATGCTTCCCGAAATATTGGGAGGATTGGATGGAGAAATTTCAGCCATGCTTCGTAACATTTATGCCAAAAAGGGAATTGAATTTCATTTGGATGCGAAAGTCGTTCAGGTAGACGGTAAAAGGGTTGTTTTCGAAAAAGACGGAAAAACCCAAACTGTTGAAGGCGAAAGAATTTTGCTAAGCGTAGGTCGTCGGCCGGTTACCGAAGGTTTTGGGTTGGAGAACCTGAACGTGGAGTTGGAAGGAAACGGTATTAAGGTAGACGAAAAAATGCGCACCAACGTCCCCGGTGTTTTTGCTGCGGGTGATGTGACCGGATTTTCACTCTTTGCCCATACGGCCATGCGCGAAGGCGAAGTGGTAGTGAATAACTTGACAGGAGGCAATGATATCATGCGTTACCATGCTATTCCGGGAGTAGTTTACACCAATCCCGAAGTTGCCGAAGTGGGTGAAACGGAAGAATCGGCCCAAGCTAAAGGCATTGCCTATAAAGTGGCCAAACTCCCCATGACCTATTCAGGTCGTTTTGTAGCCGAAAATGAACGTGGTAATGGGCTTTGTAAGATATTGGTCGGAGAAAAGCATGGCGAAATCATTGGTGTACATATGCTGGGAAATCCTTGCAGCGAAATGATTTACGGTGCCTGCATGGCTATTGAGCAGGAAATGACAGTGAAAGAAATGCAAGAAGTTGTTTTTCCACATCCGACAGTCAGTGAAATTATCAAAGAGACCCTTTTTACTTTTTAAAAAACAAATCAGAAACTTAAAAACTTAAAAAACAAATATAACAATGCCAAAGAGTGAATTTATAGATCCAAATGTCGTACGACAACCGGGTATGTTGGAATTTCAACCGATTCCTTTGAATCAGTATCAAAAAACGGTAAAGGACGAAAAAGATAACTTTACCAATGAAGAATTTAAAGCTATCTATCATGATATGGTTTTGATTCGTGAATTCGAAACCATGTTGAATTTGGTAAAGACAAAAGGTGAATATAAGGGAACGTCTTATAATTATCCCGGCCCTGCCCACCTGTCTATCGGTCAGGAAGCGGCAGCGGTAGGGATGGCATGGACGTTGACCATCGATGATTTTATCTTTGGGAACCATCGTTCTCATGGAGAAGTATTGGCCAAAGGAATGTCGGCCATTTACAAATTGAATGATAAGCAGTTGATGGATATCATGGAGTCTTTTTTCGATGGTGTTGTACTCGATGTGGTGAAAAAAGATTTTCAGGGAACAACCAAAGAGTTGGCTCGTCGCTTTCTTGTATATGGAACGCTGGCAGAGATTTTTGGTCGTCAAACAGGATTCAATAAAGGCCTTGGCGGTTCGATGCATGTTTTTTTTACGCCATTTGGCATTTACCCAAACAATGCCATAGTAGGAGGATCGGGGGATATTGCGGTAGGGGCGGCACTTTACAAAAAAGTGAATCGCAAACCCGGTATGGTGGTTGTTAATATTGGCGACGGAGCGTTAGCGTGTGGTCCGGTATGGGAAGGCATTACTTTTTCCGCTATGGATCAGTTTAAAAAATTGTGGGAAGGCGACAGGAAAGGTGGTTTACCGGTGATTGTCAATGTTGTAAACAACCTGTATGGAATGGGGGGACAGACTTGGGGAGAGACCATGGGTTATGAAATTGCTGCCCGCATTGGTGCCGGTGTCAATCCCGAGCAGATGCATGCCGAACGTGTAGATGGGTTTAATCCGTTGGCGGTAATCGATGCTTATAAACGCAAACGCAAAATTATTGAAGAAAAAAAAGGTCCGGTGTTACTGGATGTATTGACGTATCGCTATTGTGGACATTCGCCTTCGGATGCTTCTTCGTATCGAACCAAAGAAGAAGTGGAAGCATGGGAAAAACAAGATTCTATTGTTGCATTTGGTAACCAGATGATAGAGGCAGGGGTGGCTACCCAAGATGACTTGGATGCCGTTCGGAAAGATATCGATGCATTGATTTACGAATTGTTTCTCAAAGCCATCGATGAGGAAATTTCTCCGAGGATTAAAAATACGGAATTGATCGGCGAAATAATGTTTTCTAACGGTTCGGTAGATTCTTTTTCCGACGACGAACCGGAGGTGTTGACCCCCTTGGAGGAAAATTCACGTGTAAAGAAAATTGCAAAAAAAGAGCGTTTTGCTTTTGATGCCGATGGCAAGCCGTTCAGCAAGATGAAACAGTTTCAGTTGCGTGACGCTATTTTTGAGGCGATTATGGATCGTTTCTATAAGGATGCTTCGTTGATAGCATATGGAGAAGATAACCGCGATTGGGGAGGGGCATTTGCCGTTTATACAGGTATGACCGAATCGTTGCCTTATCATCGTTTCTTTAATGCGCCTATTGCCGAAGCGGCCATTGTGGGAACGGCTATCGGTTATGCCATGTGTGGTGGACGTGTGATCCCGGAAATCATGTATTGCGACTTTTTGGGAAGAGCCGGTGACGAAGTGTTCAATCAGCTTCCTAAATGGCAGGCCATGAGTGGGAATGTGCTTAAAATGCCGGTGGTGCTAAGAGTATCTATTGGCTCAAAATATGGTGCGCAGCACTCGCAGGATTGGACATCGTTGGTTACCCATATTCCGGGATTGAAGGTGTGTTTCCCTGCTACTCCCTACGATGCCAAAGGATTAATGAATGCTGCTTTGCAAGGGACCGATCCGGTAGTCTTTTTCGAAAGTCAGCGTATTTACGATATCGGGGAACAATTTCATCGTGGAGGAGTACCCAAAGGATACTATGAGGTACCTATCGGTGAGCCCGATATAAAGAAAGAAGGGGAAGATATTACTTTCCTAACCATTGGGTATACGCTTTATCAAGCCTTGGAAGCGGCCAAGGAATTGGAAGAAAAATACGGAATGAGTGCAGAAGTGATTGATGCCCGTTCGTTGGTGCCATTCAATTATGAAAAAGTAATTGATTCTGTAAAGAAAACAGGGAAAATTATTGTGGCGAGCGATGCAACTGCGCGGGGGTCGTTTTTAAACGATATGGCGGCCAATATCAGTCAGCTTGCTTTCGATTATCTGGATGCTCCGGTTTGTGTGTTGGGTTCGCGAAATTGGATCACTCCTCAACATGAACTCGAGAAAGCATTCTTCCCGCAACCGAGTTGGTTTATTGACATGATTCATGAACGAATTCAGCCGCTACCCGGCTATGTGCCGGTACGTAATTTTACGGATGGTGAAATAATACGTCTTGCCAAAAAGGGTATTTAAATTCGTTGCACATGAATTATCCAAAGGTAAATGCTCATTTGCATACACCCTATTCTTTTAGCGCTTTTCGTGATATAGATGATGCATTGGATAGGGCGGCAACCGAGAATGTGAAGGTTGTTGGGATCAACGATTTTTATACCACTGCCGGCTACGACGAATGGGCTGTCGGTTGTGAAAAAAGAAAATTATACCCTCTTTTCAATATCGAATTTATCGGTTTGAGTGAAAAGGATCGGGAGGCAGGAATTCGGATCAACGATCCGGCCAATCCCGGACGCATCTACCTTAGCGGGAAAGGGTTGGCTTATCCTTTTCGTTTACCCGAGCCTTATGCTTCGCTATTGGAGGAAGTAAGAAACGAAACCAACAGGCAAGTGAAAGCCATGTGCGAAAAGTTGAACACTATTTTAAAAGAGGAAAAAGCAGGCTTTACGCTCGATTTTGATCGGATAAAAATGGAGCTTACCAAGGGTATGGTGCGCGAACGCCATTTGGCAAAAGCTCTTCGTTTGAAAGTATACGAGCTATGTGGTGAGGACAAGAAGGGGATAAAAACCCTGCTGGAAAAGATTTTCGGAGGAAAGCCCTTGCGTGCTTCCGTAGAAGACATTGCCGAGGTGGAAAACGAAATTCGGGCAAACCTATTGAAAGCCGGAGGTAGGGCTTTTGTGCCGGAGGATGCAAAGGCGTTTTTGCCGATGGAAACCATCGGCGAGATGGTTCTGGCAGCAGGAGGCATTCCTACTTATCCTTTTCTTGGAGACGACGCTCAAGGGAATTATACCGATTTTGAAAAAGAGTTGGAACAGGTTGCTAACGAATTGACAGAGCGTGGATTTCATTCGGTAGAATTTATCACTACCCGCAATCGTGTGGATTTATTGGAAAAATATGCAGGATATCTGCATGATTATGGATTTATAGTGACCTTCGGAAGCGAGCACAATACACCCATTATGGAGCCGGTAGAGTTGTTTGCACGAGGTCGTACACCGCTTACCGAACGACTGATGCGGATTAATTACCAAGGTGCCTGCGTGATTGCCGCTCATCAGCATGTGGTGGCGCAGGGGCTGCAAGGCTATGTCGATAGCAAAGGGCATGCCGATTGTTCAAAAAGAGAAGAATGGGTGAAACTCGGTGACGAATTAATTAGGAGTAAGATATGAAAGAATTGGAAGAACTTGTCGAAATATCGCAATTTTACGGACGAGACAATCGTTTTGTAATTGCCGGAGGAGGCAATACCTCCTATAAAAATGCAGAAAAAATATGGGTGAAGGCCAGTGGCTCGTCTCTCGCAACGATAACCGAGGAGGGATTTGCCATACTTGACAGGGCTAAATTGAACGAGATGTCGGAGAAGGTTTACAGTAGTAATCCTGTTGAACGCGAGGAAGAAGTAAAAAACGATTTGGCTGCGGCCAACCTCACCAAAGACAAACGCCCTTCAGTGGAAACTTCGCTGCATAATATCATCGGTTATGCGTACGTGGTTCATTTGCATCCAACGTTGGTAAATGCCTTGATGTGTTCTCAAAATGCAGAAAGTGAGCTGAGAAAACTTTTCGGCGAGAAAGCTTTGTTTGTGGAATATACCGATCCGGGATACGTTCTCTTTAAGAAGGTGGATGAGAAGTTAAAAGCTTATCGGGCAACTTATAACGAAGAACCGCATGTTATCTGGTTGCAGAATCACGGCATTTTTGTGGCTGCCGACACTACGGAGGAAATCAAAGCGCTTTATGCAGACATTTTTTCAACGCTTGAAAAAGCGATAAAAAATCCTCTTCCCGATGGCGAAAAGCCGGTTTGCCGGTGTGTGTCACAGGTACTGCCCGGTATTCGAATGATGTTGTCGAAAAACGAATTGAAGACATTGAAAGTGCGCAATAACGAACGAATTGCCTATTTCAGCGATCATATCGACCATCAGACGGATATTGCACGGCCATTTACCCCCGATGAAATTGTTTATTGCAAATCGAACTACCTTTTTATTAATAAAGATAATCCCGATGAAGTATTGACCGAAGCCGAAAAGGTTATTCCGACTTTTGTCGAAAAGTTTGGATATCAACCTAAAGTGCTGTTGATAAAAGGTATCGGTCTTGTAGCTGTTGGAGATCATGCGAAACAATGCGAGATCATTCTCGATGTTTTTGAGGATGTCATGAAGATTGCCTATTTGGCGCAGTCTTTTGGCGGTGCACATCCCATGACGGCAGAGCAGATCGATTTTATCGATAATTGGGAAGCCGAAAATTATCGTCGAAAGGTTGTGTCAACCGAAAAGATTGGACGTGCTGAAAATAAAACCATTGTAGTTACGGGTGCTGCACAAGGTTTCGGTGAGGGTATTTCCCGCAATTTATTGCTGGAAGGAGCCAATATTGTGGTTGCCGACTTAAATGAGGAAAAAGGTTTATCGACAACGGAGTATTTTAATTCTTTGTTGAAGGGAAAGGGTAACCATGCGCTTTTTGTGAAGACCGACGTTGCTGAAATTCCAAGTCTTGAGAATCTCATTTATGAAACTATTTGTCATTTTGGTGGTATCGATTGTTTTATCAGCAATGCCGGAGTATTACGTGCAGGGGGGCTGGACGAAATGGAGCCGGAATTTTTCGATTTTGTAACCAAAATAAACTATAATGCCTATTTTTACTGCGCAAAAGTAGCAAGCAAAGTGATGAAACTGCAAACAAAATATGCTTCTGAAGATTATTATGCCGACATTATTCAGATTAATTCCAAATCGGGATTGAGAGGGAGTAAGGCTAATTTTGCTTATGCCGGAGGGAAATTCGGAGGAATAGGTTTGACACAGTCGTTTGCATTGGAATTAGCCCCTTTCCGTATCAAGGTGAATGCGGTATGTCCCGGAAATTTTTTCGAAGGGCCGCTTTGGAGTGATCCCGATAATGGGTTGTTTGTTCAGTATTTGAAGGCCGGTAAAGTTCCCGGAGCAAAAACAGTAGAAGATGTAAAAGCGTATTATTTGGCACAAATACCGATGAAGAAAGGTTGTTCACCCGAAGACGTTGCCAAAGGAGTGATTTATCTAATGGAACAATGTGGCGAAACCGGTCAGGCATTGCCTGTTACCGGGGGGCAGGTTATGTTGAATTAGTTTGTTCTTTTAAAAGAGAGAATTATTTAGTATTTAATACAGTAAAAATAACAACAAATAAAAAATCCTTTTTAGGGATTTAGAATTTATGAAAACAAAAGCGGTTCGTTTGTATGGTAAGAATGATCTTCGGTTGGAAGAATTTGAATTGCCGCCTATAAAAGATGATGAGATTCTGGCTAAAGTTATTTGTGATTCGTTGTGTATGTCGTCCTATAAAGCGGCCATTCAAGGAGCAGACCACAAGCGGGTGCCCGATAACGTTGCCGAGAATCCGGTAATCATTGGTCATGAATTTGCCGGTGAGTTGATTGAAATTGGTTCGAAGTGGGCAGATCGATTTAAAGTTGGTGATAAATTTTCCATTCAGCCTGCGCTGAATTATGAAGATGGCCCCGTGGGAATATTGAGTGCACCGGGATATAGTTATTCTTATATTGGCGGTGACGCCACTTATGTGATTATTCCCAATGAGGTGATGGAGCGAAATTGTTTGCTGCCTTATCGCGGTGAAGGATTTTATCCGGCATCGTTGGCCGAACCTCTTTCGTGTGTCATTGGCGCCATGCATGCCAATTATCATTTGACACCGGGTAGTTATGTGCATAAAATGGAGATTGTGGATGGTGGAAAAATGGCCATTCTGGCCGGTGTGGGACCAATGGGATTGGCCGCTATCAATTTTGTGCTACATAGGGAAGATCGTCGCCCATCGTTGTTGGTGGTTACCGATATCGATCAGGCGCGTCTTGACAGGGCTGCCTCGCTTTATACCGTAGAATTTGCTGCTTCACGAGGTATTGAACTTCACTATATCAATACGTCGGTTATGCAAGATCCGGTAGAAGAATTAAGAGCATTGACCAATGGAGAAGGATATAATGATGTATTTGTTTTTGCTCCGGTGAGGTCGGTTGTTGAGCAAGCCGACGCCATTCTCGGATTCGACGGGTGTCTCAATTTTTTTGCAGGACCAAGCGATCCGAATTTTAGTGCTATGTTGAATTTTTACAATGTTCACTATGCCTATACGCATGTTGTCGGTACTAGTGGCGGGAACAACGAAGATATGCTGGAAGCCTTGGATATGATGAATAAGGGACTGGATCCTGCGGGTTTGATTACTCATATTGGGGGGCTGAATGCCGTACCTGAAGCAACTCTTCATTTGCCGGAAATTTCCGGAGGGAAGAAATTGATTTATACCCACATCAACATGCCTTTGACGGCAATCTCGGATTTTGCGGAATTGGGTAAAACCAATGAGGTTTTCAAAGAATTGGCGTCCATTTGTGATAAGTATAAGGGCTTATGGAATGTGGAAGCTGAAGCGTTTTTGTTGGAAAATGCGAATAAACTGAGTTAAATTCGATTATTTGTTAGAGAATATGAAACAATTAGATGTTAAACTGATGCATCCGGTGGAACAGATCAATGTGATCATCGGAAGAATTTACCGGAGTGGTATGACTACAACTTCCGGTGGAAATGTTTCTATTAGGGACGACAACGGCGATATTTGGATCACTCCCTCCGGGGTAGACAAAGGTTCGTTGACTCCCAAAGATATCATGTGTGTGAAAAAAGACGGCACGGTTATTGGTCCACACAAACCTTCCTCTGAGTTGCCATTTCATAAGGCAATCTATGAAACCCGTCCGGAGTTAACTGCAATTATTCATGCTCATCCTCCTGCACTTGTGGCGTTCAGCATTGCGCACAAAGTACCCGATACAAAAATTATTCCTCAAGCCCATAACATATGTGGCGATATCGGTTTTGCACCCTATGGAACACCCGGCAGTGAAGAGCTGGGAAAGAAAATTGCCAGCGAATTCAAAAACCCCCAGTATAAAGCAGTGATTATGGAAAATCATGGGGTTGTTTTGGGAGGTATTGACATGATGGATGCTTATCAACGTTTTGAGACGCTCGAATTTTGTTGTCGCACCATAGTAAATGCCAAGCGATTAGGTGAGGTGAATTATTTGTCTGACGAACAAATAGCAAAATATGTCAATCATATTCCTACCAATATCCCTTATTTTATGGATATCGATTACCCCTCGGACGAGCGGGCTTTGCGTTCGGAGATGGTGAAAATTATTCGTAGAGCATGCGATCAGGGTCTCATGATTTCAACGTACGGAACGGTATCGGTGCGTTGGCGTGGCGATGATTTTCTGATTACGCCGAGGAATGTGGCACGTTGGGATATTGTTCCGGAAGATATCGTACAGATAAAGAAAGGAATGGCCGAGGCAGGGAAAACACCAAGTCGGGCTGTAGCCTTGCATCAACGCATATATCAATTGAATCCGCATATCAATTCAATTATTTGCACACAACCGGTTAATCTGATGGCACATGCCATAACCGGTACGAAATTCGACGTGCGTACCATTCCTGAAAGCTGGATTTTTCTTCAAGATGTTCCGTCCATTCCTTTCGGTTTAATTTATAACGATATCGATGGTGTGGCGGAAATGTTCAATCACAACAAAGTTATTTTGGTGGAAAACGATAGCGTATTTGTTACGGGTGACAAATTGCTGAACACTTTCGATTATTTGGAAGTGGCTGAATTTTCGGCAAATTCGCTCGTGATGGCTTCAGCTCTCGGTCCTCTTTGTCCTATTAGTGACGAGGAAATAGAAGATTTGAAAGTAGCATTTAATGTAAAATGAGAGGAAAATAAAAAAGTCAGGTGCCTTTTTATGCAGATTGTTTTCTCTCCATACACAATACCTGAATTTAACTTAGCAGCCGAAGAATATTTTTTCTCGGCCAATTGTGAGGAATATCTTTTTCTTTATGTAAATAAGCCAAGTGTGATCATCGGGTCGAATCAGGCTGTGGCAAATGAGGCAGATATGGATTTTTGTAGTGCTAACGGTATTCCCATCGTACGAAGGTTATCGGGTGGGGGTGCCGTTTATCATGATGAGGGAAATTTGAATTACTGTTTCATTTTTAATAGGGAAAAAGGCATTTCTCCGTTAAGTCCCCATTTTTTGCAGCCGGTGGTTTTTGCTCTGAATTTTATGGGAATTCCTGTGAAAATCGGGAAGCGAAAAGACCTTTGGCTTGCCGATGGTCATAAGATATCGGGAACGGCTTCACATGTATCGAGGGGCAGAGAGTTGCATCATGGCACGCTACTTTACGATGTCGATTTAGAACAATTACAAAAATCATTAACGCCACCTTTCGAAATTACTTGCAAAAAAGCAACGCCTTCTGTCCCTTCACCGGTGAAAAATATTCGTAGTTTTTGTGAAGAGGCTTCAGGAAAAACCTTATCTACAGTCGATTTTTTTCTTTCTTTTACAAAAGCCATACTTGGTTATTGTAATGTGGAGAGGCTTTCACCTTTATTGTTTGAGGATAAAACGCATATCGATAGGCTTAGCAGGAATAAATATGCGCTGCGAGAGTGGAATTTCAAGATGTGAACCCTCACTACGGATGAAGACATCGATGATGGTGTTCGTCGGCATAAAAAAATAAACGCTTAAAAATTAATTTTTAAGCGTTTTGCTGCAAGTGGTGCCACCGGGAATCGAACCAGGGACACAAGGATTTTCAGTCCTTTGCTCTACCGACTGAGCTATGGCACCTTCTTTAATTTAGCGAGTGCAAAGATAGGAGATTTTTTTACAATTTCAAAACTTGTCTCGCAAAAAAACAAGAAAAAAATTGTACTCCCTTTTACGCAAGTGGATCCCATCCTTGTGCTCTCAACTGCATCTCTTGTCCATCGCGTGTGATGAGGTTGCATCCGTTTTCTTCAGGTGTGATATGACCGATAAGATGGATGCCCGGTAAGGCGGAAATTTGCTCATGCAAACTTAAAGGGACGGTAAACAACAGTTCGTAATCCTCGCCGCCATTCATGGCTACGGTAGTGACATTTATATTGAATGTTTCGGCCATTAAGGCAGTTTGATAATCAATTGGAATTCGTTCTTCGTAGATGACGCAACCCACTTTGCTTTGTTTGCAAATGTGCAACATATCGGAAGCCAAACCATCTGAAATGTCGATCATGGCAGTGGGTGTGATACGGTTCTCTGCCAATAATTTCACGATGTCTTTTCGTGCTTCGGGTTTGAGTTGGCGTTCAAGCAGATATTCTTTTCCCGCAAAATCGGGTTGAAAATCGGGTTGCCCATCAAAAACGAGTTTTTCGCGTTCCAAGAGTTGCAACCCCATGTAAGCAGCTCCGAGATCTCCGGAAACAAAAATCAAGTCGGTATTTTTTGCGCCATTGCGGTAAACAATTTGATTCTCGTCGGCATAACCGATACAGGCAACGTTGATGGTTAAACCGGTAAGTGACGATGAGGTGTCGCCACCCACAAGGTCAACGTCGTACATTTTGCAGGCAAGTTTTATTCCTTCATACAATGCATCTACGTCTTCTACGCAAAAACGGTTTGAAATACCCAGAGAAACCACGATTTGTTGTGGCGTTCCGTTCATAGCATAGATGTCCGAAAAATTGACGATCGCCGCTTTGTATCCCAAATGTTTCAGGGGTACATAGGTAAGATCGAAATGAATGCCTTCCAGCAAAATATCGGTTGCCACCAAGGTCTTTTTATCGGTATTGTCGATTACGGCTGCATCGTCGCCAACGCCTTTTACCGAAGTTTTTTGAGTGAGTTGTATATCGTTGGTGAGATGTTCGATCAAGCCGAACTCCCCCAATGTCGCTATTTCTGTTCGCTGCATAAATTAAAAATGCTTTTTGTTAAATTTTTTGGATGATTTCGCGCATGATGGCGGCTATTTTCGGTTGAGCAAGTTTTGCTGCTTCTTGCACATCTTCATGCGATACTTCTATTATTTTGCCGATGACCCCCAAGTCGGTAATGATGGAAAAGGCCAGTACTTTCATTTTTGCATGATTGGCCACAATCACTTCGGGAACGGTAGACATGCCAACGGCATCGCCCCCGATGATGCGGAAAAAATAATATTCGGCAGGAGTTTCAAAAGTGGGACCTTGTACGCCCACGTATACGCCGTGTTGAAGTTTA
Source organism: Bacteroidales bacterium UBA4179 (assembly GCA_002381125.1). Classification (GTDB taxonomy): domain Bacteria; phylum Bacteroidota; class Bacteroidia; order Bacteroidales; family Dysgonomonadaceae; genus Anaerorudis. The sequence continues at coordinate 34,019 of DFUT01000031.1, read as the reverse complement.
ATATTTTTTTCTTTGGCAACCTCCATTGCCATTAGGCGTAATTTTTTGTCGTAGGCCTCACTCATATCCGGGAAACGTGGTCCCAGCTCGTCGTAATTTTTTCCGCGGAGCGGATGCTCGGGGAACAGGTTGATATGATCTTCGATGAGCATGATGTCGCCGATATCGAAAGTCGGATTCATGCCTCCTGCTGCGTTGGATACGAAAAGATATTGTATTCCTAGAGCTTGAAAAATGCGGATAGGGAAAGTGACCTGCTGCATGGAGTACCCTTCGTAGTAATGAAAACGTCCTTGCATAGCCAGTATTTTCTTTCCTCCTAATGTACCGACAATCAGGTTTCCGCTGTGTCCTTCGACCGTGGAAACGGGGAAATTGGGGATTTCCGTATAGGGAATTATTTGTTTGTTGTCGATTTCATGAACCAATTCTCCGAGGCCGGTGCCAAGTATAATGGCGGTATTGGGGATTTCTTCAATTTTACTTTTTAGATAATTGCTTGTTTGCCTGATATTTTCTAACATGATTGTGAATTTTTTTATTGAAAGACTCTTTTTCCGATTTTTTGATGAATTTTACCTCAACAGGAATATAGTAGAGAATGGATTTGATGTTATCATCCAATGTTTCTAATGTTTTGAAACGCATGGTATCTTTCTCTGTTGTGACGATTATTTTATCTTCTTTGTCGATACTGTTTAGACGTTTTTTTATTGTTTCGATATCTTTTTTATTGAACTGATGGTGATCGCCGAAGAGAAGCGGATAAAGATTATAGGTCTTTTTTTCCAGCTTATCGATCAATGGCTGTGGTGATGCGATACCGGTAACCAAGATAACGTGTTTTTTGCGCAGATCGTCGAGCATGATTTCTTCCGATTGAAATTCAGGGAACACCGGTTTGAGGTCGCCGTAATCGAATGAGGTGAAATATAAGGATTGATAAGGGAATAAATCCAAGCCATTGGTGTAAATGCGGAAGTCGAGAGGGCGCATCTTAGGATTGCATTTGGTTACCAATACGATGGATGCCCTTGCCTTTTCCGAAAATGGTTCACGCAAGTTTCCTGCCGGCAACAGTTTGTCTTCAAAAATTGGGCGGTTGCTGTCAACCAGCAAAATGGAAAGCGAAGGGATTACCGAACGATGCTGATAACCGTCATCCATCAGAATTACATCCGGTTTTTTGTCTTCCGGCATTTCCATTATTTTTTCGATGGCTTTGTTTCGGTTTTTATCTACCACAACCAATGTTTCGGGAAACTTTTGTTTGATCTGCAACGGCTCATCCCCCACTTCTTCGACGCCGGAATCGGGCTCAACTTCTACAAATCCTCGGCTTTTTCGTTTATATCCTCTGCTTAAAACACACACCTTATATTTTGTGGAAAGTAATTTAACCAAGTATTCGATATGAGGCGTTTTTCCCGTACCCCCTACGGTGAGATTTCCTACGCAAATAACAGGGATGTCGTATTTTTTTTGTTTTAAAATATGAGCATCGTATAGTTTATTTCGCAGATTCACTCCGATTCCATACAGCCACGACAGTGGCAGTAACGAACGGCGTATGTATAATGGGGGATGATTCATATGATTACTGAATATTCAAAACATAAGGTAGGCGAGCCTGAATAAAATCTTCTTCCTTCAGATTTTTTATCGTCATGAAAATGTCATAACTATCGCCCAAATATTCTTTGAGTGTTTTTAATGCCAAGTCGTTTTTGTTCCTGTAAAAAAGTTCTTCGAATAAAGAACGTTTTCTTGGGTATTCATACACCACGTAATCGTCGTCCAAATTGGCAAGATCGGCTGCTATTTTTATGGCTTTTTCTATTCCACCCAATTCATCTACCAAGCCGATTGTTTTTGCCTGATTTCCTGTCCAGATGCGTCCTTCGGCATATTTTGCCAGTGTGTCTTTGAGGATATTGCGGCCCTCGGCGCAACGTGACAGGAAGGTATCGTATCCTTTATCGATATAGGATTGAAGCATGGCTTTTTCGTCTTTGTTCATTGGACGAGATAAATTTCCGAAATCGCCGTATTTATGTGTTTTGACGACATCAAAATTGAGTCCAAGTTTATTCATTGTTCCTTGCATATTTGGGAAAAGGCCGAAAATGCCGATGGAGCCGGTAATAGTGGTTGGTTGCGCTACGATTTTGGAGGCATTGCATGAAATGTAATATCCTCCCGAGGCTGCCAGATCGCCCATTGAAACAACAACGGGTTTTTCTTTTTTCAAGTCGGTTATGGCTTTCCATATCTGTTCCGATGCATAAGCGCTTCCACCCCCTGAATTTACGCGAAAAACGACTGCTTTAATGTTATCATCCTTTCGCAGTTTTTCGATTTCGTTGACCATGAATTTATCTTGAATATCCGACGAACCATTTCCCGATACGATATTTCCCACGGCATATAAAAGGGCGATGTTGTTTTTCGATTTTTTTATTATCGGAGGAGGTACCGATTTCATATCCCGAACCGTGGCCGACGGAATTTTGTCTTCCTTATCGATATTGAGGAGCGTACGTAAATAATTTTTCATTTCGGTCTCATATAGTACGGTATCCACAAGGTTTTTGTTTATCAGGTACGCTGTTTCTTTTAAGAGAGGAAACTGATTGGCAACAGAGTCTACCTCGTCGATCGATAAATGGCGGCTATTGGCAAGATCACTTCGCATAAAACTCCATATATCGTTAAGCGAAGAGGTTGTTTGTTGTCGGTTGGCTTCACTCATTTCGGTGAGTGTAAAGGGTTCTACGGCCGATTTGTATGTTCCTACTTTGAACACTTGCACTTCAATTCCGAGTTTTTCCAGAGCGTCTTTATAAAAAACAGGTATGGATGCCAAGCCGTGAATATCAAGCGACCCTTGAGGATTAACAGCGATTTTGTCTGCTACCGATGCCAGGTAATATCCCGATTGTGTATAAGTGTCGGCATATGCGACAATGAATTTTCCGCTTTCCTTGAAGTCGATCAACTCTTGGCGAATTTGTGCCAGTGTGGCAGGCGATGCGGAAAATATGCGGGGGTTAAGGTAAATACCTTTTATTCGATGATCGTTTTTTGCTTTGCGAATAGCCGCAATGATATCGTCGAGCCCCATTGCTGCGGTTTCATCCTTTGGCATAAAAGTGGTGGTGCGGGGTATTCTTTCTTTGATGTTTCCACTCAAACACAAATTAAGCACACTGTTGTTTGCGGGTACAAACTGTTCTTCACCAACCGACTTAACTAATGAGCCTGCGGTAATGAAAAAAAAGAGCATGAAAATAATGGAAATAAGTATGCTCGCAATAATAAATCCGAGCGCTGATCCTAGAACGATTTTCGGGAAATCTTTCATATAAATTATTTTTTAATATGAATAAATTAGTCGGAACAAAAGTAAAAAAAAAACAAGAATCAAACAATTTAATAATCATATATTTGAATCGATTTTTTCTTGATTTTACATATCCTCTTTTTTTGTTCCTTATTTATAGGAAAAGAGCCTTTTCCCCGACAAAAATTGATAATTTTGTAAAAAGTGAGAAATTCGTGCAGCGTTTTTCGATTTATTCCATCTATATATATGAATGCGATAAGTAATGGATGATTCGCAGTTGATAGAAGCGTGTAAGAAAAAGGACCGTGATGCTCAAAGGAAGCTATATGAAATATATGCTCCTAAAATGATGGGCGTTTGTTTGCGTTATTGTAAAAATGACGAAACGGCATGGGACTTGTTGCACGATGGATTTTTTCGGGTTTTTACGCGTATTGACTCCTATTCGGGCAAGGGATCTTTTGAAGGATGGATGAGACGCATTTTTGTGAATCTTGCAATCGAAAATTATCGTTTCGAACGAAAGAGAAATCTTATGGCTATCGATATAGAGCAGATTGAATCGGATTTTTTTATTCTTTCGGACGACGATTCTTACGATACCGGAGATATTACCCAAGAGGAGCTCCTTGATATGATACGGCAGCTCCCGAAAAGTTATCGAACTGTATTTAATTTATTTGTGTTTGAAGATATGTCTCATAAAGAAATAGGCAAGAAGCTTGGCATCAACGAATCCACTTCGCGTTCACAATATTCGCGTGCCAGAGCACTATTGCGAAAAAAAATTAAAGCCATCCTGAAAAATAAACGGTAAAAAATGAACAAGAAAGACGATATAAAAGAACAATTTCGGTTGAAGTTGTACGATTACGAAGCACCTGTTCCGGATAATGGATGGGATCGGCTTGAGAAATCGCTCGACAAAGCAATGCGGAAGCGCACTGTCCAACGGCGATGGATGGCTGCTGCAGCGGTAATTGTTGCTTTGATAGTGGGTGGGCTGATATACCTGAATTTTCCGGTTGATAACGATATTGCGGTAGTAACAGAAAAAATTACGCATACCGAAGAAAATGAACTCTCTTCTCCCATCATCGAAAAAATTGAAATTGAACATTCTCCATTAATGGTTTCGGTTGATAACAATAAATTTAAAGGGGTTGAAGAAACGGGAATACTCGTAGAAAAGGAAATGTCTCATCATGAAACGGAAGAATTGCCTGTTGTTGATGCGGATAGTGCAAATGAAAAAGACATTTTGAAAGAACAGTCCGAAGAACCGACTGGCGAAGAGTTGGAGCAATTGATAGAAGAGTTTGTCAATCAACGAAACAATAGTCAATCTTATTTAGATTTGAAAGAGAAAGAAAAAAGCGATAATATTGCAATAGCTTTTAATGCAAGAGGAGGGTTAACCTCTTCGCGGCGTACAACAAATTTTCCCATGACACTGAAAAGTGTCAAATCAAACAATTCTGCGTTTGATGATGAACCCGGGAAAAATATGATAATGGAGAATCTAAATAAGATTGCATTTGATATCAATCAAGCGGATATAACCGACAATATTTCAGAGATGGTTCATGAACAACCTTTATCCGCAGGGGTTACAGTAGCCAAACATTTCACGGATCGTCTGTCGGTAGAAACGGGACTTATGTATACCTATTTATACTCGAAAGCAAATAATTCGAGCAACCAATTTAAAAGTCAAGAAACGCAACAATTGCATTATTTGGGTGTTCCATTATATGTGAATTATTCTCTTTTATCCTTTCATAAGTTCAATATGTATGTCTCTATGGGAGGAATGATCGAAAAAGATGTGTATGGTAAATATCAGTATGTGGATAAAACGGTAGATCCGGAAACAAACGGTGGATCGGAAAAGAAGGTATCGGAGTCTATTCATCAAAAACATCCTCAAATGTCGATCAATGCCGGGATCGGATTATCTTATCCTTTATATAACCGGTTGGGAATATATGGCAAGATAGGTGGAGCCTATTATTTTGATGCCGGCAATAAATATAAAACCTTTTATTCCGACAAAAAAATTGTGTTGGATTTGAATGTAGGACTTAAACTTAATTTTTAACTATTAAATATGAGAAAAAAATGAAAAAGATTGTATTGATTTGCAGCATCCTGACAATGGGCTTTATGTTGAGCTCATGTTTGGACTCGGGAGACAACAGTTACACGGGAGTAATGCAGTTTTCCTATGTGACGATGGACGAAGAAAGTGGCCTTATTTACGCCAGTACCGCAAGTGGTTTAGCAATAACTTCTAACGAAATAAGAATGCTTACGCCAAACCGTTATTATTTTATTTCGTATATATGGAAGTCCGAATATGGGAGCAATGGAGTAATTTGTAATGCCGTGGTTAGCGATGTGGTTCCTGTACCTTATGTTATGTTGGGATTTCAAGAGGCTCCCTCCGATACCATTATCCCTTTAACCAAATTTGAGCCTTTTGTTTATGATTCCGAAATGTATGATTATAAGTATGATCTCTGGGTGTTTTCGTATCAATGGGAAAGAGAAAAAGACGAAGTGGCAACAGTCGAATTTTATACTTCTTCCGAAATTTCCGGAGATAACGATGAGATAATCATCGATGTGCGTTTAAGGGTAGTCAAGGATGCGAATAAAACGGAGACAGGAACGGTTTCTTTAGATGTGAAAAATTTGCGCAACATGCTAAAATCTTCATTAGGAACAGGTAAAAAGAAAGTGCGTTTTCGTTATTATACCAAGGAACCGGGAGGTGTTGAGCTGACGACAACAACCGATACTTATCCTCTATTGTATTGATTGCATTTGTAGATCCGCTTTAAAGTTTTTAGAGTGGTTGTATTTTAAGGTAAACAAAAAGCTGCCTTTTTTAAGGCAGCTTTTTGTTTATGTAAGAAGTTTTTAAAAATGAACTTATTTTTCTTCTTTTGGAGCGTCTTTTTTTTCTTCTTGTTCTTGCTTGGTTGTCTCTTCTGCTTCTGCTTCTGTTTCTGTTTCTGCTTCTGTTTCTGTTTCTGTTTCTGCTTCTGTTTTTGCTTCTGCTTCTGATTCGGCTTTTTCCTTCGGTGCTTCTTTTTCTTCTTTTTTTACAGGCGCGTCTTCTTTGGTTTCAACTGATATTTCAGCTTTTGTTTCTTTCGCTTCTTTCTTCGCCTCTTCCTTTGCCTCTTCTTTCACCTCTTCGGCACCGGCTTCAACATCAGTTGTATCAGCATCTGATTTTTCTTTTACTTCTTTTTCCTCTTTCTCTTTCTCTGAGTTGCTTTCAACATCAGTAGTTTCAGTATCTGATTTTTCTTTTACTTCGGTTGTTGTCTCAGTTTCTCCGGCATCCGTTTTCGCTTCAACTTCTGTTTCCGTTTGTTTTACTTCCTTTTCGTTGTCCTTAACCTCAACCTCGGAAACTTCCTTTTCCGCTTTCTCGTCTTCTACTGCTATTGTTTCTTCGGCTTTTTCCTCTTTTGCTTTTGCTTTTTTCTTTGCTCCTTTTTTAGTTGCCGCTTTTTGGTTTTCAAGCTTTTCCTTTAAAGCAACCAGTTCTTCGATATCGCCAAATGTTGTTTTTTCGATTATAGGAGAAGATGTTGTTTCGGAATCGCCTTTTTTGCTCGAACGTCTTGGTTTGCGTTTCGACGAGTCGGTTTTTTCGGTTTGTTCATCTTCCGATACCCGTGTATGAGATACCACAATGCGTTTAGCATCTTTATTGAATTCGATTATTTTGAATTCCAATTTTTCATCCGGTTGTGCTTGCGATCCGTCTTCTTTTACTAAATGCTTAGATGAGGCAAATGCTTCGACACCATATGGAAGAGCGATGATAGCACCTTTATCTGTCAGTTCAGCTACGGTCCCTTCGTGTACGGAACCTTCGGTGAAAATAGTTTCGAATACATCCCATGGATTTTCTTTCAGTTGTTTGTGTCCAAGGCTCAAGCGACGATTTTCTTTATCGATTTCCAGTACTTGTACTTCGAGTGGTGCTCCAATTTCGGTTATTTCGCTTGGGTGTTTGATTTTCTTTGTCCATGAAAGGTCCGAGATATGAACCAATCCTTCCACGCCTTCTTCTATTTCCACAAATGCTCCAAAGTTGGTGAAGTTGCGAACGGTAGCTGTGTGAGTACTTCCAATTGGATATCTCTCTTCAATAGTTTCCCATGGGTCGGGTTTCAATTGCCTCATTCCGAGAGACATCTTGCGATCTTCTCGGTCAAGAGAAAGAATTACGGCTTCTATTTCGTCGCCGACATTTAGGAAGTCATGCGCTGTATGCAAACGCTGTGTCCAGCTCATTTCCGACACGTGAACAAGTCCTTCCACTCCCGGTGCAATTTCTACGAATGCTCCGTAATCGGTAATTACGACTACTTTCCCTTTCACAATATCGCCAACTTTCAGATTGGGATCCAATGCATCCCATGGATGTGGCGTTAATTGTTTTAATCCAAGGGCAATACGTTTCTTTTCTTCGTCGAAATCAAGAATAACGACATTGATCTTGTCGTTTAATTTGACTACCTCTTCCGGATGTTGAACACGTTCCCAAGAAAGATCGGTAATGTGGATAAGACCATCTACACCACCGAGATCAATAAATGCTCCGTAAGAGGTAATGTTTTTGACGGTTCCCTCGAGTACCTGACCTTTTTCAAGGCTTGCAATAATTTTTTTCTTTTGTTGTTCGAGTTCTTCTTCAATCAATATTTTGTGAGATACAACCACATTTTTGAATTCGGGATTGATTTTTACAACCTTGAATTCCATTGTTTTATCCACAAACATGTCGTAGTCGTGAATGGGATTCACATCAATTTGCGAACCGGGCAAGAATGCTTCGATTCCGAACACGTCTACAATCATACCGCCTTTTGTGCGGCATTTGATATATCCTTTGATGACTTCATTATTTCGGAATGCTTCATTTACACGCTCCCATGAACGTGAGGCGCGTGCTTTTTTGTGGGAAAGTACCAGTTGTCCTCTTTTATCTTCCTGGCTTTCGATATAAACTTCTACTTCGTCGCCCACTTTCAGATCAGGATTATACCTGAATTCGCTCATTGGGACAACGCCTTCCGATTTGTAGCCAATATTTATTATGACTTCGCGTTTATCCATGGAAGTTACGACTCCGGTTACTACTTCTTTATCACTGATTTTACTCAGTGTGTTGGTGTAGCTCTCGATAAGTTTTTCTTTCTCTTCTTTGTTGTATCCTTCGCCTCCTTCGGCATAGGTTTCCCAATCAAAATTTTCAATGGGAGTGACATTATTATTTAAGTTGTCTGTCATTTGTTTTGTAAAAAAATCAATTAAATAAGTTAGACATTATATTGTTAAAAAACGGTGCAAAGATAGGTCGTTTTCCTGTATAAACCAATTCTCTGCACCTTAAATTTATGAATTTGTGGCGATAATGGTCAAAATCCGAAAAATTGAAATTTGTCTTTCAATCGGATATTTTGTTTCCCCACAACAATCCTTCTGCTACTTTTTTTCGTATTTCTTTTCCTGCAATAATTTCAACGAGTTGTAATGCGAAATCGAACATTAAACCGGGACCTTTTCCGGTTACGATTGTTCCGTCGACTGTTACATTTTCTCCGGTTATATTTGCTCCGACAAGTTGAGATTCGAAACCGGGATAACACGTGGCTTTTTTTCCTTTAAGCAAGCCCAACTTGCCTAAAACCATAGGAGCTGCACAAATTGCAGCCACATATTTTCCTTCTGAAACAAATGTTTTTATTTGTTCTTTCACCCCGTGGTGTTCGTTTAGGTTTGTTGCGCCGGGCATACCGCCGGGTAAAATCAAAACATCGATAGCCGAAAAATCTACGTCTGTAAACAATTTATCTGCAAAAACGGTAATGTCGTGTGCTCCGGTCACTTTCAATTCATCGGAAATCGATACTGTTTGTACCGAAATTTCTGCTCTTCGCAATACATCTATTGTTCCAAGGGCTTCTATTTCTTCGAACCCATTTGCCAAAAATAGTGCTACTTTTTTCATAGTAAATTTTTTTATTGTTTTTTTTAATTGAGATTAAACTTATATGTAATTGTTCCTTGTTGATTGTTCCCCGAGTTGATTGCATTGAACTTGGTGCTACGGGCAGCCCGCAGGGCTTCTTCTCGAAGCTTGGGACTCGGGGTATTTGTTCCCCGTCCGATTTCGGCGTGAATTACATTGCCTGCCGGGTCCACTATTATATTAACAACCACAGTGCCGTAATCGTTCACGGTATATTGGGGTTGTACAAGCCCTCCTGCACCCAAGCTTCTTCCACTAAGATCATATGTTCCTATTCCTCCACTGCCTTTGGATGCTCCTTGCGTGGCATTTCCCGTGGAAACGCCTTGTGTGCCGGATCCTTCGGTGTTTCCCCTGCTTCCTGAGGCATTTTCGCCGAATAATCCCGACATTTGTCGATTGATCTCGCGACGGCGAGCCTCTTCTTCTCGTTGGCGACGGGCAGCTTCTTCTTGTAAACGGCGCTGCTTGTCCAATTCGGCCTTACGTTGCTCTTCTTCACGCTGAGCTTTCACATTAATTGAGGGTTCGTCGCTTTGCGTAATCAATGACGATTCGGAAGTTTCATCGGGGATAGATGATGTAGAAACATCCGGTGTTTCGGTCATAAAAGGTTCTGTTGATCCCCCTGCTTCATCTTCAGTTCCGAACATAACGGGGATTCCTTCCCATTCTTCGGGGGGAAGGGCTATGGTAAAATAAGAAAACAAGAGGATGATCAGGAGCAATACCGAAAAAACAATTGTTCCAATAATTCCACCTATTTTTTCTTTTTCAATTGTCATGAAATAGAAATTCTTGGGAAAAGTTCCCTTTAATTTGGTCGGGTCATCAATACCACTTTAAATTTATGCTTATTGGCAATATCCAATATCTTTACAATTTCCCGATAGGGCACGTTTTCGTCTGCATAAAGTGCCACATACACATCCGGGTTGACCGCGTATGCTGCTTGTAGAAAGGGTGTGATTGCCTCAAAGGGCACTTGCCGTTCTGTTTCGTTGCCGTTTGCTACGTAATAATTCAGATTTTTGTCGATAGTTATACGTGTCAGTGGTTTTGCTTGAGCTTGTTGTTGCGATTTCGGCAACAAAACTTTAATCGAATTCGGCACAACAATGGTCGATGTGATCATAAAAAAGATCAAAAGCAGAAAAATGACATCGGTCATCGATGCCATACTAAAGGTTGGTTCTGTCTTAAAACGTTGTTTTAATGCCATTTTAATACTCCCTTAAATTGCCGGTTCATTCAAAATATCCATGAATTCCATTATGCGCATTTCCATTCTGTTTACAATTCCTTTTATTTGTGTGGTAAGGTAGTTGTATGCAAACAGCGCAATGATACCGACGATAAGACCGCCTACGGTTGTGATTAACGCTTCATAAATACCTGTTGACAATATGTTTACATCGACGTTAACACCTGCGTTTGCCATACTCATAAAAGCTTTAACCATGCCGGTAACCGTCCCGAGAAATCCAATCATAGGTGCGCCGGCAGCTGTAGTGGCTAAAATGGGCAATCCTTTTTCAAGCTTGGCAATCTCTATGTTGCCCACGTTCTCTATTGCTTCTGTAATATCGCTCATGGGGCGTCCTAGGCGGGTAATGCCTTTTTCTACCATTCTTGCGGCAGGTGTATCGGTTTTTCGACAAAGTGCCAATGCCGATTCAATTTTCCCTTCGTGAATATAATCCTTGATGCGGTTCATAAACGAGTCATCCTCTTTTCCCGCGCTACGGATTACCAAGATTCTTTCAATCAACACGTAAATGGAAAGAAGCAGCATGACGAAAAGTACAATCATAAGCCATCCCCCTTTAATGGCGAGATCAAAAGCATTGATTGTTGTTTCCGGGGTTCCAACGGTTGTGGTCACTTGTTGTGCCATTTGTTGGAGAGTGTCGTTTGCTACTGTTGGTATTTGTAACAGATTCATTCCGATAATCACTTTTACGATGTTAAGTTTGTTATTGCGATTTTGTCTATCAGTTATGTTATGTAAAGATAATAATTCAACGGGATTAATCCTGATTTTCAGGTGTCTTTAAACAATTTTTATACGCTTTTATTGTTTTTTCGAGCCCCATATATAAGGCATCGCAAATGAGGGCATGCCCAATGGAAACTTCACTGAGCCAGGGAATATGAACATAAAGATAGTTCAAATTATTTAAATTCAGGTCGTGTCCGGCATTTACACCGAGGCCGAGTTTTTTTGCCAGCGTTGCTGCTTCTATGTAAGGAGCTATCGCTTTTTCTTTGTCTTTTTCATACATTTCCGCATAAGGTCCCGTGTACAATTCAATTCGATCGGTTCCTATTTGAGAAGCCGCTTCTATCATTTCGAGGTCAGGATCCACAAAAATGGAAGTGCGAATGCCCAGCGCTTGAAATTCGTTTACCACATCGGTTAGGAAATCTGCGTGCGTGACAGTATCCCATCCTTCATGAGAAGTGATGGCGTCATGGGCGTCGGGTACCAAAGTAACTTGTGTTGGACGTATTTTCTTTATCAACGAAATGAATTCGGGAGTCGGGTTCCCTTCGATATTGAATTCCGTATAAATCTTTGGTTGCAAGTCGAACACATCTTTTTGTTTGATGTGCCTTTCGTCAGGACGAGGATGAATGGTGATGCCGTCGGCCCCAAAACGTTGACAGTCGATAGCTGCCTGTACCACATTTGGCAAATTGCCCCCTCGTGCATTTCGTAATGTGGCTATTTTGTTGATATTTACGCTTAATTTGGTCATAACATACATTTTTTTAATTCCTTCACGATAAACACCTGAAAAATTATTCGGTCCATCTTAAATAAAGGAAATATAAAATACGCTTAGAAAATTTGTTGTTTCTAACAATTTTTCCATCTTTGTAATTAGACTACAAAAGTAATACGAATAAACCGTTTTTTTAAATATGTCGACCAAAGAATTTATTAAAAAGCAAGTAGAAAAGTTCTCGTCTCACATTACGCCTGAAGAATTTGCCGATTTGACTGAGGCCGAGAATTCTTTAATAATTTTAGAGATACCTTTGAAAGATTACACGCTGACCGAAATTGCGCGAATCATTGAAAGCAACAATGCTCATGTGATGAGTTTATCTGTTTTGCCTGTTTCGGATGGCTCAACAGTTCTCGTATCCATTAAACTGGATATTTCAGACCTCACTCATGTGTTGCGAAGTTTTGAACGTTTTAATTACAATGTTGTTTACTATTACATGAAAGAAGGCGAAATTAACGATATACAGCGAGAACGGCTGCAGGAGTTGTTGTTTTATCTCAATATGTAATTCGCATCAAAAATAAAGATATGAGAATAGCGGTGTTTGGCAACATTTCTCCCGATAGGAATCCTCAATTTGAAAAATACATATTTTCCGTATGTGAGGCTATAAAAAAATACCCTATCGATCTTTATTTGCCTGATAAACTTTTTTATTCTTTTTCGCCCGATATACAGGATAAAATACGTCCCCTATGTATACTTTTTGATGTGATACCGCCGCTAGATATGGCAATGAGTGTGGGAGGCGATGGTACTTTTTTGCGTACGGCTTCGGCAATTGGTGACAGAGGAATACCTATTTTGGGAATCAATACGGGGAGATTGGGATTTCTCACCGGTGTCAACTACCATGAATTGGATGATATTTTACCGGAAATCGTGGAGAAAAAATACCGAATCGAAGAACGTACTTTACTGGAAATCGACACAAAAGAAGATCCTAATCCTTTCGATAATGTCTGTGCTTTGAATGAAGTGGCTATACTGAAACAGGATACCGCTTCCATGCTTTCTATTCATGCTTATATCAATGGTGAATATTTGACGTCGTACCAAGCTGATGGGTTGGTAATCGCCACTCCTACAGGTTCCACGGCTTATTCGCTCAGTATTGGCGGCCCTATTTTGGTGCCCACTTCGCCCAGTTTTATTTTGGCTGCAATTGCACCTCACAGTCTTACTGCAAGACCATTGGTAGTTGGTGACGATAGTCGTATTTTATTGAAGGTGGAAAGTCGGAGCAAGCATTATTTGGTATCGCTCGATGGGCATTCGCAAATATTTGACGAGCACACGTCTATTGAAGTTTATAAAGCAGCATATACTCAAAAAATCGTAAAACGTATCGACCATACTTTTTTTAAAACACTTCGCGATAAGTTGATGTGGGGTACGGATCTTAGAAAATAAAAAACCAAAAAAGCGAAACTTGTTCATTTTATCCCGCTTTTTTGGTTTTAGGTTTTGTGGGTAATTTTTTTCCTATCCTTATGTTTGGGTTTTGTTTTGTGTGCTTTCTTTGACTGAATTCTCTTTTGCATTTGCTTCTTCCTTGTAAGGGAAAATTTTATCGATTGCAAGAATCAGCAGATAAAAGAGTGTCATGAAAACGAACACACCAATTATTCCTATACCTGCAATTTGCAATGTTTTTTCTAGTGTTTGTGCCATGCTGTTTTATTTTTATGCAAATAATGGAACCAATGTTAAGATAATACCGCCGGCTACGACGGAGCCGATTTGACCCCCTACATTTGCACTGATAGCCGGCATGAGCAGGTAATTGAACGGGTCTTCTTTCTGTCCCATCTGATGAATTACGCGAGCCGACATTGGGAATGCCGATATTCCGCATGCTCCGATCATCGGATTGATTTTATTTCCTTCTTTGCGAAACAGATTCATAAATTTTGCAAAAATCACGCCGCCAAAGGTGTCAAAAACAAAAGCAAATAATCCTAAGGCTATAATGATGAGCGTATCCACCCGAATAAAGCGATCGGCTGTCATGGTACTGGCAATGGTAATACCCAGCAGCAGGGTTACCAGACTTGCCAATTCGTTTTGAGCTGCCAACGATAACTTGTTCAGCACTCCGCATTCGCGTATCAGATTTCCGAACATCAAAAATCCGATCAGGGCAAGTGAAGAAGGGGCGATGATTCCGGCTACGATGGTTACAACAATAGGAAAGGCAATCAATGCTTTTTTCGATATCTTCTTGTTGTAATTGTCGGCTGTGGACATCCGGATCAATCGTTCTTTTTTTGTCGTCAATAAGCGTATTACCGGAGGTTGAATAATGGGCACCAGCGCCATATAGGAATAGGCTGCCACGGAAATGGGGCCAAGCAAATTAGGTGCAAAGCGCGAGGCAACTACAATGGAGGTTGGACCATCGGCTGCACCGATAATTCCAATGGAAGCGGCTTCTCTCAAATCAAAACCCAGCAGAGAAGCAAATATCATGGTCATAAAAATTCCAAACTGGGCTGCAGCCCCAAACAACAATAACGACGGGTTGCGGAACAATGGCGAAAAATCGATCATTGCGCCAATCGCAATAAATATCAGCAGCGGAAAAATCTCCGTAATTATTCCCGCATTGAAAAATGTATTCAATACCCCTTCGACAGCTTGTCCCGTAGCAGGATCGATTTGTGTAATTGCCGATGAGAAGGGGATATTTACCAAGATGGCTCCAAATCCAATTGGAAGCAATAAGGTAGGTTCATAATTTTTGGCAATTGCCAGATAAATAAGAATGAGCCCGATGGCGATCATAACCAGGTCTTGCCATGTCATCGTCGCAATCGCAGGCAATAATTGCTCTAATCCCATAACAATTTCTCCATGTAATAGGGAAATATTTTTGAGTTGGTCATTTCCTAAATTTGTTTTTTATTTCACAGTTACATTAACCCAAAAAACCAAGCATGATACCGGCAGCCACAGCCGATCCGATCACTCCGGCTACATTGGGCCCCATCGCGTGCATAAGCAGGTAGTTGCCGGGATCGTATTCCAACCCCACTACCTGGGACATTCGGGCTGAATGTGGAACAGCCGAAACGCCGGCATTGCCGATAAGCGGATTGATTTTGTTGCCTTTTTTTAGGAACAAATTGAAAAACTTGACAAAAAGAATCCCGGCAACGGTTGCAATAATAAAAGATAGTGCTCCAATAATAAATACTTTAACGGATTGTGCCGTTAAAAATGTGGTAGCTTGAGTAGATGCGCCCACGGTCAATCCCAAAAGAATGGTGACGATGTCGATGAGCGGACCACGTGCGGTTTCGGCCAAACGACGAGTTACACCCGATTCTTTAAGCAGATTGCCAAAGAACAACATTCCCAACAATGGAAGTCCCGAAGGGACCAGGAAAGCGGTAAGCAATAGTCCTACTATGGGGAACATGATTTTTTCGGTTTGTGAGACCATGCGTGGAGCTTTCATGCGGATAACGCGTTCCTTTTTGGTCGTTAACAGGCGCATGAAGGGAGGCTGTATTATTGGTATCAATGCCATGTACGAATAAGCGGATACGGCTATAGCTCCCATTAAATTGGGTGCAAGTCTCGAAGAGAGGAAAATGGCTGTCGGGCCATCGGCTCCCCCGATAATTCCTATAGCTCCTGCCTGATTGGGCTCGAAACCCAATCTAAGTGCAATAATATAGGCTCCGAATATGCCGAATTGACAGGCTGCGCCTATCAAAATAAGTTTGGGGTTGGCAATCAGTGCCGAGAAGTCGGTCATTGCCCCTATACCCAAAAAAATGAGGGGCGGGTACCATCCTTCTATCACTCCCTGATAAAGGATGTTCAATACCGATCCCTCTTCGTATATGCCGACTTTCAAGTTGGCTATTTCGTTGAAGGGTATATTTCCGACGAGTATACCGAAACCGATTGGGATCAAGAGAAGTGGCTCAAATTCAAATTTGATAGCCAGGAAAATGAACAATAATCCTACCAGAATCATGATAATATGCCCCAATTCGGCATTTGCAAAACCGGTAAATTCCCACAACGTCTGTAAATTGTCTCCTAACGATAATAATGTATTCATTACGGTCGGTTTTTATTCGATTACTACCAAGTCGGCACCTTCGAGAACGGTATCGCCCTTGTTCACCAATATCTGTTTTACTGTTCCATTGGTGCTTGCAAGGATATTGTTCTCCATTTTCATTGCTTCGAGAATCAACAAGGTCTGACCTTTTTTTACGACGTCTCCCTCTTTGCATTTAATATCGATGATGATTCCCGGCAGAGGAGATTGAATAACGGTCTTTTCGGATGAAGTCGCCGGCTTGGTTACCAATGGGGTAGAAGTGCTTGTTGGAGTGGGTGCCGGAGCTGCCTCACGACTTGGACGTCTTACGCCTGTCAATGGTTTTTTGGTTTTTTGTTCCAGCTCCACGGTGTAAGGTATTCCGTTTACTTCCAATTCTATCGTTGAATCATCCGAGTTAAGAACAACAACTCTGTATGGTGCACCGTTGATTTTATAATTGAATTCTTTCATTGGAATATTTTTTTTGATTGTGTTATTTGCTATTTACGAGGAAGTTGACGTAATGTGTATATTTTCGAACTCCAGGGAGAATAATGCCTTTTGACTTGCTGTATCGTTAAAACGGTATTTTCCATATCGTGTTGCTCTTCCTTTAATTCGAGGATTGCTGCCGATATGGCTGCCAATACTTCGCCCGACAATTGGGATTCGCTTCTGGCTGCAGACAACTTCCCACTTTTGGCTACTCTCTTTTGCGTTATATTTTTCGATAAATTGCCTGTGAAATTAAAAACCAGATAAAGCAGAATTAACCCGATAAATACCACCAGCATAGAGGTAATCGTAATCATGATTCCCCATGGATCGTTTTGTTTTAGATCAATTATTTTAGGATTTTCCGCAATGATCTTATTGTTGCTTCCGGGGGTAACTCTTTCCAGGATTGTTGCTGTCAAATTCCCCTCTTCATCATATTTAATTCCATCCACGGGATACCCAAAAGTTTTATCGGCCGGTATTCCTGCCGGAACAACAATTTCGTCAACAAGGGTTTTCCCGTCGGCTTCATACAATGCGATGTAATTTTCGCCAATTGTATCTAGTTTGAAGTTGGTATGAAAATTCCCGTGAAAAGGTTTGTCGTCGGCCCAGAATAAAGCGTGTTGATAAGGCTTTATTTGGGTTCTCACGTCTCCCAAGGGAATCGGATACATTTTAGGATTGTTCTTATCGGTTGTTAGATACATTCCTCCCAGATCCTGTGTTTTGGCTGTGTTGTTGTAAATTTCAATCCATCCGTTGCGTTCACCGTATTCGTCTATCATGTTGGTTTTATTGTTGATCAACACTTCATTGATAACCCATGATGAATTATTTTTCTTTTTTGAACAGCTGCCCAAAAGCAGGGTTATGGCAAGGACCACGAATCCTATTTGTTTTACTTTTGTCATCATTTCCACTTATTTATAAAGGCAAATTGTCATGTTTTTTGGGAGGATTCACCAGTTTTTTGGTTTGAAGTTGTTGTAAAGCACGAATGATGCGGAAGCGCGTATTTCGCGGTTCGATAATATCGTCGATATAACCATAACGCGCGGCGTTATACGGATTGGTAAACAATCTGTTGTACTCGTTCTTTTTTTCTTCTATGATGGCTGCTCTCTTTTCGGGATCTTTTTCTGCTGCAATTTCTTTACTGTAAAGCACTTCTATTGCACCTTCGGCACCCATAACGGCTATTTCGGCACTTGGCCAAGCATAGTTGATATCGCCACGAAGTTGTTTACAACTCATAACGATATGTGCTCCCCCGTAAGCTTTTCGCAAAGTGACGGTAATTTTGGGAACGGTAGCTTCTCCGTAAGCATACAACAACTTGGCTCCATGTGTAATTACGCCGCCGTATTCTTGTCCTGTGCCTGGGAGGAATCCGGGAACATCGACCAGCGAAACGATGGGAATATTGAAAGCGTCGCAAAAACGAACAAAGCGTGCCCCTTTACGCGATGCATTGATATCGAGCACACCTGCCAGATATTTTGGCTGATTGGCCACGATACCGACCGTTTGTCCGTTAAAACGAGCAAATCCCACGATAATGTTTCTTGCGTAATCGGCATGCACCTCGAGAAATTCGCCTTTATCGATGATGGCGCCGATTACTTCATACATGTTGTAGGGTTTATTGGGGCTTTCGGGTATAATTTCGTTTAAGCTGTCTTCAAGTCTGTCTATGGGATCATCGTTGGGGAATATGGGAGGGTCTTCAAGATTGTTCTGGGGAAGAAAACTAAGGAGTTTGCGAATAAGATTCATGCCTTCTTCTTCTGTCGGTACGGCAAATTGTGCTACTCCCGATTTTGACGAGTGTACCGATGCTCCTCCCAATTGTTCCTGCGTGACATCTTCTCCGGTAACCGTTTTTACTACTTTGGGTCCGGTAAGAAACATGTACGATGTTCCTTCCGTCATAATGATGAAATCGGTTAAGGCAGGAGAATAAACGGCACCTCCGGCGCATGGGCCGAAAATGGCCGAGATCTGAGGTATTACACCGGATGCCAAAATGTTGCGTTGAAAAATTTCGGCATATCCTGCCAATGCATTGATTCCTTCTTGGATACGAGCGCCTCCCGAGTCGTTGATACCGATAAGCGGTGCGCCCATTTTCATGGCTTGATCCATGATTTTGCATATTTTCATTGCGTGCATTTCGGAAAGCGAACCTCCAAAAACCGTGAAGTCTTGCGCATAAACATATACAAGCCGGCCATCAATGGTTCCGTATCCGGTCACAACGCCATCGCCAAGGAATTTTTTATTTTCCATTCCAAAGTTGTGGCAACGATGTTCCACAAACATGTCGAATTCTTCGAAACTCCCTTCATCCAAAAGCATGGCAATGCGTTCGCGGGCCGTATATTTTCCTTTTAGGTGTTGAGATTCTATTCTTTTTTCTCCGCCACCTAAACGAGCTTTTTCTCGTAATTCTATCAGTTCTTTTATTTTTTCGAGTTGACTGCTCATATAAAATAGTTTTTGTGAGATAAATAAATGATATATACCTATAATTTTCCGGAGTCATGTTGCTAGATCCGAAAATATTTTTTATTTCTCTATGTATTGGGAGATTTTTTATTCCGGATGTTCGCAAAGTTCGGTAAGCACGCCACCCGTCGATTTTGGATGCAAAAAAGCAATATTCAACCCCTCTGCTCCCGGTCTGGGATGCTTGTCGATTAAGCGAATGCCTTTCGCTTCCATTTTTCTTAGCGATTCTTCCAAATTTTTTGTGGCAAATGCGATGTGATGGACACCTTCTCCTCTTTTTTCAATGAATTTGGCGATGGTGCTGTCGTCGTCGGTAGGTTCCAGTAATTCGATTTTTGTCTGCCCGATCTTGAAGAATGCCGTTTTCACTTTTTGATCTTCTACTGTTTCTGTGTTGTAGCATTTTAATCCAAGAACACCCTCGTAGTAAGGAAGTTGTTCTTCAATGCTTTTAACAGCAATTCCAATGTGTTCAATGTGTGTAATTTCCATTATATTGCAATTTTTTAGCCCGTATAGAGCGTCGCAAAGTTACAATTTAAAATCTTAAGATAAAATAATTTTCAGAACAACTCGATTAGATGGATGAGATACGCAACACTTCCAGTAATTCTTCGCTTATTTCGCGTTCTTTTTTAATTGCACGTTGGAAGGGAACATAAACAATTTCGTTTTCGCGAATGCCGATCATTACGTTTCGTTGATCTTCGAGGAATGCCTGAATAGCCGCTACACCCATTCTGCTTGCCAGAATTCGGTCTTGTGCCGATGGTGCGCCGCCACGTTGCAGGTGACCAAGGATAGATACACGCACATCGTATTGGGGATATTCGTTTTTTACGCGCTCGGCCAATTTTAAAGCACCACCCGTTATTTCGCTTTCGGTAACGAGTACGAGGCTGCT
Organism: Bacteroidales bacterium UBA4179; assembly: GCA_002381125.1. Classification (GTDB taxonomy): domain Bacteria; phylum Bacteroidota; class Bacteroidia; order Bacteroidales; family Dysgonomonadaceae; genus Anaerorudis. The sequence continues at coordinate 13,832 of DFUT01000031.1, read as the reverse complement.
GTTTTTGGATTTTCTGAATCCCTGCTCGATAAGTTCGGCCAACTGGTCTTTTTCTATACTGATTTCGGGAATAATGGCGGCTTCGGCTCCTGCAGCTATGGCACTGTTTAATGCCAGATAACCGCAATCGCGTCCCATTACTTCGATAAAAAACAAACGTTCGTGCGATGTGGCCGTATCGCGAATTTTATCCACTGCATCCATAATCGTATTCAATGCCGTATCGTAACCAATGGTAACATCCGTGCCATTCAGGTCGTTATCGATGGTTCCCGGCATTCCTACGATGGGGATATTGTATTCTTTGGCAAAAATATTGGCCCCGGTGAGTGAACCGTCTCCTCCGATCACGACAAGGGCGTCTATCCCTTCCTTTGTCATGGTTTCGTAGGCTACTTCTCGTCCTTTGGCCGTCTTAAATTCGTCGCACCGTGCCGTTTTCAGAATAGTGCCACCGCGTTGAATGATGTTGCTTACGCTGTCTGTTTGAAATTCTGCTATTTCTTTCGTTATAAGACCTCTAAAGCCTTTGTAAATACCTTTTACTCGCATTCCGTTGAAAATGGCGGCACGGGTCACCGAGCGAATAGCCGCATTCATGCCCGGAGCGTCGCCTCCTGAGGTAAGAACACCGATACATTTGATTTTTGATGCCATAATGAAAAATTATTTTTGGATACCGTTATGCTTTTTCCTAAAACAATGAGTTGCAAAGATAAAGTTTTTTTACGGGGCAACAAAAAGCTTGTTACGGTTTTAATTCCATGATTTTTTTTGCCAGGGCTTCCATTTGCCATCTGGGAGTAGATGTTGCTCCACAGATACCCACCCTGTAGTTGTCTTTTATCAGCGACATATCCAATTCGTTGGAAGAATGGATAAAATAGGAGTTGGGATTGCTCTTTTTGCATTCGGCAAAAAGTACTTTTCCGTTGGAGCTTTTCTCTCCGGCAATAAAGAAGATGATATCGTGTTGTTTTGCGAATGTTTTGATATGTGGGATGCGGTTGGAAACCTGACGGCAGATCGTATCATGATATTCGAATATTGCGTCATTGGTCATTTTCTCCCGAATGAGGCTGACAATTTCTTGGAAATCTTCGAGTAGGCTTGTGGTTTGCGAAAACAGACTGATGTCTTTCGAAAAATCCAGCTTGTCGAGATCTTCCTTTTTTTCGATTACGATTGCCGTTCCTTCGGTTTGTCCCAATAAACCGTTTACTTCGGCATGTCCTTTTTTCCCGTAAATGACAATTTGGGTACGTTCTTTCGTTTTGTCGCAGTATGTTTTTTTGATTCGTTTTTGAAGTTGCAATACTACCGGACAGGTGGCGTCGATGATTTCGATGTTGTTCTCCTCTGCAATCCGATAGGTTTCCGGTGGTTCGCCATGAGCACGGAAAAGAACGCGCACATTTTTTAATTTTTTTAATGCTTCGTGATCGATGGTAACTAATCCCATTTCGGCTAAGCGTTCCGTTTCTATATTGTTATGGACAATATCTCCCAAGCTGTATAATGTTCCGCCTTTGCGCAATTCTTCTTCTGCTTTTCCAATGGCTTTTTCCACTCCAAAACAGCATCCCGATTGCTGATCGATTTCAACTTTGAGCATAGTGACAGATTTGCTGTATTTTCTTGTTAAACATATCGAGAGCCCATTGCAGTTGTTCTTCGATGGTGAGATTCGAATTATCCAGCTCAATTGCATCTTCTGCTTTGCGCACCGGGCTTTGCAGGCGGTTACTGTCGCGCTCGTCGCGCTCTTTTATATTGGCGACAACTTCCTCGTAAGTGATCTTTTCTCCTTTTTCTTTCAATTCGTTGAAACGACGTTGGGCGCGTATTTCGGGTGAGGCTGTCAGGAATATTTTCAGTTCCGCATCGGGGAAAACCACGGTTCCTATATCTCTTCCATCCATGACAATCCCTTTTTCTTTCCCCATTTCCTGTTGTTGGCGAACCATTTCTTGACGTACGAAATCGAGTGTGCTTATGCGGCTCGCAATATTTCCCACTTCCAGTGAGCGGATTTCTTTTTCCACGTTTTCGCCGTTTAGATAGGTTTCCTGCTGTCCCTGATCATTGGTTTTGAAGGTAATTCGGATTTCGGAAATATGTTTTTTCAATGCTTCTTCGTCGATGCCGTTTTCCGTCACCCAACCGTTGCGCATGGCATATAAGGCAACGGCTCGATACATCGCTCCGCTATCGATATAGGTATACCCGATTTTTTTTGCCAGGTCTTTGGCCAATGTGCTTTTACCGCAGGATGAAAGTCCGTCGACGGCAATGTTTATTTTTTTCATTTAAAAAAGATTTTCGACATATACGGTTATCGTTACTCCTTCGTCGTGAATCAACGCCCCTTTTGGCAAACGCAAGGTCAACCCTGTTACATACAGATCGCCTGCTGATCCTGCAAAATTAAGAATGATCAAGATGTAAACAAACCAATACCATTCAATCGGTACCGAAAAAAGAAGGGCCGTTAAAAGGGCTCCCAAAATTATCATTGGAGCAAGTGCAATAAGGATATAGCTTATCCGGTTGAAATACCCATCGCTTCCCGTATAGGCGTATGTGCTTTTGAATCCGAAATGCGGTCGGCTTTTGGTAAGCAGCCAAATAGCCATGCCGTGAACACCTTCATGAAGAACGATGTAGGCGAAAAGAGCCATTAGGAGCAACATGATTTTCAGTATTACAGGGAAAAATCCTCCTTTGGGAATTACGGTTTTGAAAGGAACGTCTGTCAGGAATATCAAAATTATTGCAATAATAAGTGCACATGCGTTTACAATGATTGCATCTTTTTTATTGTTTGCGAAATCGATTCTTTTGTATTCCTCGTAACTTTCCGGGAGAATTTTTGTATTCATGTTGTTGTTCCGAAAAAGTTTTTCGAAATGTGCGCCTTTATTTCAGTTCCCACATGTTTTTCGAACTCATTAAAAAATCGGTAAACGATTTTACGGGCATTTTCTTTTGTACTTCTTCGATTTGTTTTTCGTACTCGTTTTCAAATGTCGGAGCTTCCACATCGCGAATTACGCCAAGAGCAACCGGCAGATCGTTTTCGTATCCCATTTGAGCCAGCTTCAGATGCAGCGTACTGTCTTTTGTGGTGGCATCGTGAACCAGCACGTCGTCCAATGTGTAACCGTCTTGTCCAATGGTTACCGCTTTCAATTGGAAGTTTGCATCGATTGCGATTCCTTTTTCATTGTTGACTCCAAACAGCATCTTTTTTCCGTGTTGGAGCAAAATCGTTTTTTCGGGGCGGGAAGCTTTATCGGTAATTTTGGCGTGAATACCGTTGTTGAAAATCACACAGTTTTGCAACACTTCCACTACCGATGTTCCTTTGTGTTTTGCCGAAGCCACCAACAGGTCGGTCAGGTTATTGAGGTCTACATCGATAGCACGTCCAAAAAATGTGCCGCGTGCCCCGAAGCACAGTTCTGCCGGATTGAATGGCTCTTCCACCGTTCCATAAGGCGAAGATTTTGAAATGAAACCTTTTTCCGAGGTGGGCGAATATTGCCCTTTGGTCAATCCGTAGATTTTATTGTTGAAAAGGATAATGTTGATATCCACGTTTCTTCGAATAGCATGAATGAAGTGGTTCCCTCCGATGGCAAGCGAGTCGCCGTCGCCCGTTGTTACCCACACACTCAGATTGGGATTGGCCACCTTTGTTCCGGTAGCGATAGCTGCGGCTCGGCCGTGAACGCCATGCAGACCATAGGTATTCATGTAGTAGGGTAGTCGCGAAGAGCAACCGATTCCCGAAATCACGGCAATGTCATGTGGCTCGATGTTCAGTTCGGCCAACGCTTTGTGAAGGCAGTTTAAGATGGCATGGTCGCCACAACCCGGACACCACCGTACCGCACTTCCGTTTTTATAATCTTTAGGCGTATGTTTTCGATACGTAAGATTTGTTTTCATTGTCTATTGTCTTTCTATCTATGATTTGAATAAACTCTGTCACCAGTTCTTCTATGCTGAAAGGTTGTCCCGTTATGCGGTTGAAGCGATGTAGAGGTAAATTTCCGAATTTTCCTTGCAGGTAAGATGCAAATTGCCCGTTATTTTCTTCTGCAACAATGATTTTTTTGTACGTGCGCAATATTTCTTCGGTGTTTTTGGGTAGCGGGGCAATAAATTTAAATTGCGTAAAGGCTACTTTTTTCCCTGCTTTTCTTATTTTCTTCGCTGCTTCGAGCAAGTGGCCATACGAGCCTCCCCAACCCACAATAAGTGTGTCCGCATTTTTATCGCCCCAAACTTCCTGTTTGGGTATGAAATCGGCAATTTTATCGATTTTCTCCTGTCGCGTTTTCACCATTAGCCTGTGATTGTCGGGGTCGGTCGAAATATTGCCGGTATAATAATCCTTTTCCAGCCCCCCAATGCGGTGCATGTAGCCCGGTGTTCCCGGGATTGCCCAATATCGTGCGAGCGTTTTTTCGTCGCGAAGGTAAGGTTTCCATGTTGATGGATCGCCGTCGAAATGTTTCTGTACATAAGGAGGGACGATTGTGGGGTAATCGTCCATGTTCGGGATTTTCCATGCCGATGAACCATTGGCAATGTATCCGTTGGTCAGAAGTGCCACCGGCGTCATATGTTCAACGGCCAGTTTGGAAGCCCAAAAAGCCGCATCGAAGCAGTCGGTTGGCGAAAAAGCTGCAATTACGGCTAGCGGACTTTCGCCATTGCGTCCATACAAAGCCATGTTAAGATCGGTCTGCTCGCTTTTCGTCGGCATCCCGGTTGAGGGGCCTGCCCGTTGCACGTCGATTACCACCAAGGGCAGTTCCAGCATAACTGCCAGGTTCAACGCCTCGCTTTTCAGCGCCAGTCCCGGACCTGAGGTCGAGGTAGCTGCCAGATGACCGGCAAAACTTGCGCCTATTGCCGTGCAGATGCCTGCAATTTCGTCCTCCATCTGCAGGGCTTTCACGCCAAAATCTTTTCTTTTTGCCAGTTCGTGCAGAATATCGGATGCCGGCGTGATGGGATAGGACCCGAGAAAAAGTCGAAGGCCGGCTTTTTCTGCTGCGGCAATCAGTCCGTAAGCTGTGGCCAAATTGCCGTTTACGTCGATATAGAAACCCTTTTCATGCTTCACCGTTTCGATTCGGTAGGTGGAAGCCGTGAGGTGGGTGTTGTTCCCATAATCGTATCCCGCCAAAAATGCTTTGATATTGGCTTGGAATATCAGGGGTTTTTTGCCGAATTTTTCCTTCAACAGCCGTTCGGCAATGTCGGCGGGGCGGTTGAACAACCAGCAAACAATTCCCAGTGCGAACATGTTTTTGCTTCGCAACATGATTTTGTTGTCTACTCCCATATCCTCCAAGGCTGATTTTGTTAGGGAAGTTATGGCTACAGGAATTGCCTGAACGGAATTCAGATTTAATTCTTGAAATGGATTATCCGTTTTGAAGCCGGCTTTTTCGAGATCTTTTTTCTGAAATGAGTCGCTATCGTAAATTACGATGGAATGCTTTTTTAGATTTTCGGCATTTACTTTCAGCGCTGCCGGATTCATGGCGACGAGCACATCGGTTTTGTCGCCGGCATTATATACGTCGTGCGAACCGATACGCACCTGAAAACCCGAAACACCTTGCAGTGTGCCTTTTGGTGCACGTATTTCGGCAGGGTAATCGGGGAATGTGGCAATTTCGTTTCCCAGAATAGCCGATAAGGTAGAAAACAGTGTCCCCGAAAGTTGCATACCGTCTCCGGAATCTCCCGAGAAGCGTATGGTTACATCTTTCAGCTCATTTACAATAGTATTATCAGTCATGTTCAGTTATTGAAATATTCGTTTTTGCAAAATGCTTTGTCGATCGTTTTTTGTTAGTAAAGGATTTTTTGTCAGTCTGTTTCAATTGAAGCGCAAAGTAACAAAAGATGAAGAGAATAAGCAAATTTATTTCAGTTTACCCGTTCGATGGAAGCACCGAGTCGATTTAAGCGTATATCGATATTTTCGTATCCTCGGTCTATTTGATCGATGTTGTGGATGATGCTTTTTCCTTCCGCACTCATTGCTGCGATAAGCAGCGATATTCCTGCGCGGATATCGGGCGAAGTCATGGTCATTCCTCGCAGGCGGAATCTGTTGCCCAGTCCGATGACGGTTGCGCGATGTGGGTCGCACAAAATAATCTGAGCGCCCATGTCGATAAGTTTATCCACGAAAAAGAGGCGGCTTTCGAACATTTTCTGATGGATGAGCACACACCCCTCGGCTTTGGTTGCCACCACCAGCATTACGCTGAGCAAATCCGGTGTCAATCCCGGCCAGGGAGCGTCGGAAATGGTAAGAATGGAACCATCGATAAACGATTCGATGGTATAACTCTCCTGCGAAGGAATATACAGATCGTCGCCCTGTTGTTCCACGATGATGCCCAGTCGGCGAAAACTTTCGGGAATAATGCCCAGGTTGTGCAGCGAAACGTCTTTGATGGTGATATCCGATGCCGTCATGGCTGCCATGCCGATGAAACTGCCAATCTCGATCATGTCGGGCAGCAGCCTGTGGCGGCATCCCGAGAGACGCGAAACTCCCTGCACCGTGAGTCGGTTCGAGCCGATGCCTTCGATGCGTGCACCCATGCGGACGAGCATTTTGCTGAGTTGTTCCACATAAGGTTCGCAGGCCGCGTTGTAGATAATGGTTTCGCCTTCGGCCATCACGGCCGCCATGAGCAGGTTGGCTGTTCCTGTTACCGATGCTTCATCGAGCAGGATGTAGCAACCTTTCAGTTGGTCGGCCGAAAGGCAAAAGAGTTGGTTTTTCTCGTCGAAATCCAGTTTCGCCCCTAATTTTTGGATGGCATTGAAATGGGTATCCAGCCGTCGACGTCCTATTTTGTCGCCACCGGGTTTGGGAATGGAAACTCGGCCGAATCGTGCGAGCAATGGGCCGATAATCATGATAGACCCCCGTAATGAGGCGCATTTATCGATAAAATCTTCTGTTTGTATGTATTCCTGATTGATGTTTGCGGCTTTGAACGACCAGGTATCCCGGTTTAGTTTGTGTACTTCCACTCCCATTGCCATGAGCAACCCGATGAGGTTGTTCACGTCGAGAATATCGGGGATGTTTTCGATGATTACCTCTTCTTCTGTCAATAAAGTAGCGCAAATCACTTGCAGTGCCTCGTTTTTCGCTCCCTGCGGGATGATTTCTCCTTTCAGGCGATGTCCGCCTTCGATGATAAATGATGACATGGTGCTTTCAGTTTTTTCGATTTTCAATATATCCGAACTTCGGGTTCGAGCCGGATGCCGAATTTTTTGTCGACGGCTTGCTGTACTTCGTGCATGAAATCGACGATGTCGTTGCCGTTTTCGGTAGCATAGTTCACGATGATCAAAGCATGGCGCTCGTAGATCCCCACCGGCCCGTTTCGTTTGCCTTTATAACCCGCCTTTTCGATAAGGAAAGCTGCCGATGTTTTGAATTTGCCGGTTCCTATCGGATAAATCGGAGCATCGGGTAGTTTGGCCAGCAACCGTTCTTTCTCTTCCATCGTCAGCAGCGGGTTTTTGAAAAAACTCCCCGCATTGGGCAATTCGGCAGGATCGGGAAGTTTGCGTCTGCGGATGCGGATGATTGCCTCGCGCACCTGCTTAAGCGAAGGGTGGGGCACGCTTGCCAGTTCGCGGTTTAGATCGGCATATTTTTCCGTATAGGCAAACGATTTGCTCAAACGGAAAACCACCGATGTGACAATGTATTGTCGGGTACGTTTGAACATGCTGTCGCGATACCCGAATTCGCAGGCTTCGGCGGGAAACGTTTCCGGATCGCCCGTGTCTTTGTTTACGGCATGCACACGAACGATTGCATCTTTTACTTCCGTTCCGTATGCTCCGATGTTTTGAATGGGTGCAGCGCCCACCGTTCCGGGAATCAGCGAAAGGTTTTCGATGCCGGCATACCCTTTTTCCACGCAATGATTTACAAAATTGTCCCATTCTTCTCCTGCACCGGTTTCTAATTCCACTATGGAGTCATTGTCCAAAACCGGGCGGATTCCCCTCATTCGAGGATGAATGACCAGTCCGTCGAAGTCTTTCGTAAAAAACAGGTTGCATCCGTTTCCGATCACCAATTTCGGTTCGTTGGGATAGGAGCGAAGCACTTCCGACAGTTGTTCCACGCTTTCGGGTTCGCAAAACAATTTTGCCCGTGCCTTGGTTCGGAACGAATTATAGGGCTGTAATTGTATATTTTGTTGAATGTTCATTTCTTGAATTCACCCTTTATAAAGAAGGAAAACGCACGGTTTTTTGTTCATATCGGGCAACCGGTTTTTCCATTCCCGTATGGTTTTCGTAGCAATGTATTCGTCGTCGCACGTGAGGTTCATGGCGATGCACAGTTGCGTGCGCGGTTTGCAGTGCAGCAGAATATCTTCGGCGAGTTTTTGGTTGCGGTAGGGCGTTTCGATGAAAAGCTGCGTTTGATTCTCGTTGTAGGCACGCATTTCGAGTTTCTTGATGGCTTTTGCACGCTCGTTGCCGTCGATAGGCAGGTAGCCGTTGAACGCATAGCTTTGCCCATTGAACCCCGATGCCATCAGTGCCAGCAGCAGCGACGAAGGGCCGACCAGCGGAACCACCTTATATCCTTCTCGATGCGCCAGTGCTACGATTTCGGCACCCGGGTCGGCAACGGAGGGGCATCCGGCTTCGGAAATAATTCCCATGCTGTTTCCTTCTTTCAACGGTTGAAGAAATTGCGGAATATCGTTCCTGTCGGTATGTTTGTTGAGTTCGAAAAACGTGAGCCCGTCGATATCGATGTTCGACCGGCATTTTTTTAGAAACCGACGCGCCGTGCGTACGTTTTCCACAATAAAAAAACGCAGGCGGGAAACAATTTCGGTGTTATAAGGCGGCAATACCCTTTCAATGGGTGTGTCGCCCAGCGTTGAAGGAATCAGGTAAAGTGCAGGATGATCCATACTCCGTTTTCTTTATAAAACAAAGATACGGATTTTTAAGGAAAAAGGGAATGGGAGTAGGGTCGTTTTATCGGAAAGGATATTAATAACCGATATAAATCAGGTCGTTGAGGGAGTTGATGTGAATCCGGTCGAGAAAAGAAGCGAGTAAATTCCAATCGGCCAACGTGGCGAAGGATACGGTCATAAACATTATGCCGTAAATTCCTCCGGCAATGTGGGCGGAATGATTGATTCCTCCCGGCCGATTTTTATCCAGATAGAAAGAAAGGGCGATATAAATCAGTCCGAAGATAAAAGCCGGCAACATAATCGGGATAAAGAGAATCCCCATAAAATTCATGGGGTGAATGAGAATGTAAGCAAAAACCACTGCGGAAACGGCTCCCGATGCACCCAGACTGCGATAATATGCGTCGTTTTTGCGTTTGAGGTAGGTGGGTAGGATAGAGATGGGCAGTGCCGAAACGTAAAGCAGGATAAAGCATGCCGATCCTGCGCGAATACCTAATGTTGCCCGGCAGATTTTCTCGATGTAACTGCCGAACAGATAGAGGGTGAACATGTTGAAAAACAAGTGCGTGGAATCGGCATGCAACACTCCGTAAGTGAATAAGCGATACCACTCGCCTTTTTTTACGGCAGGCGGATAGAAAATGAGTTTGTTTGCCAGTGCATTGTTACGGAATGCCGCGATGGAAATGGCGCAAGTCAAAATAATTATGAAGAGGGTAATCATGTACTTTTTTTTGGGAAAATGCAAAGATAATAAAAAATGCCCACTTCACTTATTTTTTATTTTTTATTGGTTGTTCTTCGCTCTTCCTTCGCTTCAAAGCAGGGACAACACCATCGGATTCCGTGAGACCGGTGTAAAACAAACCTGCCTCCTTGCCGCATTTGAAGCGGGATACAGCGGTGCGGACAGAGCGAACTTCATGCGAGGATGACGCAAGCCTGATGCAAGCATGGAGCGAGGATGGTGCAGCCTTGGTACGGACTTGGTGCGGAGAAGGTGTGTCTTGTCCTAAAATAAGTTTACAGTAAATGTAAACAAAAAATCAGGACGAAACACTCGTATTGTAGAGTCAACGCCGAACCCACAGGTCTTTTGCGGTGTTTCAGCTTATGGCGACAATGCTTATACAACTCCCCGCCGTTTGCCGATTGGGACTTCGGTCTTCATGTATCATATTTCGTTTTTGGTCTTTATTTCCGTAACCCTCACATTTTCCCCTCGTTGGGTTGCTTCTCGTGCTTTCTTTGAATACTTCATTAGCCATTTTTTCAATGCTTCTTCATCTTTTTCACCTTGTAGGATTACGGCGAGTGGTGAAGGTTCATTCAATGAGTAAGTTGGATGATGTGGGTGTACGAGGTCGAAGATAGCACGATTTTCTTCCCGATTTCTTCCCAGCACCATCCAGCGATCTTCTTCAAAAATGTGCCTTCCCAAAGTCAGCAGCTCGGCAGTGAGCGATGTCAGTGGCCGGTTTTCCCGCAGTACTTTCCGCACTCTCGATCCGATGGCAGGGTCTGTCAATAAGCATCCGCCGGCAGGTGAGGGGATGTCCTTGATTCCAAATTCTCGGGCAAGTTTCAATTGTTCCTCTCTGCTGCGTCCGGATATGGCCAACAGCTCTTCGCGGTTTACCCATCCCTTTTGTTCGGGAAGCGTGGGCGGCAACAGTTTGGCACACAATGGGCGCAGCAATATGTCTTCTGCTCCCGATTTTCGTTGGATGAGATTCATGGCTTGCTTATTTTGACTCATGGGACGCTGACCCACCACTTCTCCCGTCGTGATAAAATCGGCATGCTCTTTTTCCATGATTTCCAACGCTTTGTGCAGCATGCACATTTTGCAGTCTATGCAGGGGTTGGCATACGAACCGTAGCCATAAGCAGGATGGTTGAGTACATCCAGGTATTCGTTGGTAATATCGATGATTTTTCCTTCATCGAAACCCAGTTCGGCAACTTTATCGTAAAAAGGCGCCGGATTTTGTTTTAACGACCAACCAAAAAACGGCGTGATGAAACGGACAGCTATTACCTTTATTCCTTGGCGTTTCATCAATTTACCTGCCAGGTAGCTATCCAATCCTTCGGAGAAAAGCAATAGGGTTGTGGGCATAGTAGTTGTTGTTCTGTTTTATGTTATAGTAAAATAAATACCTGATTAGAGCAGAAATCAAAGGTAGAAAATTTTTTCGGGTGTAGCGTGTATCTTGATCATAGGGTTTGTGAAAATATTCTTATCGACGTTAAATATAGATACTGTTTTTGGGATTTGATCTCTTGCTGCTTTATAATCTTTTTGTAACTTTCGCTCCGGTTTTATTTACAGGGTATAATCCGAAAGCCTCACTTGCTTGCAAGAATTGGATGCAATTGTTGAAGAAGTGGCTTTTCTCCGACGTTTTTCGTCGTCAATCATGGGTAATGGTAATGATTATGAAAAGTACCGAGGATTTTGTTCGTTCGATGCGTTCGCTGATACCCCACGAGGCAGAGGCTTTCTTTTCGGCATTGGAAGAGGATGCGCCTGTCAGCATTCGGTTAAACCCGACCAAGTTTCGGCGCAATCCGTTATGCTTTTCACCGGAGATGGTGGCGCAAACGGTTCCTTGGTCGCAGTGGGGATATTATTTGTCGGAACGCCCTTCTTTTACTTTCGATCCGTTGTTTCATGCCGGTTATTATTATGTGCAGGAAGCTTCGTCGATGTTTTTGGAATACGTGGTGAGGCAACTGGTTCACGAACCGGCAATGTGTTTGGATTTGTGTGCTGCGCCCGGGGGTAAATCGGCGATTTTGCTTTCTTCGCTGCCGGAGGGGAGTCTCGTGGTGAGCAATGAAATTGTGCGGCAGCGGGCTTGTGTGCTTTCGGAAAACCTGATCAAATTGGGGCAGTCCAATGCAGCGGTCTGCAATAATGCTCCTGCCGATTTTGCGGCATTTCCCCGGTTTTTCGATTTGGTATTGGTGGATGCGCCCTGTTCGGGAGAAGGAATGTTTCGCAAGAGCGAAAATGCCGTGGCGGAATGGTCGCTCAAGAATGTCGAGATGTGTGCTTCGCGGCAGCGAAACATTTTGACCGATGTGTGGGATGCCCTGAAACCCGGCGGACTGCTGATTTACAGTACCTGCACCTACAATGTGTACGAGAATGAAGAGAATGTAAGATGGATTGCCGACGAGCTTGGGGCGGAATGTGTTTCCTTTCCGGTGGACGAGTCCTGGGGCATTTCTCCGGCTTTGTTGTCGGGAGTCGAGGCTTACCGGTTTTTCCCCCACAAGGTCAAGGGCGAAGGGTTGTTTGTCGCTGTGTTGCGAAAATCGGCATCGACGAAGCGAGGAACGATAAACAATTCTTTTCGGCAGAAAAACAAAAATCGGGGAATTTCTTTTTTAAACGATATAGCCGAATATGTTTCGTTGCTGCAAAACCCGGACGATTTTTGCTTTGTGGAGAATAGAGGGAGAATTACTGCTCTTCCGCGTACGCATGTCGAAATCCTTTTGACGCTTGCCCAAAAGTTGCGGGTGATGTCGTTGGGTATCGATATCGGGAATAAAAAAGGCTGCGACTTTATTCCTACACATGCATTGGCAATGAGTACGCAACTGAACCCGGATGCTTTTTGTCGGCAGGAAGTGTCGTATGAACAGGCCATTGCCTATTTGCGCGGCGAGACTATTGCGTTGGACCGTTTGCCATTGGGGTTTGTGTTGATTGCCTATAAGAATGAACCGTTGGGTTTCGTGAAAAATCTCGGGAACAGAACCAATAATCTCTATCCGCGTGAATGGCGCATTCGGAGTTCGCATCTTCCCGAAAAAAGAGAAGAACCGTTTGGAATGGTTATCGAAGATTCAACGAAGAATCCCATACCGTGATTTCTTGTGCATGGGCATATTTTTTCAGCAATTCCACACCATAATCGACGGCTTCGGGAAGTCCCTGTTTGCCGGAATAGGCGTTGATGATCATCAGCAAACGAGAAGTATCGCTGTCGATTTTTGTGCGTTCTTCGTCGCTGGTTGGCGTGCCGATTCCTCCCTGTTCGTCGCGATAAACCGGCAATCCCTCGATATTGAGCAATCCCCGGCCGATACCTTCGAATTTTTCGCCTGCTTTGCCCACTCCCAGGGTGAGGTTGCCCCGTATTTTGTCGGCATCGAAGCCGCCGATGGAATAGCCTGTTTTTAGCGATAGCAGGTTGATGAGGTCGACCAACGTGTTGATGCGATATAGCTCAATTCCCTTGACGATTCTTCGACAAAGTGCTTCGGCCGAAGGACGGTAGCGGTTGGGGTCTTTCCCCAATGCCTTGTATGTTTGTCGGGTAGCATGTATGGGGATGCGCTTTTTGATGTCTCCCATCCGGTGTGTTTCGCGAAAAGATGCGGAAAATGTTTCAATTTCGTTCCAGAGTTCCCGGTTGTATGGCGTATTTTTCACTTTTGATTCAATGGCCGCAAAACAAAAAGCCGGGCAAACGGCGTATATTTCTTCACCAATCGTTATTCGAACAGCAGTTGCTTCCATTTTTTTATCCCTCTTTTGTCGGTATTTATGACCTCAAAGATACAAATTCTTCATCAATTATCCCTTTTGGGAGAGTAAAGGCAAGAACGATAGAATTTTACCGGCGGATAATTTTTTCGGTACATAAAAGGTGCATAAAAATAAAAGTGCCAAATGATTTGTAATAAATTAATCCATTGTCTATATTTGTATGAATTTTTGTTTTCATATGACTGATGATCAGAGTAAGTTGCTGGTTGATTTGGAGGTGCGCATAAAGCAAGTGATGTTGC
>DFUT01000004.1 GCA_002381125.1 Bacteroidales bacterium UBA4179 | reverse complement strand
GTCTTGCAGAAACCGTAGAACTCTCTTACTCGAAACGCGAGAGCGTAATTCGTCAGGACAGGGCAAAATTGCAAGACGTTATCTCTGAAGGAATCCTGGCAAAATGGTTTCCTTCAGCGACAAATTCGATTAAAACAACCGGATCTGCTGTACCGGCGCATACACCTTCCGCAACCGGAAAACGAAAAGCTTTCACAAAAGAAGATGTTCGCGCAGCTATGAAAGCGTTCAACAAACAAAATATTCCGCAAACGGATCGTTATCTGCTCATCGATGCAGATATGTACGATCAGCTGGTTGCAAGTTTGACAGCTCAAGAAGCAATGGCATTTTTTGCCGGTGTGGATGTGGCAAACGGGATCGTAGGAAAATTGTTCAGTTTCAACATCATGATGCGCTCGCGAGTGGGCGTTTATGCAACTGACGGAACTTTCAAAGAATGGAGTGCAGCCGGTGCAGCTACCGACAATGCCGCCGCCCTGGCATGGCATACCAATTCTGTATGCCGCGCTCTGGGTGAAGTCGTAGTTTACGAAGAACCTAACAGTCCTACTTATTACGGCGATATTTATTCGTTCGAGGTACGTGCAGGCGGACGAGCCATGCGCAACGATGTAGCGGGATTATTAGCGATTATTCAGGATACGGCATCTTAGTGAAAGTCTATAAATACAGAAATCTGATCCTAATAGCAGAAAACAAAACCAGGGCGTGGTTATGCTTTCGCAAAAGATTTAGCGAGGAAAATCTGTATATAGACGAAATAAAAGAAAAGAATATGAAGACAAGCGACAGGGGCATCAATTTCATCAAAAATTTCGAGAAACTAAGATTAGAAGCATATCCCGATCCGGTCGGAATTTGGACGATAGGTTACGGACACACCGGCGGAGTTAAACCGGGTGATAAAGTAACAGAAGAAGAAGCTGAAAAACTTCTCAGACATGATCTGCAAATTGCCGAGAACGAGATAAACCGTCTGGATTTATGGCTTACACAAAATCGGTTCGATGCTCTTGTCTCTTTTGTATTCAACGTAGGAACAGGGAACTTCCGCTCGAGTACATTGCGGAAAAAACTGCTCGAAAATCCGGATGATCCATCGATCTTTGACGAATTTAAAAGATGGAAATACGGGAAAGTGAACGGAAAATCTGTCGTATTACCGGGTCTGGTTAAACGGAGAGAAGCAGAAGCAAAACTTTATATTACAGGAGAATATGGCAATTGAATTATTCATGCAGTATGTGCTTCCCGTGTTAACCGGTGCTGTGAGCTGGATTGCAGTGCAATATGTGAGCAAAAACAAACGTAGAAGCGATACAATCAAAGATTTGAATACAGCTCTTGATAATCTTGTTGATAAATATACACAGACACTTAAAACACTAACGGAAGTACAGAAAAAAAATGTGGAATTGATCAACGGGCAAAATAAAATGCAGGTGGAACTGGAACAATTGCGAATCGAAAATGCGGAATTACGCAAGGAGGTTCAACAATTGAACGAAAAACTCGAAAACGTGAAACCGATACGTGTGTCAAAATGAAAAAAAATTATTTTTATATTATCCTCATAATAATGGTTTTTGCTTCCTGTAAAACGCAAAAACCGATTACCGATGGTAGAACAATCGAAAAACACGTTACGACGCTTGTACCTGTTTATCTTCCTTCGGATAGTGCTTTGCTGAAAGCATACCTGGAATGTGACAGTACCAATCGCGTAATTCTTAAAAGCTTCTCGGAAACGAAATCAGGCAGGATCGAAAGCGATTTATCGCTTGAAAACAATGTATTGAATTATAAAACAAGAACTATTCGCGATACAATTTATATCACATCCGATACAATATATACATATAAAGAGGTTCCGTTGAAGATTGAAACGGAAAAAATAGTTTATCGGATGACAAAAACACAACAATTTTTCTTTTATGCCGGGATTATCGCTTTTACTGCGTTGGCAGTATGGTTGATATTAAAAATAAATTTCAAAGAATTATTAAACAGAATTTTAAAACTATTTAAACAATAAAATTATGGCAGTAAAATACGGAATAGGATGTAAAGACATCAAAGCAGGAGCCGTCGGTTCAGACGGAACTATGGGCACTACACTGACAAGCGTTGGAAAACTTTATAAAGGGACTGTTTCTTTCATCGAGGAAGATGGGAATGTTATAAAACATACGGCTGAGAACAATCGATTTCCCTTTCTGGCTGTATATGAAGCAGGCGGACTTCCGTTGAAATTTTCGCTCGTGGATGTATCCCCTGAAAATTTGCAAAAATGGCTTGGAGGTACTGTGGAAACAAACACCTGGTCGGCTCCGGTGGAAAGCTTTTCGCAGGAACTTTCTGTTGAAATCGAAACGCTCTATGGCGTAAAAATTCAAATTCCGAGATGTTTTCTTTATGGAAAAATTACCTGGAATGCTTCACGCACAGAGATCGCAAAAATCGATGTGAGTGGTGAAGTAATGTTGCCGGAGGATGCAGCAACTCCTCCTATCAAAGAAATACCTATTGTTTAGTCGATGAACATGAATTCAGAAGAGGTTGAAATTAAAACCGTCGATACAATATTGGATAAAGGGGTAAGGGTTCCAATCCCGGCCCCTTTTTTCCTGAAAATATTCGGCGTTAGAACAATTAAGGTTATCGTTAGAAGGCCTGTAATCGGAAATATGCTCAGGATTTCGAAAATGTACCTAAAAATGGGCATTAAAGACGAAACGGAAAATGATTGGCGTAATTGGATCGATATATTTGCTAAAACGGTAGTTCCGGCTTCACGAATTGTTGCGATCGGTATGCTGCGCGGGAGAATTCGTGGTCTATTGTTTTGTAGACCTTTAGCTTTCTATCTAAGATGGAATATGGATACGCGCCAAATGGCTGAGCTTGCTGCGCTTATTGTCAGCCTCAGCGGAGTACAGGATTTTATGAATACTATCACATTCCTTCGGGGGATGAAGATGACTACTCCGATGAACGTGAGCCAATAGACGACGAGGGAGTTAACGGGTACGGGTACGTTGAAGGCCTGCATAGCCCTTTCGGACAAATATACCAGCTTGTCAATCAAACCGGGTGGAAACTTGATGAGATCTTGTGGAAGGTCAATTTTCCGACACTGATGATGATGAGCGCTGATGCTCCTCGGTATGTTAGCGGAAAAAAGATGGAGCATGTGAAAATTGAAAGCGAAGAACAACTTAGCGAATTAATCGGGAAAAAATACGGTAAATGATACGCGAACCTGTAGACATAGAATTTATTCTGAAAGGAGATATCGAACAAGAGATCGACAAGGTGAAAGTTTCTGTTCAAAGTCTCGGAAAAGAAGGTACGCAGAGCTATAGGAATTTGCTTGCTGCAAGCAATGAGGCATTCAACAGTTTGAGTAAAGACGCACAGATACAGGCAACCGTTTTACAACAGGTTATTCAGCAAATTAAGCAGACGGAACAAATGCAGTCAAATTTGCAACAACGTTATGAAGAGGGCAAAATAAGCGCGTCGCAATATGCAGAAGCAACAGCAAGGTTATCAGTAGAAAAGGCGAATTTACAATCACAGGCATCCGGATTATCGACATCGATTCAGCGCGAGATCGAACAAAATAAACTCATTGAGGGAAGTTATAATCAGATGATTGCTCGATTGAACGAGCTCAAAGAAGCATACAAAAATTTGAGTGAGGAAGAACGACAAAATGCTGAAATAGGCGGATCGATGCTCGAACAAATCAGAATATTAGATTCTGAAACTTCGAAATTGCAAAAAACTATCGAAGGGGCGACCGGAAGCAACGAAGGATTTTTGGATTCGTTGCACAACGCACCCGGAGTGCTTGGTTCGACCGTATCCGGAATTGAGGCTGTGATCAAAGCCTCGCTTCGCTTTATTGCAACACCGATTGGCGCCGTAATCACAGCGATTGTCGTGGCCCTGAAAGCTTTATTTACATGGTTTAAGCGTACAGAAGAAGGGCAGAATTCATTGGCGAAGGTAACCGGTTATTTTAAGGGAATACTGGACAGTTTTCTTGATGTTGTAGATAAGGTAGGAGAAGCTTTATTCAAGGCTTTTACAGATCCGAAACAAGCTTTGTTGGATCTTGTCAATTTCATGAAAGATCAAGTTATAAATCGATTTATGGCCATTGGCGAAATGGGAGCCGCAATCGGAAAAATATTTTCGAAGGATTGGAAGCAAGGTTTTGCGGATTTGGCTAATGCCGGATTGAAATTTTCTACCGGAATCGATGATTTCGGCGGTAAAGTGGCATCATTTGCAGCGGATACTAACAGAAAAGCTAAAGAGCGTGCAGAGTTGGAAGACAAATCGTTCAAATTACGCATCGCCGAACGCGATATGAATGAAAAAATAGCAGCAAACGAGGCGAAAATAGCTGAATACCGTGAAAAAGCCTATGATATTACCGTAAGCGAAAAAGAACGTCTCGATGCTATTCATAAGGCCTCAAAATTGATCGATGAAAATTATAACATGCAAATCGGTCACATGAAGCAGAAAAGAGATATAGCAAAACAAATTGACGAGTTAAGCGACAATACAATAGAGGATAATGAAAGGATATCGCAAATGAATGTCGATATTCTGAATCTCGAGGCACAACGCTCTCAGGAAAAGCGGGCGCTATTGCGGCAGCAGAACATGTTGACCAATGCTGTCAATAACGAAAAGAGCGATCAAGAGAAAATAACGGAAGAACTAAAAAACAAAAAAGAGGCTTACCAACTCTATTACAAAACCGTTGCTGCTACAAACAAAGCGACAGCGCAAAGTATGTTTGCCGACTTGATGAAAAGCGGTGAGAGTTACCTTGAATATCTGAATAGACAGATATCCGATTTGCAGAGCAAAACACAATTAAACAAAGATGATACGACACGTTTGACATTATATATATACGAGCGTTCAGAACTTTTAGGTGGAACAAATGCAGTTGACGCACTGAAAAGAGAAATAGAGGAAAAAAAGAAATTGTACGGAGATGATATACTATCGTTTAAACAATATCTTAAAGAAAAAAGGCAGGCAATTCAGGACGATTTAAGCGAGGAAGGTTATAGGCAGCAAGTGATCATCGATGTCGAATTAAATACTTCGGATGAAGCGTATAATCGGAAACTGAACGAATTGCTAAAGCAATATGGAGGTTATACGGTGAAGATGCTTAGTTTGACAAAAGATTATCAGAATGCAAAAAAAATACTCGAAGCTTCAGGAACTGAAGAAGCCAAAGAAGCGCTCGTAAATCTTACTGCAGAATATAACAATGCTGTACAACAATTAAAAAACAGCAGTGACAAATTTTTAAAGACCATTTTCGGCGACATCGAACGCATGGGATATTCGGCGCTCGAGAAATTGCGCGAGCAGACAAAATCGGTAATCGAATCGGCTCGTGAAGTTTCAGAAAATGGACAAACATTCATGATCGTTGATATAAACGAAATAGACGAACAGGGAAATGTTGTAAAACGACAGGTTCGGCTTACAATAGAAGAGTTTGCCAAACTTCAGGAAAAATACATAGAGTTATATAATATAATCGAGACAAAAAATCCATTTAAAGCTGTTTCTGAAGGTTTTAAAGATGTTTTAAATTCTATTAAATCAGGTGACAACGATAAAATTTTAACATCACTCGAACAATTCGGCTCTGCAGCTGAAATGAGCACAGCCATTATTGAAGAGTGGGGAAATAGTCTCGGACAGATATTCGGTCAGGATGTATCTGATTCGATTGATGTAATCAGCGGACTTACCGAAGGAGTGGTTAATCTCGGTATGGGTATCGGGAAAATCGCATCCGGAGATGTTGTAGGTGGTATTTCAAATACATTAAAGGGTATTGCGGGAATCTATACGACACTTACGTCGGGCGCAAAAAAATATCACGAAGCGCAGAAGGCATGGACAAGCGAATTGATCCGTTTTCAAATCGAATATAACAGAGCATTGAACGATCAGATACGCACACAGATGCAATCGAACGTTTTCATTAAGGACTACGTGAAAGATATCCAAAGCGCATTTACTGCGATCGGAGATGCTCAAAAAAACTTGGATAAACTTCTGAGTGGAAAATCGCTTGATAAATTCCTCTATGATCTCGATGTGAAAATCGGCGTTGCAAAAAAGAAATTTTTTGGTATCACGATTGGCACTAAAAATGTTTACGGTGATTTGGGAAAATATTTTTCCGAACTTACAGGAAGCGATTTTTCGAATTTGATTGACAGTTCGGGAAAGCTCAATACAGAATTGGCTAAAACAATTCTTTCACTCGAAGGGATAACTGACGAAACGAAAAATGCTCTCGAAGAACTGATTTCTTATCAGGAACAAATCGATGCTGCAACAGGTCAAATCAATTCGGCAATAAGCTCAATAGCCGGATCGATAGGGTCGGATTTGTATAATTCACTGCGTGATGCTTGGAAAGGTGGCACCGATTCGTTTTCGGCTTTTAAGGAATCTGTTAGCAAAGGAATAGAGGATATCGTTTCGCAAATCGTTTTCAATGAAATATTTGCCGAGCAATTTAGCCAATTGCAGGATAACCTGAAAAAGTCGTTTTCGGTTGGTGGAGATCAAACTGTGTTGGATGATTTTTCGGAATTTATGGGAGCTGCACCTGTACTTGTAGGTCAATGGGAACAAGCCATGAACGATTTCAATGCGGCAGCAGAAGCTGCCGGATTCGATTTAAAAAAAGGAACATCGGCGATATCGCAAACGGCAGAAAAAAGTGGAATAGCAACTATTACAGAGGAAACGGGAACAAAAATTGAGGGGCATTTCGTAGCGGTAAGAATCAATACCGGGAAATTGTCCGAATCGGCGGAATCGATATTGGCAACAACCGCGAAAAATCAACTTCATTTAGCTGCCATAGAGCGTAACACTAACGAATTATCGCGTCTGGAACGGATAGAAAATTCTATCAAATTAATGGAAACTAACGGAATAAAATTAAAAGCATAATATTATGACAGGAGAATTGTATATAAACGGAATAGATGTTTATCGGGAATTTGGAATTACACCTTTGAAAGGAACATTCAACGAAGTTATGAAACCTGTTACGGTAAAATCTCCGCTGGCCGTTGAACTTGAAAATGAACACGGGGAAATTACATTATTTCCAAACAGTATGGCACTGCTTGAAGCACGAGATTTTACCATTCCGCTCGCCATTGTTGCGTATAACAGTAACGATTTTTTTGACAAGAAAACCCGTTTTGAAGCAATGCTGCAATCGGGGACGTTTCTAATGTTCTTTCCGAAAATCAATCTCGCAATGACTTGCTATCTGAAAGAGGTTACGCAATATACACAGCTCGAGCCTGTTCAGGTAAATGCGGGCAGGAGAGTATCTGCTATTATCAACTTGTCGCTTCGTGAACCTAACCCATCCTTGAGAGGACTAACAAAAGAAGCGAATGCATACGGAGTAATTATCGACGAAAATCAGGCGAATCCGGATTTGCAACGCATAGGCAATGAAGATATGGCTAAAAATGCTGTGGTAAACGAATTGGCCATTCAAGGCACGCTCGATCAACATGGATATTTAAAACGATTCAACAGAACAAACGGATTATTGTATGCCGATGGTACGCCGAGCATAACCGACGGATCTGCGGGTAACGTTGTTACCCATATGCCGCCTTTTTATTATCTGGTTGAAGACGTTTCTGCAACAGTTCACAAATTATGGATTTCGCCTTATCCGATTCCAGGGTTTGATATGCATCCTGGTTTTACGATCGGGTGCTTTAAGGCGGCTGTAAACAACGCTTCGGTGTTCGGAAAACCAGCCAATTCTTTATGGAGTGTGATTAATTCGGACATAAAATTTCGAGGGGGAAATAATGATCCGACGAACGATGCTCTTGAAAAAGGCTTTCTCGGTAAAGCAAGAACAATGTTGTCGAGAACGAATTTCAGGACGTATGCACAAAATCAGGGACCGGATTACGGCTTAATCGATTACAATACGCATGTAGCCCTGTTTATGCTTTTCATTACAAAATACGCAACGCTTAACAGCCAGAAAGCTGTGAAAGATAAGATAAACGGCTATTATTCCGGTGGACTCGGAAGTGGATTGACAAGTGTAAATGGTACAGATTGGAGTAATTATAATGGATATTATCCGCTTGTTAAATGTGGGTTGGCGCTACAAATGGGAATGGTTGACGGAGAGATAGAACATGTTATTCATGATTTTAATGCGGGTGGAGATTTGATCGTTAAAATAAACAATTTCATGGGGATTGAAAATCCATTCGGTGATCTGTGGGAATGGACACAGGGGATCAATATTTGGAAACAAACGGTAGAAGAAGGGGACAAATTTCTTGCTTATATATATGATAACAATATTTATGAAGATTCAATAACGGATAAATATTCTCGAATATTCGAATTCGGGAAAACAGGTGATGGCTGGCTTCGTAGAATTGTTCTCGGGCGATATTTCGATATGCTGGGAATTGAGATAGAAAACGGTGCAAGCTCATCCACTTATTTTTGCGATCGTTTTTATAATGATTTGACTCCGGCTCGTCGTGGGCTTCTGCGTGGTGGTGATGCGAATGATGGTGCGAATGCGGGTCTCGCCTACGCGCATACGTATGGCGCGGCTTCGGGTGCGTCTGCGCACGTCGGCTCTCGGCTTGGCTATTATGGGCGCGTGCGCCCCGGGCTGTAAAAAAATTTGGCTGTATATATCGTCGTGGGCTTCTGCGTAGTGGTAATGCGAATAATGGTGCGAATGCGGGTCTCGCCTACGCGAATACGAATAACGCGGCTTCGAATGCGAATGCGAACATCGGCTCTCAGCTTAGCTTAATAAAATAAACGATATATAGGCCGTGGCACTTGCCAAAAAACAAAAAAATTCAAACATGTTTGGTACCGAAAGGGAAAGGCATATTTTGATAAGCCAACAAAAATAATGAAAAGAATAGGAAATATATATGATCGGATTTGCGACTTGGACAATATACGCTTGGCTGACGATATTGCCCGTAAAGGCAAAAAGTGTCGTTACGGGATAAAAATACACGACAGGCATCGCGAAGAAAATCTGTTGTCATTACAGCATAATTTCGTGAATTGCTCATATAAAACGTCAGAATATCACATTTTTAAAATGGTAACTGATCGGGGAAAATTGCGAGAAATTTATCGTCTACCCTATTTCCCCGATCGGATCGCCCATCACGCAATCATGAACATCCTCGAGCCGTATTTTGTGAGATCATTTATTCGAGATACGTATGCATGCATAAAGGGAAGAGGAATACACGATGGTGCAAACCGATTAAAAACGGCTTTGAAAAATGTTTCCGGTACACAATACTGCTTGAAACTCGATATTCACAAATTTTTCCCGAGTATAGATAACACTATTTTAAAACAATTATTGAGGCGGAAGTTCAAAGACGAACGATTGCTTATTCTTCTCGATGAAATCGTCGATAGCGCACCAGGAGTTCCGATCGGAAACTATTTGAGCCAATACTTTGCGAATTTTTACCTTAATTATTTCGATCACTGGCTGAAAGAAGAAAAACGTGTAAAATATTATTTCCGGTATTGTGACGATATGGTTATTCTGTCGGATAATAAAGATTATCTGCATCGATTGCGCATCGAAATATCCGATTATCTGCAAACATATCTGCATTTACGGCTAAAAGATAATTGGCAGGTTTTCCCGGTTGATGCCCGAGGAATTGATTTTCTAGGATATGTATTTTATCATGATCATATAAGATTGCGTAAATCCATCAAACGAGCTTTTGCAAAGAAAATAGGACACGCAAAAGGCCGGCGACGTATTGAAGTTTTAGGTGCGTATAAGGGATGGTGCATGCATGGGAAT
>DFUT01000041.1 GCA_002381125.1 Bacteroidales bacterium UBA4179 | reverse complement strand
GAAGATGCATGATGCAATGTTTTCCTCTTTTTTAAAATAGATGAAAACACTATTTAAGTTTAAATCAACATGAATTATTAATTTTTTAAAATGCAAAAACGAATGAAAAACAAAAATGTGTCGATTAAAGTAAAAGGATGGTTATTCGCAATACTGTGGATAATATCCTTAAGTGTGTTTGCTCAAAACATCACGGTAAGAGGGACGGTAGCCGATGAAAACAACGAGCCGGTTATCGGGGCAACCGTCATCGTTTCGGGAGACCCTTCTCATGGAACTATCACAGACATAGACGGGAAATACATTCTACCGAATGTCCCTGCCGACGGATCGCTCGAATTCAGATTTGTAGGAATGAAAAACCTTGTAGTTCCTGTCAATGGTAAAACCACTTTGAATGTTGTCATGGAGTCGGATGTGCAGGCATTAGAAGAATTAGTGGTAATAGGCTATGGAACGCAGCGAAAAGAAGCCGTGACCGGTTCGGTAGCTTCTGTAAGAGGAGATGTTCTTCAAGAAATGCCTTCTTCCAATATTACTCAGGCCTTGCAAGGACGAATACCCGGCGTGGAAATGGCTCAAACTTCTTCTAAACCCGGAGCAGCTATGCAAATTCGTATTCGTGGGACTCGTTCGTTGAATGCAAGCAACGATCCTTTGGTTGTTTTGGATGGAATACCATTCGCCGGATCAATCGGGGATATTAATCCAAACGATATTAAGAGTATCGATATCTTAAAAGATGCCTCTGCAACGGCGATTTACGGTTCACGTGGAGCCAATGGCGTAATTTTAGTTACAACAAATAAAGGAACCGTAGGACAAAAAGCTCAAATATCATACAATGGATATTATGGGGCCAAAGATATTTTTGCCAAATACCCTATGATGGACGGTCCCGAATTTGTGGCTTTACGTAAGGCAGCAGGAAAATTTCAAAATGCAAAAGACGAATCGGACGATGTCAATACCGATTGGCAGGATCTTTTTTATAAAACAGGCATGGTAACCGATCATAACTTGGCAATTTTAGGCGGAACTAAACAAGGGAACTATAATTTTAGCGCAGATTACTACCAGGAAGAGGCTGTAATTCCGGGACAAAACTATAATCGAATTACATTGCGAGGCGCACTCGAACAAGGAATAGGAAATTATTTACGCTTCGGCATTACCACCAACAACAATTATTCTGTAAACAATGGAAGCAGCTTGGGGCTGTATGGTGTTTTAAGTCTTTCTCCAATAGCCAATCCTTATAATGAAGATGGCACGTGGAAAAGAACAGTCATGATGCCTTTGGATGAACAATGGGTTTATTCAAGAGAAATTATCGAAAATTTAGGTGATAAGTGGAAAGACCAGAGCAAAGCATTTGGCTCATATAACACATTGTATGGTGAAGCAAAGATTCCGGGTGTTGAAGGGTTAAAGTATCGCCTCAATATCGGTTTGAATTATAGAAACACAAATGGAGGCAGCTATACAGGCGAAGGAGTATTCAGTTCGGTACCTACCACTCCATCTACAGCTTCAATCAGCAATTCGTTAACTACCAGTTGGGTCGTAGAAAACTTATTGACTTACGACCGCACGTTTGCCGAAAAACATCAGTTAAACATAATGGGAATGTATTCGGCTGAAGAGACAAGTTACAACAGTTCTTATATTTCTGCAAAAGATATTCCTGCGGATCATTTCCAATTTTATAATTTGGGTAGAGCTCAAGGTGAAATTACGATTAATCCAAACAACCAGAACTATTATCAAAGCGGATTAAAGTCATGGATGGGGCGAATTATGTATAATTATGATAATCGTTATATGTTAACCGCTGTTTTGCGTTCTGATGGTTCTTCCCGATTAGCTCCGGGACATCAATGGCATACTTATCCGGCAATATCGCTTGGATGGAACATTAAAAACGAATCGTTTATGGAAAATATTTCTTCCATAAATATGCTAAAACTGCGTGCCGGTTATGGACAGACTTCCAACCAAGCAGTTAATCCGTATGCAACACTGGGATTATTGAGCACAAGACCTTACAATTTTGGGAACACCTATTCCACAGGATACTACGTTTCAGAGCTCCCAAATCAAAATTTAGGCTGGGAATATTCTGAAACATGGAATTATGGAGTGGATTTCACTTTACTTAATAATCGGCTTTCAGGTTCGTTGGAATATTATGTAACCAATACAAAAGATATTCTGTTAAGGGTGAATTTGCCTAATACCTCCGGTGTCGGCAGCTATATGGCGAATATAGGCGAATCTCAAAACAAAGGCTGGGAACTGTCTCTTAATGGAACCATATTGGAAAATTTGAATGGATGGACATGGGAAGCCGGAGTAAACTTCTATGGCAATAAAAACAAATTGGTTGCCCTGTCATCCGGACAAACACGTGATGAAGCCAACTGGTGGTTTGTCGGTTATCCGATTAATTGTATTTATGATTACGAAAAGATCGGCCTTTGGAATAAAACTGATGAGGATTATCAATATCTTTCAATACTCGAACCAGGTGGAAATGAAGGCATGATAAAAGTAAAATACACAGGTGATTATAAAGATGATGGAACTCCCGTTAGACAAATTGGACCGGATGACCGACAGATTATGGGTGTTGATCCCGATTTTCAGGGCGGTTTTAATACGCGCGTTGCTTATAAAGGATTCGACCTGAACGTAGTGGGGGCTTTTAAAAGTGGAGGAATCCTTATCAGTACCCTCTATTCGTCGGCAGGATATTTGAATATGATGACAGGCCGTAGAGGAAATGTGCAGGTAGATTATTGGACACCCGAAAACACCGATGCCAAATATCCTAATCCGGCTGGTGTGTTATCAGGTGATAATCCAAAATACGGCACTACACTGGGTTACTTTGATGCTTCTTATTTAAAGATACGCAATATTTCTTTGGGATACAATTTCATGCAAGATTGGGTAAAAAAAGCCGGCATCAATCAATTAAGGGTTTATTGCAGCGTTCAAAATCCATTTGTATTTTTCTCGCCCTACCATAGTGAGTCCGGTATGGATCCTGAAACCAATTCCTATGGTAATGAAAATGTTGCGGTTACAGGTACATATCAATCACGTCTGTTAACGATAGGAACGAATACTCCTTCTACTCGTAATTACTTGATTGGAATTAATTTATCATTCTAAAACATGAAAATAATGAAAAAAATAGATTTTAAATTCATAATAGGAACAATCCTAATAGCCTTGACTGCATGTTCCGATATCTTAGAAGAACAACCTCGCAGTATTTACGAACCCGGCTTTTTCAAAAGTGAAAAAGGAGTAATGGGGGGAATAACATCCTTATATGGCCATCTCCGATATATCTATGGTCAAGCCTATTATTATAATACTTGTCTCACGGGTACGGACGAGGCAACCTACGCGCAGAGTGCTGATGCTAATTTTAAAGATATGGATCTTTCAGGAGTAGGTTCTATTACTGCAAGCAGTAGCCGTGCCGATGTGTTGTGGGGAGCTGCTTTCTCTAATATCAATACGGCTAATGGAATTATCGAAAATGCTACTGCCGTTGGAACTATTTCCGATGCCCTGATAGCAGAAGCGAAATTTTTCAGAGCTTTCGATTACTTTATGCTGGTTCAGACTTTTGGCGGTGTTCCTTTGGATTTGGGCAGTGGCATATTAAAATTTAATACTACACCTTCACGAACCTCTGTACGCAATACCGTGCCGGAAGTTTATACCCAAGCAATATTCCCTGATTTAATAACAGCCGTTAACGATCTGCCGGATAATCCGAGAGTCACCGGAGGAGTTACAAAGACTGTAGCAAGACTTTATTTGGCAAAAGCTTATTTAACTTATGCATGGTGGTTGGAAAATCCAAATAATATTCCAACTTATCCTGCTTGTGATCGCGTTGATCCGGATGGACACAATGCCCAATGGTATTTTCAACAGGCTTATGACATTGCCGCAACGGCTATCGAAAATCCCGGTCCTTATGGTTTGCAATCTACTTATTATGATGTAAACCTTGCACAGAATGATCGGAACAACGAAATACTGCTTTATGCCGATCATACAGAGAAAAGTGAATATTACAATGGCGGTAGCCTTACATATGGTAGTGGAGGCGCGCCGGATAATTTTGCCGGATGGATGATGACATGGAATTATACCGTAATTACCAGCGCCACCTTACCCGACTGGTCTAAAACCATCAATTCCGTTCAACGTGAAGCGGTTCAGGCATTGGGCCGTCCATGGACAAGAATGTGCCCTACTATTAACGTGATTACACAAACTTTTGCCGACAAAACCAATGATTCACGATACGATGGAACTTTTACAACAGTTTATCGGGGAAACTGGAACAAAAATCCAAACAATGCCAACATACCATTTGTATATAACGGGAACAATATCACGGTAAATCCAGGCGGAGCTATATTGACTTTTCTAAACGAAGAACCTCAGACCGACATAGACTACAGTAACTCAACCTATAAAAGTAATATTGGAGCCGGGGTTTTACCCGGTAGAGCAGATTATGTAATTTCTCCCAGAGGTATCAGCCGAATTGTTTACCCGGGTTTATGGAAACTGGGCCCCTATCGTACCGACAATGCAGGAGGATTAGGTCAGCCAAACGCAGGGAGTACTCGTCCGTTTAATATTGCCAAGTTTTCCGAATTCTTCTTTATTGCAGCCGAAGCCGCTGTAAAAGGAGCAACAACCAGAACTATTGCCGGATCTTATGCCAATAATGGTACGGCTCGCGGCTTGATCAATGTGATTCGTGCACGTGCAGGTAAATGGCGCTGGGACAACAATGGAAATATGGCAAAAGTTCAGGATAATAGTGCCGCTATGATAGCTGCAACCCCGGCCACAATTGATATTAATTACATTTTAGCGGAACGTTCCCGCGAATATTATGGCGAAGGTTACCGGTGGTATGATTTGATACGCACACAGAAATGGGAAGAACTGGCTTCTAGTTATGAAATTTGTGGGAGCAACTACGGAGATCACACACCTCAAACTTATACTCGAACGATTGAGAAGTATCATTACCTGAGGCCTATACCTCAAGGGCAATTGGATGCAATGGAAATGACGCCGGAGGAGAAAGAGGCTTATCAAAATCCGGGATATTGATGATAAAGATTATGAAATTCTAATCGAAGAGATTGGTTGTTCTTATAGTTAGCAACCAATCTCTTAATCTATTATAATTAATGAGTGCTATTAATGAAGTTAAAAATCGAATAAATTGGATTTTCGGTGATAAACAATGTTTTTATAGAATTAATGCGAAAACATTTTTGAAAAGTTTTTATAAAGCTGAATAAAATGAAAAGAAAATTAATTTATTTTGGATTTTTAGTGATAATCGCTTTGAGTGGGAAAGCCCAAAATGCACCGGACTTGGTGTGTTTTTTAGGGGGAGATGATGTTTTTGCTTTGACGACTAAAAACGAAGCAACATTTTCTATTTTGTCGGATTCTGCCGATTTTGTGGCAATACAACTTGCCTTAGCGAATTTGCAGAACGATTTTTTGGCAGTTGCCGGTAAAAAGCCGGCCTTAACGTACAATACAAAAACAAAATCTGTTAAACTCATTGTGGGTACGATTGGCAAGAGCAAATTCATCGACCAACTTGCCAACAAAAATATTATAAATAAAACCGATTTATTGGGCAAACATGAAAAATTCATCATTCAAACCGTAAAGCATCCCTTTGAAGGAATAGACGAAGCATTGGTTATTGCCGGCAGCGACAAACGAGGAACGGTTTATGGAATTTACGAACTTTCCCGACAAATAGGCGTTTCGCCTTGGTATTACTGGGCAGATGTTCCTGTTCGGAAATCCGAAAATATTTATATCAAACGTGAGGTTTATACTGCCGGCGAACCTGCCGTTGCCTATCGCGGTATTTTTCTTAATGACGAAGAACCTGCTTTGGGTGGTTGGACAAGAGCTACGTTTGGTGGTTTTAATCACAATTTTTATGAAAAGGTTTTTGAACTCATTCTTCGTTTGAAAGGAAATTTTCTTTGGCCTGCCATGTGGGGAAAGGCTTTTTATGACGATGATCCTCAAAATGCGGTGCTTGCCGACGAGATGGGGGTTGTGATCGGCACTTCTCACCACGAACCGATGGCGCGTGCTCATGTGGAATGGAGTAGATACGGAAAAGGAGAATGGAATTATCAGACGAATAAAAAAGTTCTGAAACGATTCTGGACAGAAGGTTTTAAACGAGCTTACGGAACAGAATGCCTGATTACTGTCGGTATGCGTGGCGATGGCGATGAACCGATGAGCGAAGAAAGTAATATAAAATTGCTCGAAAAAATCATTTCCGATCAACGCAGCATTATTTCCAAAATATCCGGGAAGGATGCTGCCAAAACGCCCCAAGTTTGGGCACTATACAAGGAAGTTCAGGACTATTACGACAAGGGGATGCGCGTTCCGGATGATGTAACCTTGCTGCTCTGCGACGACAATTGGGGAAATGTAAGAAAGTTGCCGTTACCGGATGCTCCGAAGCGAAAAGGCGGTTATGGAATGTATTATCATTTCGATTATGTAGGCGGGCCGAGAAATTATAAATGGATCAATGTCAGTCAAGTACAACGTATTTGGGAACAAATGAGTCTCACCTATCGGCACGGAGTCGATAAACTCTGGATAGTTAACGTCGGCGATTTGAAACCGATGGAATATCCGATTTCGTTCTTTCTGGATATGGCATGGAATCCCAACCAATTTACTGCCAATAATTTGCGGGAACATACCGAAAAATGGTGTACTGAGCAGTTTGGAGAAAAATATGCCAAAGAATCGGCTCGGCTGATTGATACTTACACAAAATACAATCACCGCATTACGCCGGAGTTGTTGAACGATACGATTTACAGTCTGGAAAATTACAATGAGTTTCAGCAGGTAACTTCGGAGTATGTGAAATTGGCTTTGGATGCATTCAGACTTTACCAACAAATTCCTGACGAAACAAAAGATGCTTTTGACGAACTGGTTTTGTTTCCCATCAATGCTTGCAGCAATTTATACGAAATGTATTTTGCCGTTGCCAAAAACAAACAATTAGCCAAACAAAATAATCCCGAAGCGAATATTTGGGCTGATGAAGTAAAGAAATGTTTCGAACGCGATTCGCTGCTTACCCTGCATTACAACACTGAAGTTGCAGGTGGAAAATGGAAGCACATGATGGACCAAATTCGTATCGGATATACCTATTGGCAGGAGCCAAAGCAGCGTGTAATGCCTGAAGTAAAATATGTAACACCTTCAGCCGACGAAAAAAACAAAAAATTTGTTGAAAGTGACGGTTATATTTCCATTGAAGCCGAACATTTCAATCGTGCGAAAGGAAACGAGCGAATAGAATGGAAAGTGATTCCGAATTTGGGAAAAACATTATCGGGTGTAACTACTTTTCCGCAAAACGAATATCCAACACCGGAAGACAGCATTTATCTGGAATATGACGTCATTACCCGGTCAACAGGAAATTTTCCGATACACGTATTGGTTTCGCCAACGCTTAATTTCAACAACAACAAAGGATTAAGATATGGCATTTCGGTTGATAATCAGGAAGAAAAGATTGTAAACATGAATGGAAAATACGATACAAAACTCCTGGAAAAATGGCAGGCACAACGCATCAATGAAACTATTACGACGCACATGTTTCAGTCAGCCGGAAAGCATACCATCCGATTTAGAGTATTGGAACCGGGAATCGTATTGCAAAAAATAATCATTGATACGGGTAACTTGAAAAAGAGTTATCTAGGAGCTCCTGAAAGCAAACGAATGATGGATTGAAATATTTTCATGGTAAATTTCAAATTAAAACAAATGAGTAGAAAAATCATAACTATTTTTTCATTTTTTGTGCTGTTATCTTTTGACCTTCAGGCAGAAGACGGGCACGATTTGTGGTTGCGGGGAAAAGGAACGAATTCCGTGAATGTGATTTGCTCCAAAAAATCACCAACGCTCAGCATTGCAATGCAGGAATTGCGGCAAGGATGGCAAGGAAAAACAAATGAAAAAATAGAACTTGTCGTTAAATCCGATAAGGCAATTAAGGGTGATGGCTTTAGAATCGGCAAAAACAGAATTCAAGCCAATACAGACATTGGGATTCTTTACGGAGTTTACGAATTAATGCGCCGGCAGCAAACAGGAGAGAACATTTACGAAGAAGTTTGCAATCCTTCTTACGAAAGGCGAATACTCAATCATTGGGACAATCTCGACGGAACCATTGAACGCGGTTATGCCGGCAGTTCGATATTTTGGAGAAAAGGCAAAGATTCATTAACAGTTACATATACGGATAAGCAGTTATGGCAGGAATATGCCCGTGCCAATGCGTCAATAGGAATAAATGGGTCGGTACTCAACAATGTAAATGCTTCGCCTGCGATATTGACAGCCGATTATTTGAAAAAGACAAAAGAAATTGCCGATGTTCTGCGACCGTATGGCATTAGAACCTATTTGTCGGTGAATTTTGCTTCACCCCAAGTGATAGGAGGTTTAAAAACTTCTGATCCGCTGAATTCGGAAGTTGCACAATGGTGGAAAAATAAAGTAAAAGAAATTTACAGTCTGATTCCCGATTTTGGGGGATTTTTGGTAAAGGCTAACAGCGAAGGACAACCCGGTCCGCAGGATTTTGGCCGCACACATGCCGATGGAGCAAACATGCTTGCAGATGCACTTTCCCCATTTGGTGGAATGGTAATGTGGCGTGCATTTGTATATAATCCTTCCGATGAAGACAGAGCGAAACAGGCTTATTCGGAATTTATGCCGTTGGATGGTCAGTTTCGCGATAATGTGATTATTCAGGTGAAAAACGGACCAATCGATTTTCAACCGCGAGAACCTTTCAGTCCACTTTTTGGAGCGATGAAAAAAACTTCAGTGATGCCGGAGCTCCAAATCACGCAGGAATATCTGGGACAATCGGTTCATCTGGTATACTTGGCGACGATGTGGGAGGAATTTCTAAAAAGTGACACCTATCAGGAAGGCAAAGGCAGTACAGTGGCTTGTTGTACCGACGGAAGTCTTTTCCCGCAAAAGCATACAGCAATCGCCGGAGTTTCGAATATCGGTTCAGACGTCAACTGGTGCGGTCATCCTTTTGCACAATCCAACTGGTATGCTTTCGGAAGATTGGCATGGAATAATTCCTTATCGAGTGAACAAATTGCCGACGAATGGATAAAGTTGACTTTCAGCGATAATTCGGGTGAAAGTGAAATTGATGTTGAAAATTCTATTTATTCTCCTGATTGGCAAGTGAATTTTCTTCAACCGGTCAAACAAATGATGCTTAATAGTAGGGAAGCTGCTGTAAATTATATGATGCCTTTGGGTTTACATCATATTTTTGCAGCCGATCACCATTACGGACCCGGTCCGTGGTGGGCACCCACAGGCGTCAGAAAAGATTGGACACCGCCCTATTATCATAAAGCCGATTCGATTGGAATTGGGTTTGACCGAACTGCAACCGGCAGCAATGCCGTGAGTCAGTACCAAGAACCACTTCAGTCGATGTTTTCCAATTCACAAACCTGTCCCGATATTTATTTGCTGTGGTTTCACCATTTGCCTTGGAATTTTATAATGAAAGATGGACAAACACTTTGGGACGAATTATGCTATCATTATGATAAAGGAGTCCGCCAGGTTAGAGAATTTCAGAAAACGTGGGATCAAGTGCAGCGGTATGTGGACTCGGAAAGATTTTCGCAAGTTCAAACTAAACTTCGAGAACAATGTATGAACGCACAAGTGTGGAAAGATGCCTGTTTGCTTTATTTCCGGCAGTTCAGCAAAATGCCTTTTCCAAACGATATGGAACGCCCGGTGAATAATTTGGAAGATTTGATAAAAAAGGATGAGCAAAGCAGAAAAATAAAATAGAAAGAGCATGAAAATAAAACTTTTTACAGCTAAGAAATTTTGGTTGAGCATTGTAATTTTATTGTTTTCGCTGCCGAATTTTGCCCAACTTCGTTTACCTAAACTGGTGAGCGACGGAATGATTTTGCAGCGGGATGTAAAGCTCAACATTTGGGGATGGGCAAAAAGTAACGAAGCGATTACGATTGATTTTAAGGGAAAAACATATCACACGGTAGCCAATGCTGCAGGCGAATGGAAAATCATATTACCGGAGCAAAAAGCCGGCGGACCTTTTGAAATGCAAGTGAAAAGCGGAAAGGAAAAAATTACGCTTCACGATATTTTGATTGGTGACGTTTGGTTTGCGTCAGGACAATCGAACATGGAACTGCCGATGCGGCGCGTAGCTCCGATTTATGAAGATGAAATCAAAACGTCGAAATGTACTTTTATACGCCAATTTTTTGTCCCGCAACGATACAATTTCAAGCAGCCGGAAAAAGATTTATCAACCGGTCAATGGATATCCGCCGATCCCGAAACAGTGCTCGATTTTTCGGCCGTAGCTTATTTTTTTGCCAGAAATATTTACGAAAAATATAAAATACCTGTCGGCATTATCAATGCGAGTTTGGGTGGATCGCCCATTCAGTCGTGGATGAGCGAAGAGGCTTTAAAGGAATTTCCTTCCTATTATCAGGAAGCCCAACGATTCAAAAACGACGATCTCATTCGTGAAATCGAACAAAAAGACAACGAACGAATTGCAGAATGGTATCGCAATCTTCGACAAAACGACGAAGGATTTCAAAAAGATTTGCCGTGGTTTGTGCCCAATATCGATACTTCTGATTGGTTAACAATGAATATTCCGGGTTATTGGTCGAATAAATATCCCGAAATTCAAAATGGGTCGGTTTGGTTTCGCAAAAAAGTGGAAATACCTTCTCGTTTGGCCGGGAAACCGGCAAAACTGATTTTGGGAAGAATTGTTGATGCCGATTCGGTTTATTTGAACGGAAAATTTGTAGGAACAACAAGTTATCAATATCCACCACGTCGATATGAAGTTCCGGCAAATTTACTGAGAGAAGATGAAAACGAAATCGTGGTAAGGATTATCAGCAACATGGGGAAAGGTGGATTCGTTCCCGATAAACTGTATGCCTTAATTATCGACAACGATACGATCGATTTAAGCGGCGAATGGAAAATGAAGCAGGGAGCCAAAATGCAGCCACTCGCCGGCCAAACTTTCGTGCGCTGGGAGCCGGTAGGTTTGCACAATGCAATGGTAGCTCCGGTTACCCCTTATCGTATCAAAGGTTTTCTGTGGTATCAAGGAGAAGCGAATGCCGACAAACCTTACGAATATCGTCTGTTGCTTCCGAAACTCATTGAAAACTGGAGAGTTGAATGGAATCAGGGAGAGCTGCCTTTCCTGTTTGTGCAATTACCCAATTACGGACCGCCTGTTAGTGAACCGTCAGAAAGCAACTGGGCTGTTCTGCGCGAATCGCAGCTGATGACGTTGAAGAAAGTGCCAAAAACAGGGATGGCAGTCGCTATTGATTTGGGCGAGTGGAACGACATTCACCCGTTGAGAAAAAAGGACATTGGCGACAGATTAGCACTCCTGGCTCAAAAAATTGCTTATGGCGAAAAAAACTTAGTAAGTTCAGGTCCTCTATACACTTCGATGGAAGTGAAAGGCAATGTGATTTGGATTGATTTCACGGAAATCGGTAGCGGATTAATAGCTAAAGGAAATTTACCACTCAAAGAATTTGCTATTGCCGGAGCCAACAAAAAATTCGTTTGGGCAAATGCCGAAATTGTGGGGAACAGCGTGAAAGTTTGGAGCGACAAAATTGAAAAACCGGTGGCAGTGAGATATGCATGGGCAGATAATCCTGAAAATGCCAATCTTTACAACAAGGAAAATTTGCCCGCTTCACCTTTCAGAACGGATAATTGGTAAATAAGAAAATGATTAATTAACCCTATAAAAATGAAGTAATGAATACAGCTACACAAAAAGTTCCTTGGTATGAAAAAGTGGGATACAGTCTGGGAGATGGGGCTGCCAATCTGGTTTTTCAGATGACAATGATGTTTCAGTTGTTTTTTTATACCGATGTGTTCGGTATAAAAGCTACTGCAGCCGGAATGATTTTACTGATAGCCCGTGTTTTTGATGCGTTTGTCGATCCGATCGTGGGCATTTTGTCCGATCGCACCAACACCCGATGGGGCAAGTATCGCCCGTGGATATTATGGACAGCGTTGCCATTTGCCATCTTTTTTGTTCTGGCTTTTACCACTCCCGATCTTTCGGAACGCGGAAAAATTTTATATGCAGGAATCACGTATGTTCTGTTGATGTCGATTTATTCGTTCAATAATACACCGTATTCTTCGTTAGGCGGTGTAATGACCGGCGATATCAAAGAACGCACGAGCATTTCCACTTATCGTTTTGTTACTGCTACTATAGCTACTTTTATTGTTCAGGGATTGACTTTGCCTCTTGTGACAAAATTCGGTCAGGGCGATCCCCAAAAAGGCTGGCTATTAACCGTTTCTCTTTTTGCAGTCATTGTGGTTGTTCTGTTTGTAATCACGTTTTTTACCACAAAAGAACGGATTGAGCCGCCGGTAAATCAGAAAACTTCCATCAAGCAGGATTTAAAAGATATTCTTCGTAACAGGCCGTGGAAAGCCATGTTTGTGCTTACCCTCTTTTTATTTATCACCTTAGCCATGTGGGGAAGCAGCATGTCCTATTATTTTAATTATGTGGTGGATAAAGATGCTCTTTTTGTGTTCCTTAGCAAGGTGGGTTTAATCAGTGAAGCAGGAGAAAGCTATGGTGCAGGACATCAGTTTTTGGATGCTTTCGGATTGATAGCACATGATAACAGCGATGTTTTTGCAGTAGGTTTCAGTTTATTCAATATGATCGGACAAATCATAACGTTACTGGGTGTGATCTTGTTATCCCGTTTTCTTTCCAATATCTTTGGTAAGCGCAACGTGTTTATTGTCTGTTTGGCATTGACGGCATTATTCACCTCTCTTTTCTATGTGGTCTCACCTAAAAATATTGAGTCCATTTTTGTCATCAATATCTTAAAAAGCCTTGCTTACGCACCAACCATTCCGTTGCTTTGGGCGATGATGGGGGATGTGGCCGATCATTCCGAATGGGTGAATCACCGTCGTGCAACGGGTTTTGTTTTTGCCGGAATCGTTTTTGCGTTGAAGGCAGGTCTTGGCGTTGGTGGTGCCATTTGCGGTTCCATTATTGATGCATTTGGATTTGTACCTAATCAAATTCAAACTGATTCTGCTGTTTTTGGTATTAAACTGTCGGCAAGTCTTATTCCTGCATTTACTTTTTTTATTGGGGTGTGTGCGCTCTTTTTCTATCCAATTTCCAAAAAAATGAATGAACGTATTCAAGCAGAATTGGAAGAAAGAAGAAAAAATATTTTGTAATTATTCTATTTATGTTTTAAAAAGTTAAATTATGTTTTTATGAGAATTAGATCATTTAATTTTACAGTGGTATTCCTTTTTGTTGTTTTGCTATCGAATTGTCAAACAAATAGGAATGAATCCGAAATGACACTTAAAGAGGCTTTAAAAGGGAAGTTTTTAATAGGTGTCGCTCTTAATGCCGATCAAATCACCGGTAGGGATACAGCCGGAATCAGGGTTGTACAGCAGCATTTCAACTCGATTGTGGCAGAAAATTGTATGAAAAGCGAATCTCTTCAGCCGCAGGAAGGGAAATTCGATTTTTCGTTGGCCGATCAATTTGTTGATTTTGGACAAGAAAACGATATGTTTATTGTTGGACATACACTCATCTGGCATTCTCAGACTCCTGCATGGTTTTTTGTGGATGAAAACGGCAATGATGTTTCTCGGGAAGTGTTGATTGAACGAATGAAAAACCATATTACCACGGTTGTTGGGCGATACAAAGGACGTATACACGGTTGGGATGTGGTAAATGAAGCTATTGAAGATGACGGTTCTTTTAGGAAAAGCAAATTTTATCAGATTATCGGTGAAGATTTTATCCGATTGGCTTTTGAGTTTGCTCATGAAGCCGATCCCGATGCCGAGTTGTATTATAACGATTTTTCGATGGCTAAAAATGAAAAACGCGAAGGCGTTATAAAAATGGTAAGGAATCTTCAATCACAGGGAGTGAAGATTGATGGTATCGGTATGCAGGGACACATGACCATGGATTTTCCGGCGATTGAGGATTTTGAAGAAAGTTTGTTGGCTTTTGCCGATTTGGGGGTCAAAGTGATGATTACCGAATTCGACCTTTCAGCATTGCCTTCACCAAAAAGAGATGTCGGGGCCGACCTTTCTCTGGATTATACGTACAATAAAAGTTTGAATCCTTATCCGGACGGTTTACCCGCAGATGTGTATGAGAAATGGCATAACCGTTGCCTCGATTTTTTCCGCCTTTTTCTCAACCACCACGATAAAATAGACAGGGTAACGGTTTGGGGAGTGAACGATGGACAATCGTGGAGAAATTATTGGCCGGTCGGAGGAAGAACCGATTATCCATTGTTGTTTGACCGAAATTATCAACCCAAGCCTATTGTTGAGGCAATTATTCAAGAAGCAATATCAATCAACTGATTATTGAGATAAATTAAATCAAATAAAAAAGAACAAAAAAATG
This sequence comes from Bacteroidales bacterium UBA4179, assembly GCA_002381125.1. Taxonomy (GTDB): domain Bacteria; phylum Bacteroidota; class Bacteroidia; order Bacteroidales; family Dysgonomonadaceae; genus Anaerorudis. The sequence continues at coordinate 31,619 of DFUT01000041.1, read as the reverse complement.
GCAAAAATGAGATATTTAGTAAAAGATTTATATACGGCAGACCCTTCGGCACACGTATTCAACGGTAAGATTTATATTTACCCTTCACACGATATTGACGCCGGAATTCCGGAAAATGATAATGGTGATCATTTCGCTATGCGCGACTATCATGTCTTTTCCATGGATGATATTGACGGAGAGGTTATTGATCATGGAGTAGTACTCGATATTAAGGATATTCCATGGGCAGGTCGACAATTATGGGCGCCTGATGTTGCGTATAAAAACGGAAAATACTACCTTTACTTTCCTTTAAAAGACAAAACGGATATTTTCAGGATTGGGGTGGCGATAAGCGATAAACCTGAAGGTCCGTTTGTTCCACAAAGCGATCCCATAAAAGGAAGTTACAGCATCGATCCTGCGGTATGGGATGATGGTGATGGCAATTTCTATATGTATTTTGGTGGATTATGGGGCGGACAATTGCAGCGGTATCGCAACAACAAAGCTATTGAATGTGGTCATGAACCTGCCGATGATGAACCTGCTTTGTGTGCCCGAGTGGTAAAACTCACCGACGATATGCTGGAATTTGCAGAGGAACCTCGTGATGTACTTATTCTTGACGAGAAGGGCGAACCGTTGAAGGCTGGCGATCATAAGCGTAGGTATTTTGAAGCACCTTGGATGCATAAATACAACGGCAAGTATTATTTCTCATATTCCACGGGCAATACGCATTTGATATGCTACGCCATAGGAGATAATCCGTATGGGCCGTTCACTTATCAAGGTGTAATATTGACGCCGGTAGTGGGATGGACTACCCATCATTCTATAGTAGAATTTCGGGGAAAATGGTACCTTTTTCATCACGACAGTGTGCCTTCCGGAGGAAAAACATGGTTAAGGAGTATGAAAGTGGTAGAATTGGAATACAATGAAGACGGTACGATAAAAACCATTGATGGAGGAAGAGATGATTTTTTCAAAAACGATTAACATAACATATGAATACATGTGATGAATGAGTTTTTTAAGTTTTAAAAAAGAATTTTTTTGTTTAATATGTAATTTTATTATTTTGATTGTGAAGCGAACAAATTACCCGGCGATTTTTCTTTTTCTTTTTTCTTTTTTCTTTTTTCAGTGCAGCAACCCTGTTGCTCCTTATCTTAACACGAAGTTGTCGTTTGAAGAACGTGCAGAGGATCTTCTTTTGCGCCTTACACTAGAGGAGAAGGTGAGTTTGATGCGCTACGATTCGCCGGCCATAGAGCGGCTGGGTATACCGGCCTACAACTGGTGGAACGAGTGCCTTCACGGCGTTGCCCGTTCAGGATTGGCCACTGTTTTTCCGCAGGCCATAGGAATGGCGGCCATGTGGGATCGGGACGAGATGTTTGCTATTGCGTCGGCCATTTCCGACGAAGCACGGGCCAAACATCACGATTACGCCTCGAAAGGGAAGCGGGGGATTTATCAGGGGTTGACGTTCTGGACACCCAACATCAACATTTTCCGTGATCCGCGCTGGGGAAGGGGAATGGAGACCTACGGAGAAGATCCGTTTTTAACGGCCGAGACGGCTATCCCTTTTATCAAAGGGTTGCAGGGCGATGATCCGAAATACCTGAAACTGGTGGCTACGGCGAAACATTTTGCCGTTCACAGCGGGCCTGAAGCCGTGAGGCATTCGTTCGATGTTTATCCGAACGATTACGATTTGGCCGAGACTTATTTTCCTCATTTCAAGCGCAGTATTCTTGAAGCGGATGTCTATTCCGTGATGTCTGCCTATCAACGTTTCAGGGGAGAGCCCTGTTGCGGAGACAAGTATCTGGAAGATCTGTTGCGCAACAAATGGGGGCTGAAAGGTTATATTGTTTCGGACTGTGGTGCCATCAGCGATTTTTACCGCGAAAATGCCCATCATATAGTGGATACGCCCGAAGAGGCGGCAGCCAAAGCAGTGAAGGCCGGTACGGATTTGAATTGCGGCGATACCTATTATCCACATCTGATCGAAGCCGTCAATAAAGGACTGGTCACCGAAGAAGAGATCGACACGTCGGTAAAGCGGCTGTTGTTGGCAAGAATGAAACTGGGCATGTTCGATCCCGAAAAGGAAGTGAAATATGCACAAATCCCTTTCGACGTAGTGGATTGCGAAAAACACCGCTTACTGGCATTGGAAGCGGCTCGCAAATCGATGGTCTTGCTCAAGAACGAAAACGACATTCTGCCGTTTTCAAGAGACGTTAAGAAGATTGCCGTCATCGGGCCCAATGCCGATAACGAAGAAATATTGCTGGGAAATTACAACGGATATCCTTCTGTTCGCATCACACCATTAAAAGGGATAAGGGAAAAATTGCCCGATGTCGAAGTGAAGTATGCCCAAGGGTGCCGGTTAGCCGAAGGATTGCCTTATTTGGAGGTGATTCCGCCGGCCTGTTTTTATACCGATGAAACACGGAAAACGAAAGGATTGACAGCCGAATATTTCGACAACGCCAAATTGGAAGGAACGCCCAAACATACGCGAATCGACGACCATATCGATTTCGAATGGTGGACTACCCCTCCTTTTTCCGATATGTCATACGAACGGTTTTCGGTACGTTGGAAAGGTGTTCTTGTACCACCTGCAAGTGGGGAATATGCCTTGGGAGGAGAAGCTTTTCGCGGATTCAAACTGATGCTGGACGGAAAAGTGTTGTCCTTTGGACAAAGCGGACATCATGCCAAAAAGGGATACGAATGGGTAACCCTTGAGAAGGGGAAACCTTACGAAATCGAAATTGAATACGTTCAAGATAACACGGAATACCCACATGTGCGTATTTTATGGGAAGTACCCGGAAAGGATCTGAAACGGGATGCCGTAGATTTGGCAAAAAACTCCGATTTGGTTGTGCTCTGCATGGGATTGAGTCCATCGCTCGAAGGCGAGGAAATGAATGTGGATATCGACGGTTTTTACAAAGGAGACCGTACCGACATCAAGTTGCCCCGTGTTCAGACCGATTTGATGAAGGAAATCGTGAAACAGGGAAAGCCGACCATTTTGGTTTTGCTCAACGGCAGTGCGTTGGCAGTGAATTGGGAGAACGAAAACATTCCCGCCATTCTTGAGGCTTGGTATCCCGGACAGGCGGGTGGAACGGCTATAGCCGACGTGATTTTTGGCGATTACAATCCGTCAGGGCGATTACCCGTGACATTTTACAAGGGTATCGATCAACTTCCGCCTTTCGAGGACTATGACATGAAAGGCAAAACGTATCGTTATTTTGAAGGAGAGCCTTTATATGAATTCGGCTACGGATTGAGTTATACGACGTTCAAGTACACTTTCAAGAATGTTCCGTCATCGATTCAAGCGGGTGAGAACATTTCCGTTTCGGTAGAGGTGACCAACACGGGAGATAAAGATGGTGATGAAGTGGTTCAGCTTTATGTTTCCTTGCCGGAGAGCAAACTGAAGACACCCATTCGTTCGTTGCAGGGATTTAAGCGTATTCATTTAAAGGCAGGTGAAACCCGGACAGTCGACTTTGTGCTGCAACCTCATCAGTTTGCAGCCCGAAACGAGGATAATATTCCGCTGGTGGAGGCCGGGAGAGTTTCTATTTCGGTCGGAGGGAAACAGCCTGACGAAAAATCGCTTGCTTCGGGTGCGGTCGTTCAAACGAGTGTGGAGGTTAATGGCGAAAGATTTTACATAAACGATTGATATTTTCATTCTTCATGACAATGAAAAAGTGTTGGAGATGGTTTGGTAAGAAAGATCCGATTACGTTGGACATGCTCAGGCAGATTGGTGTGGAAGGTATCGTTACTGCGCTACATGATATACCCAATGGGCAAGTATGGCCGACGGACATGATTCGGGAGGTTAAACGGTATATCGCATCTTATGGCTTGCATTGGGCAGTGGTTGAAAGTTTGCCTGTCGTTGAATCCATCAAATATGGAGGAAAAGACAGGGATAAGTGGATCGAAAATTTCCAACGGAATTTGATGCATCTTGGGCAGGCTGGAGTCACTACGGTTTGTTATAATTTTATGCCCGTGATCGATTGGGTACGTACAGATTTGCATAAAAAGCTGGACGATGGCACACAAACGTTGTATTTCGATAAAATTCGTTATGCCTATTTCGATTGTAAAATTCTGAAAAGGAAAGATGCGGAAAAGGATTATACTCCTGAGGAGTTGACTAAGGTGAATGCTTTGGACGGGACAATTACCGAAGAAGAGAAAAAAGAACTTATCGATACCATTATAGTAAAAACCCAGGGATTTATCAACCGAAGTATCGTTAACGGCGATGAGGATCCGGTTGAAGCTTTCAGAAAACTGCTGGATTTGTATGAAAACGTTGACGAAACAAAGCTTCGCGAAAATTTGAAGTATTTCCTGCAAGCGGTGATTCCCGTGGCAGAAAAATACGGGGTACGAATGTGCATTCATCCCGATGATCCGCCATTTCCCGTATTCGGTTTGCCGAGAATCGTCAGTGACGAGCATGACATCCGCCGGGTTTTGGAAGCCGTGGAAAGTCCTTCCAATGCTTTCGCCTTCTGTGCCGGATCCTTGAGTGCAGGCATTCAAAATAATGTGGTTGAACTGGCAAAAGCCTTTGTGAAGAATTCTTTTTTTGTACATTTGCGTAGTACGGAAGTCTTGGAAAACGGCGATTTTGTGGAGGCATCCCACCTTGGAGGAAGGGCCAATTTGATAGAAGTCATTCGGATTTTCGAAAAAGAAAATCCCGCTGTTCCCATGCGAGTGGACCATGGAAAACTTATGCTCCACGATGTGGGAAAGGAATATAATCCGGGTTATTCTTTTTTAGGGAGAATGTTTGCTTTGACACAAATCGACGGCATGATGGCGGTCGTACGCAATGAAATCGAGACAGGGATATATTGAAAATAAAAATCATAAAATCATAAAATCATAAGTATGTATTTATTGGGATACGATATAGGCAGTTCTTCGGTGAAGGCCTGCTTGGTGGAAGCCGAAAGCGGAAAGATTGCGGCATCGGATTATTCGCCCAAGACGGAGATGCCGATTTATGCTGAACGTCCGGGGTGGGCAGAGCAGGATCCGGAGATGTGGTGGGAGCACCTAAAACAAGCCCATCATGCGGTGATGAGGAAATCGGGGGTTAGGGGCGAAGAGATCAAGGCCATCGGTATTTCTTGGCAAATGCACGGATTGGTGTTGGTTGACAAGAACCGGCGGGTGCTTCGTCCGTCCATTATTTGGTGCGACAGTCGGGCGGTTCCTTATGGCGAAAAAGCTTTCGAAGCGATTGGCAGGGAAAGAGCGTTGTCGCATCTGCTGAATTCCCCGGGCAACTTCACGGCATCTAAATTGGCCTGGGTGAAGGAAAACGAACCGGAGATCTACCGACAGATCCACAAGATCATGCTTCCGGGCGATTATATCGCCATGAAGCTGACCGGCAGCATCGGCATGACGATCGAAGGCTTGTCTGAAGGGATCTTCTGGGATTTCAAGGAACATCGGATATCGGAAGATGTGATGAGCTTTTTCGGTTTCGATTATTCCCTTATTCCCGATATTGTTCCGATCTTTGGAACGCAGGGAACCGTTTCATCCGAAGCGGCTGCCGCGTTGGGGCTTAAAGAGGGTACGCCTGTTGGCTACAGAGCGGGTGATCAGCCCAACAATGCTGTTTCACTCAATGTTTTCAATCCCGGAGAGATAGCCTCCACTGCCGGTACATCGGGGGTTATATATGGTATTTTGGGAGAAATCAATTACGATCCGCTTTCCCGGATAAACATTTTTGCTCATGTGAATCATACCCCTGAGGATCCCCGTTTGGGTGTTTTGTTGTGCATTAACGGCACAGGGATCCTCAATTCATGGATTAAAAGGAATTTTATACGGGAAGGATTCACGTATGAGGACATGAACAAGTTGGCTTCCCAATCTCCCATTGGAGCCAAAGGGTTGTCGGTCATTCCTTTCGGGAATGGAGCGGAACGCATTCTCGAGAACAAAGATATCGGCTGTTCTTTTCACGGCATCAATTTCAATATCCACTCTATTGCAGACATTGTGAGGGCTTCTCAGGAGGGTATCGTATTTTCGTTCAAGTACGGTATGGAGATCATGCAAGCCATGGGCATGGACATCACGGTGATTCGTGCGGGCAATGCGAATATGTTTCTTAGCCCGATTTTCAGGGAGACACTTTCAAGCATAACCGGAGCTACCATCGAGCTGTATGATACCGATGGTGCAGCAGGAGCGGCCAAAGCCGCAGGGATTGGTGTCGGGATATATGCATCGCCCGAAGAGGCTTTTGGCTCCTTGAAGAAAATCATGACGGTGGAACCCGACGCAAAGAACCGATTGCAATATCAATCTGCCTATGAACGGTGGAAAAGCCGTTTGGATTTGGAAAACAAAGACTGAGAGTCACTCTCGTTTTTTATTATAAATCTTGGGCATTATATCATTTACATACATTCATTTATTTAAAAAAAAACAATATGGAAAACAAGAAAGAATTTTTTCCCGGTATAGGGAAAATCAAGTTTGAAGGAAAAGAAAGCAGAAATCCTTTCTCTTTTCGTTATTATGATGCGGAAAAAGAAGTTTACGGTCGCAAGATGAAAGATTGGTTCAAATTTTCGATGGCCTACTGGCATACATTGTGTGCCGAAGGTACCGATCCGTTTGGTGGACCGACAAAAATTTTTCCGTGGAACGAAGGGGCAGATCCGATAGAGCGGGCAAAAAACAAAATGGATGCTGCTTTCGAGTTCATGCAAAAAATCGGGATCGAATATTTTTGCTTTCACGATATCGACCTGGTAGACGAAGGGAATTCGCTCGGGGAATACGAATCGAACCTAAAACAAATGGTATCCTACGCCAAGGAGAAGATGGCTCAAACGGGTATCAAGTTGTTGTGGGGAACGGCCAACGTTTTCGGCCACAAACGTTATATGAACGGAGCGGCCACCAATCCCAATTTTGAGAGTGTGGCTTATGCCGCCACGCAGATCAAAAATGCGTTGGATGCCACCATTGAACTTGGAGGAGAGAACTATGTGTTCTGGGGCGGACGTGAAGGTTACATGAGTCTGCTGAATACCGACATGAAACGTGAAAAGGAACATCTGGCCATGATGCTGACCCTGGCGCGCGATTATGCCCGTTCGAAAGGCTTCAAGGGGAATTTCCTCATCGAGCCGAAACCCATGGAGCCGACCAAACATCAATATGATGTGGATGCCGAAACGGTTATCGGTTTTCTTCGTGCGCATAATCTCGATAAGGATTTCAAATTGAATATCGAGGTCAATCACGCCACGTTGGCCGGGCATACGTTTGAACACGAATTGCAGTGTGCTGCGGATGCCGGTATGTTGGGTTCGATCGATGCCAACCGTGGCGATTATCAGAACGGTTGGGATACGGATCAGTTTCCCATTGACGTGTACGAGTTGACACAGGCGATGCTGGTTATCTTGCGTAACGGCGGGTTGCAAGGCGGAGGGACGAATTTCGATGCCAAGACCCGTCGCAATTCTACCGATTTGGAAGATATTTTCATTGCGCACATAGCGGGGATGGATGTTTTTGCGCGTGCGTTGGAAGCTGCCGCAGCCATACTTGAAGAGTCGCCTTATCTCGAGATGCTTGAAGAGCGTTACGCTTCGTTTGACAGTGGCAAGGGCAAGGAATTTGAAGAAGGGAAACTTTCGCTGGAAGATCTGCGCGATTATGCGCTCTCTTTGGGCAGGGAACCGGCACAGATAAGCGGGAAACAGGAGCTCTACGAAGCCATCGTCAACATGTACATATAAAAAGGTAAAACATAACGGATTCTCGGTCGGTTGCTTGAAAAGCCGGCCGGGTTTCTTTTTTATTTGGAGTAAAAAATGACAAAACAATATAATAAGACTTATCTTTTTGGAATAACGTTGGTGGCCACGTTAGGTGGTTTGCTCTTCGGTTACGATACGGCCGTTATTTCGGGAGCGGAAAAATCGCTTCAGGCCTATCTTATCGAGCCGTTGGGATTAAGCGCACTGGTACATGGGGCGACGGTGTCGAGCGCCTTGATCGGATGTATCATTGGAGGGATATTGTCCGGTTTTTTTTCCAACCGATTGGGACGTCGCAATACACTGCTTCTTGCATCGGTGCTGTTTTTTATTTCTGCTCTGGGCTCGGGATATCCTGAAGCCCTGTTTTTCCCGCAAGGCGAAGTTTCTCTCGCTTTGTTGATCACTTTCAATATTTATCGCATATTGGGAGGTATAGGGGTAGGATTGGCCTCGGCCGTTTCGCCGATGTATATCAGTGAGATATCGCCTGCGGAGATTCGCGGGCGGCTGGTATCGTTCAATCAGTTTGCCATCATTTTCGGCATGTTGGTGGTCTATTTTGTAAATTGGAGCATTGCTCGTGGACAGTCGATAGAGTGGATCAATGCTATTGGTTGGCGCAGGATGTTTGCCTCTGAGGCCATTCCTGCATCACTGTTCGGAATATTGTTGTTGTTTGTTCCGGAAACGCCTCGTTATCTGGCACTGGTACACCAGGACGAAAAAGCCTTGTCGGTGCTTACGAAAATCAACAGGAGTGAAGAAACCGCCCATCGTATACTGAACGAGATTAAACAGACGGTCGATCATTCGATCAAGGCAAGTGTATTCTCTTATGGGAAGAAGGTAATTGTCATCGGAATTCTGTTATCGGTATTTCAGCAGTTTGTAGGCATCAATGTGGCTTTGTATTACGCCCCGCGTATTTTCGAGAGCATGGGAGCGGCCAAGGACGCATCGATGCTTCAAACGGTTATTATGGGTTTCGTGAATGTCGTTTTCACTGTAGTAGCTATTCTCACGGTGGACAAATGGGGTAGAAAGCCCCTTCTGATAACCGGATCGATAGGAATGGCCATAGGCATGTTTGCGATCTCGGCACTGGCCTTCAACAATATTATCGGCATTAGCACGTTGGTGTTTATCATTATTTATACGGCTTCGTTTATGATGTCGTGGGGTCCGATTTGCTGGGTGTTGATTTCGGAAATTTTCCCGAATAAGATACGTGGCAAAGCCGTAGCCATAGCGGTAGCCTTTCAATGGTTGGCCAATTACCTGATATCGTCCACTTATCCGGCTATGATGGAATTCAGTCCGGGACTTACGTATGCTTTTTATGGAACGATGTCCGTTTTGTCGGCCTTGTTTGTGTGGAAAATGGTCCCCGAAACGAAAGGGAAATCATTGGAAGAAATGGAGCTTCTGTGGGTGAAAGAAAAAGAAAGGTAAACAGATCATTTTATGTCATGCGTAAGTTCAACTTAGAAGTGCAACACGAGGGTTTGCCAAACGGTTGGGGTCGGGATCGATTCCATTCGTCGGCATGTGCTTTTGTCAAACGCATGGCCTTGCAGGCATAAGAAATTCGCACTTGCCGGTTGACACTATAAGGTTGAAATATTTTCACAATATGAACATTTGTTCAAAATAAATGGTATATTTGCAAAGTTATTGTGTGATATATTTCAATTCGTAAATAAAGATGTCTCGTCCCAAACAGTGTCGAAAAATACTTTCCCCTCCTTTAATGGTTGGATTCAAGCCTTTTGGTATACCTCGGTCGGAAATTGAAGAAATTGTTCTTCAATACGATGAGTATGAAGCCATCAGGTTGCTCGACTATGAGGGGATGTTACAAGAGCAGGCTGCGAAAAAAATGAACGTATCGCGTCCTACGCTAACCCGCATTTATGAAAATGCCCGGAAAACCATTGCAGAAGCTTTGGTAGAAGGCAAAATGATTGTGATTGAAGGAGGGAGTGTGGATTTTGGCAGGAAATGGTATCGCTGCAGGAAGTGTCACAGATTGATCGATGGTCTTGAAAATCATACGGCTTGCAAACATTGCAGAAGTTATGGCGATGAGGAGTTGATTCCGATACAATAACGATAAATAATTCCTTTATGAAAATAGCTATTTCTTCAGAGGGGAATACCCTTTCGTCAAAAATTGATCCCCATTTTGGAAGATGTCCTTATTTTGCTTTTTACGACACCGAAACCGGCAACACAGCGTTTTTAATCAATCCGGCTAAGGAAGTCACGAGTGGCGCAGGCCCTGCTGCAGTGCAGTTTATAGCCTCAAAAAAAGTGGAGAAAGTGCTTTCCGGTGAATTTGGCTTAAAAATAAGATCATTGTTGGAGAGCTTGAATATAGAAATGCAACACGAGCACGACAAAACCATTTCAGAAATTATAGAACAATTTAAAAATCAATAATGAGTCTGCTTTAAAAAGTCCAAAATACTGAAAATTAATTTTGTAAAAACCTGACTTTTAAGTTGATTTTTTGCTTATTTTCGATAAATAAGACTTATTTAAGTGGACTCAATAATAAAATGCCCAAATTAGATGGAACTGGTCCGGCGGGACAGGGTCCCGGAACCGGCCGAAAAATAGGGAAATGCAATATTTTGTCCAACGAAGAAAAATTGAAATTGTTGGGAACAGGTATGGGAAAACGCCGAAATAGTGGCGGTGGAGAAGGACAAAAGAAACGCTTGAAAAGCGGAGAAAAATTTATAACAACTAAAACAATTAAAAAAAGGAGGTAATTATGCCTGGATTAAACAGAAAGGGACCTCTCGGAGAAGGTCCAAGAACAGGAAGAGGATTAGGCCGTTGCAATCCTCAAAACAAAGGTAAAACGGAAGAAGAAATTTTGCAGAGTCGTATGGAAAACAATTCCAATGAGGAATTTTTCTACGGCCGCGATCAGCAACAAGGTTATGGGATGGGTCGCAGACGAGGCAGAGGTAACGGATTGGGATTGGGGCGGGGGCAAGGTCCTCGTCAGGAAAGGAATCGATGAAATTTAAGAAGGTTGTACGACAAAACATACAGTCTTTATCAAAGTCGAATTAATTTTATCAACTAATTATATATTAATAATTTATATATGAAACGCGTATTTGCCATTCCATTGGAAAATGGAATTTTATGTCAACATTTTGGTCATTGCCAACAATTTGCTTTTGTTGAAGTCGATAAGGGTTCGATTATAAAAGAAAGCTTGGTTACTCCGCCTCCACACGAACCGGGATTGCTGCCGGCATGGTTGGCCGAAAAAGGGGTTACCGATATTATTGCTTCCGGAATAGGACAAAGAGCCATCAATTTACTTCAACAACACCATATCAAGGTATATATGGGAGCTCAGCAAAAAAGTCCTGCCGAACTGGTTTCCGATTGGATGGAACAATCATTGGTTACCGGAGCCAACACTTGCGATCACTAAATGGGAATCGTTTTGCACAGACAGACGTCATCATCCCGAAGGGTCAGGGCAATTTGGAATGTTTGCTGCATGAATCAAGCAAAAAAATCTACTTTCTTCTCATGGTAAAATGTGATGTCATAGCCGATATTTTAGGTGTAAAAAAGGGACAATTTGTAGTTGCACGAAACGTAGTTGAAAATGAAAATTGCCATAGCAAGCGGAAAGGGAGGCACAGGCAAAACGTTTGTCTCGACCAATCTTTTTTGGACGGCGCAACATTTCGGAATTCCGACAACGCTGATTGATTGCGATGCCGAAGAACCGAATGTAAGGGAGTTTCTCGACGGAGAAGAACAATTGGTGGAGCATGTATATCAAAACGTTCCCCACATTGATCCGGAAAAATGTACCTTTTGCGGAAAATGCGCCGAATACTGTAACTACAATGCGATTCTGTTTTTGCCGGAAAATCGCTTCATAAAGGTATTGTCAGACCTATGCCACGATTGTGGAGCATGTTCATATGCTTGTGAATACGAAGCTGTAATCGAGCAAAAAAAACAGATCGGTACAGTTAAGATCTTTGATTTCGATGGTTTTTCTCATATTATTGAAAGTCGTTCTGAAGTAGGGGTATATTCACCCGTTTCGGTTATCAAAAAAGCCATAAAGGAAGCTGATCCCCAACATTTGATTTTGCTAGATACTCCTCCCGGAATTTCCTGCCCGTTCGTTGCGACAGTGGAGCAAGCCGATTTTATCATTTTGGTTGCTGAACCCACTCCATTCGGGCTGCACGATTTAAAACTTTCCGTAAGTACGCTACGGCAACTTCAAAAACCTTTCGGCGTAATCGTCAACAAATCGGGGTTGGGCAATCGTGCTGTTTATCAATGGTTAGACGAAAACAAGATTCCGTTACTTCTTGAAATTCCTTTCGACAAAGATATTGCCCGAACGTATTCGGAAGGTAAAATTCTTTCACAGGAAAATGAGGCATATCGGAAAATATTTCAACAGGTATTGAATATAATGATGCACACGCATTGGTCATGACAGAAATAGCTATTCTCAGCGGAAAAGGCGGAACAGGAAAAACAAGTCTGAGTGCCGCTCTCGCCACCATCAACCATCAGACCGTAGTTGCCGATTGTGATGTAGATACGGCCAATCTGTATTTGATCTTACAGCCTGAAAATTATGTCGAAGAAAAATTTTTAACGGGACACAAAGCAGTGATCGATTACAGTTCTTGTAATCAATGTGGAATATGCATCGATTATTGCCGCTTCGATGCCATTGCTTATGTAAATGGACGTGTTACTATTTCCGAAACAGCTTGCGATGGGTGCAAACTCTGTTCGCGGGTTTGTTCATCGCAATCTATAACGATGGTTCCCGGCGATAAAAGTTATTGGTATATTGGGAATTATCGTAATGGGAAGCTCATTCACGCTCGTTTGGCGCCGGGAGAAGAAAATTCCGGAAAACTTGTCAACGTGGTGCGTGAACAAGCCCGGAAAATTGCCGAAGAAACCGGATGGGAGACGCTGATCATCGACGGACCTCCGGGAACAGGATGTCCGGTTATTTCTACCCTCACGGGAGTTGACAAAACCATTATCGTAACCGAACCTACGCGATCCGGGTTCCACGATTTGAAACGCATCGTAGAATTGACAAACACATTTAATATTCCGACTTATATAGTCGTCAATAAATACGATTTGAATGAAAACATGACTGACCAAATCCTTACATGGTGCTCCGATGCGGGAATTCCTGTGGTAGGTAAAATTCCTTTTGATCCTCAAATAGTTGAAGCCATGCTCCAATGCAAAAGTATTGTCGAATGGGCTCCCGAGACACAAGCTGCAAAAGAAATACATGCCATTTACCAACAAGTGGTGAACAATGGAATAACACTAACCGGTTAAATAATTCGAGTCAAATGAAAACAAAAAGATTATTTTAAACCGAACATTAACTATCATTCCGGCGTTAGATAATTATCAAAATGTAACAATAATTTTATAGGAGGAATTTATTATGGGATGTGATGCAGGTATAAAACCAAGAAAAAAAATTCAACTTCAATCAACAGAAATTTCAAACATTCAACAAACGGAGGAAACGACTATGAGTTCAACTATGGTAAGGCAAATAATGCCAACTTTCACAATGGATGCGTACGACGCAAAAACAGGACATTTTAAAACGGTTTCGAGCGACGATTATAAAGGAAAATGGACGGTAATCTGCTTTTATCCGGCCGACTTTACTTTTGTTTGCCCTACCGAAATAGCGGCTATGAATGCCAAGTATGACGAATTTCAAAAGCTGAATACCGAAATCTTAGCCGTATCGGTAGATTCGAAGTACTCTCACAAAAGGTTTGTAGAAACGGAACCTCTCTTGAAAGATTTGAAATTAACCATAGCTTCCGATGCCAATCAAGAGGTTAGCCGTGCTTTCGGAGTGTTGGTTGAAGAAGACGGAGTAGCGCTCAGAGGGCGTTTTTTGTTTAATCCTGATGGGATTTGTGTGGCTCAGGAAGTTCAGGCAGATGCGGTGGGAAGAAATGTAAACGAATTTTTGAGACAGATACAAGCCTGGCAACATGCAACCAAGACCGGAGAGGTATGTCCGGCGAATTGGCGACCGGGTAAAAAAACATTACCCGTGAACACCGAAGCCGAAAAAATGACCGGTCGTGTTGGCGATTACATTACGATAGAAGAAATTTTATCGTAACCCTGAAACTCAAAAAACCCCGAGTGTTATTTTTTCGCTCGGGATTTTTTTTGCCTTATTCGAAAAGTTTCAGTTCATCCGTTTCATAGAACCGTATTATCGTTTTTTCATCTTGAGAGCAAATATAAATGGACATTTGTTCATAATGAAATTTTAATAATTATCTTTACAAAAAGAAGCGATGAAAGTTTCGATTCTTACCGACAACTATCCCGGTGACAACACCGGAGCGGAGCACGGCCTCTCCTATTTTGTAGAGCATAACGGCACAAAGATCCTGTTTGACACAGGGCAGAGTGCTCTCTTCCTGCAGAACGCGTTCAAAATGAATATCGATCTGATGGAGAGGAATCTGATCATTCTGAGTCATGGTCACTTTGATCATGGAAACGGACTGGCACATCTTACAGGTGGCAAGCTGCTCTGTCACCCGGGTTGTTTTGTGAAGCGATACAGAACCATCGATCACACCTACATCGGTTTAAAGAACAGCCGGGATGAAATCGCAGAGAAGTTTGACCTCATCACCGGCAAAGCACCTTACCGTGTCAGTGACTCTGTGCTGTTTTTGGGTGAGATACCACGCATTACCGATTTTGAATCGCAACATACCGCATTCTCGTTCGAAGATGGAACAGCCGATTTTGTTGCGGACGATAGTGCTATTGCACTGCAGACAGAGAAAGGGTTGTTTGTAATCACCGGATGCGGTCATGCGGGGATAGTCAACACCTTGGAACAGGCAAAAAAAGTAACCGGCGAGCAGCGGATTTACGGTATCATGGGCGGCTTTCACCTGAAGGAGCGGGATCGGCAAACCATAGAGACTATCAATTACCTGAAAAAAAATAGGGTGAAACATGTCATCCCCTCGCACTGTACCGCCCTGCCTGCACTAGTGGCTTTTTCGGAGATCTTCCCGATTCAATCGGTAAAAACAGGTGATTGTTATACTTTTTGATGGACCAATTCGTAAGTTCAACTCAGAAGTTGCAATATCCGGGAAATAATGGCGGAAGTAGTAGTTTTGATATACAAATATCGTTGGACGATAGAACTAACATTTAAGCAACTGAAATAGAATTTTCGACTGTATTTATTTCAATCGAATTTATGGGGGGGGGTAGGGGAAGTTTGGGGTAAAATTTGGGATAAGTATTATTTTAAAAAAAATAACTGCCTAAATATTAAGCAGTTATTTGTGAAGGTTGTTGTCCTACCAGGATTCGAACCTGGACCAGCTGAACCAAAATCAGATGTGCTGCCGTTACACTATAGGACAATCCTTACTCGCTTCGTAAAAAGTAGTGCAAAAGTAAGATAATTTTTGCTATTTTGCAACCACGGGCGATTTTTTCTTGGTTTTTTGCAACAGAATAATCGAAAAACATCAGTCGGGGTGTGCACTTCCAATTTAAACTTACGTGCAGTTCGTTATGATTTCTTTATTCTGCTATTAGCAGGAAATAATTTTTTTTGCCACGTTGAGCGATAACGTATTTGTTTCCGATGAGATAAGAAGAATCGATTACGGTATCGGAATTTTCCAATCGTTCTTTATTGATTGTTACTCCTCCCGATTTTGTGATTTTACGCATTTCGCTTTTGGAAGGGAAAACAGCAGCCGTTTCTGTCAGCAAGTCTACGGCTTTGATGCCTCGTGAAAGCGCTTCTTTTGAGATAGTGAATTGGGGAACTCCTTCAAATACTTGAAGGAATGTTTCTTCGTCGATGGAACGCAAGGTTTCTGAAGTTGCTTTTCCAAATAATATTTGTGAGGCACTGACAGCCATTTCGTAATCGCTGCGTGAGTGCACCATTACGGTTACTTCTTCTGCCAATTTTTTTTGTAGCGGGCGCAGATGCGGTGCCTTTTCTTGTTTGGCTATCAGTGCATCTATTTCGTCTTTGGAAAGAGTTGTGAAAATTTTAATATATTTAGCGGCATCTTCGTCACTTACATTCAACCAGAATTGGTAAAATTTATAGGGTGAAGTATATTTTCGGTCGAGCCACACATTGCCGCTTTCGGTTTTTCCGAATTTACCGCCATCGGCTTTGGTTATAAGAGGACAGGTAATGGCATATACTTCTCCTCCTTCAATCCTGCGAATGAGTTCTGCTCCGGTGGTAATGTTACCCCATTGATCCGATCCACCCATTTGCAATCGGCAACCTCTTTCACGATATAAATGTAGAAAATCGTATCCCTGAATCAATTGATAAGAAAATTCGGTGAAAGACATTCCTTCTGTAGAATCGGCGCTAAGTCTTTTTTTTACGGAATCTTTCGCCATCATGTAATTAACGGTAATGTGTTTGCCAACGTCGCGAATAAAGCTCAAAAAAGTATACTCTTTCATCCAATCATAGTTGTTGACCATGACGGCTTTATTAGGTATATTGCTTTCAAAGTCGAGAAATTTGGCCAGTTGCATTTTGATTGCTGCTTGATTATGACGGAGAGTCTCTTCATCAAGAAGTTTTCGTTCGGCCGATTTCATTGAGGGATCGCCTATCATTCCGGTAGCGCCTCCTATCAGGGCTATGGGTGTGTGACCGGCTCTTTGTAAATGCTTTAGCATCATGATGCCCACCAAATGTCCGATGTGAAGCGAATCGGCTGTTGGATCTATCCCCACATAACCTGAGGTTTTTTCTTTCAGCAAATATTCTTCCGTTCCGGGTATGATATTTTGAATCATACCTCTCCAGCGTAGTTCTTCTACAAAATTCATACGATGTCGATTTGTTTGATTTGTTAAAACATTTGCAAAGGTACGACTTTATTTTCGGAAAACTAAACCGGAAAAGTTGCACTTCTAAGTTGCACTTAGCCGATAATTTTTGTTGTCATCGTTTTGGACGCAACATTGTAAGAAAAACCATGATATTCATGATTTCGAGACGTCCCAGCAACATGTTTGCGGATAAAACATATTTTGCAGCGTCGGGTAAACTACTGTAATTTCCAAGCGAACTTACGTTTCCGAAACCGGGACCAACATTCCCGATAGTGGCTATTGAAGCGGAGAAAGCCGTCATACCGTCTATATTCATGGCGGCCAGTAATAAGGTTGTTACAAAAAAAGTGATGATGTACAACAGAATGAAAACGGCTGTCTGCAATTCCATATCGCTGTCGATGAGTGTTCCATCAATTTTTATGGCATAAATTCCTTGAGGATGTTTGGTAAGCCTGATTTGTTTTATCATCGATTTGATATAAATATAAATTCTGTCGAATTTTAATCCTCCCGAAGTCGATCCCACCATTCCGCATTGAATGGTAAAATACATTTGTATCAAGATCGCAAAAATAGGCCAGTGGGGGGTGTCCACAATGGAAAATCCGGTAGTTGTACCTAATGAGATTACCTGAAATGCTGCATATCTTATTGATTCTCCCGGACCATAAATTTTTTCTGAAGCAAGTTGTGCTGCAACAAGAAAAATTCCTATTACGAATACCATTACATAAGCCCGAACAACATTCGAAGTGAAAATATTTAATTTTTTCCCCCGAATGGTATTGTATACCAACCCGAAATGCATACTGCTTATCAGCATAAAAAACATGATGATGATTTCGATCGATATACTGTTATAATGAGCAACACTTGCGTTTTTTGTCGAGAATCCACCCGTAGCAACGGTAGCAAACGAATGGCAAACGGCATCGAACCAATTCATGCCGAAAAATTTCAATAAAACGGTTTCTACGGTAATGAGACTTATGTAGACAATGACGATAATATTGACGATTTTTTTTGTTTTCATCCGAAAGTTCAGCATGGATAATCCGGAAACTTCGGAATGATAAATGCTTGAACGAATCCTCTTTTTTTCAGGAAGGATAACCAATACAAAAAGAATAATGCCTATTCCACCAATGAAGTGAGTGGATGCTCTCCAAAACAATAATCCTTTGGGCAATATTTCAACATCGTTCAAGATGGTAGCCCCGGTTGTGGTAAATCCCGAAACGCTTTCGAATAATGAATTGGCTAGTGTAAATTCCCCTCCCCACACCAAATAGGGAATCATCCCTACAAGGCAGGTGATTATCCAACCGAGAACACTTATGGCAATTCCTTCTTGAAATGTGATATCTTCTATTTTTGCAATAAATATTTGGGGAAGTATTCCCAAAGCAACACATACCAATGTTCCATACAAAAGTGGTATAAAAGAGTTTTCGTGAAGAAAAAAAGATATCGATGCAGAAATACACAAAAATAGTGCATTAAAAAGAAGAACAAACCCTAAATATTTCAATATAGCTTTTGTTCGTATCATGTGGATTATTTATTTTTCGTTCATTGAACTTTCACAACTTGTATTTCGGTTGCAATTATGGAAATAGGTATCAACTAGGTGAATCCTATTCGATTATAATAATTGGTGCAAAGGTACGTGTTTTTGAGGCAATTTTTCAAAATTGGATGTAAACTTTTATGAGAAAAAAGAAGTGGAATGCATTTTGATTATCATTATGCATTCCACTTCTTAAAAGATTAAGCGGTTTGTTTTATTGTATCAATGAAACAAACTCACTGTTTGTTCTATATTTAGCAAATTCCAAATCGTTTGCTGCTTTTTGAGCCATCGATTTGTCGCGCTGAATTGCCGTTTGGAGATTTGTAAGAACATCGTTGAAGTTGTTTGTTCTTGCAGCAACGATTGCAGCCAGATAAGCGGTGGTTGCATCGGGATTAGGAATAGCGGCAAGTGTTTGCGATGCCTTGCTGTAATCTTTTACCAGTAATTGGGCTAAGGCCGCATTGTTCGATTTTAGATTGCCGAAAGCTTCTGTAGCTTTGTTATATTCTCCTTTCTTCAAATAAAGCAATCCGAGAGCTGCATTCAGGTTTTTCGCACCACCTGCTTTACCAAGCAATTCTTCTGCTTTATCGAGATCGTTATTTATCATGGCTATTAATGCCAGATTCATATTTACTTCAGGAGCATTTGGGGATATTTGTGCAGCACGGTTAAAGGATTGTTCTGCTTTGTTTATATTGCCTTGTTTATAGAAAAGCGCTCCCAAATTGTTCCATCCTCTGTAATCTTGTGGGAAATTTACCGTGATATATTGATAGATGCGTTCTTTCTCGGCATCATTATCGGTAAGTGTGGTTGCGTAAAGTAATTCTTCTATGTTTAATTTTTTGGGATCATTGCGCCAGAAAGACATAATTTCATCATCGGTTTTACCAATTATATTTATACTGGCGATTAATCGTGCACGACGCAGCTCAGGAAGAACGGTTTCGGCCAATTCTTGGTATATATGCGAAAGATTTTTAATTTGCTGTTCACGTTCCTCAGGATCGGTATACATTGACAATATTCTTATGATAAGTTCTTTGTCTTGTAGATCCGATGCTTCTACCAACTGCTTGAATCCTTCCCAGTCTTCTTCCGTGTAATGGGTATTGATATCGGTAGAAATATTTTTCTTTTTAAATTCCTTATCTAAATAATTCAAAGAATTTTTTAGGCGCTGTTGGGCAAGGGTTTCATTAAGTGTTAATGGTCCATCGGGCGAAGCATAGCCACCTATTTCAAGCGCAATTTGCTGTTTAGGATCGCTAAAGGCTTCCTCAACGCGTTTTTTCCATGCCTGAAGCCCTTCTTTGGTTAGTTCACTTTGTCGTAATTCGGCACTTTCAATCAGAAACATAATCGCTTCTTCTTGTTTCTCTTTAATGATGCGTTGAAAGTTATCGTCTGAAAATGAGGGATCTGTCGTTAATGCATCAGCCAACACAGAAGTAGTAATTACACCATCGGCAACTTTTACATCGGGAAGATTTGCTTTTTTATTTTTTATTTGTGCGTCAAAACGCATAAAAAGTTCAGCAACTTCCATTCCTTCCTGATAAGGGAATTTAAAGTTCATGACGAAATTTCCTCCTCTTTTTTTAGGAATCGTTATACCGTTCCCGGCAGCTTTTTCGCCCTGATAGGTATAGGGAGTTGCCTTCAATTCCTTGTTTCCTGCGTATTTAAGCACAGGTGTAATAGTTACTGTTGCATTGGGATGGAACCATTTTTCGGGGAATGTCCCATTAACGGTCACAGGCACTTCCATCCCAACTGTTTCAAGGGGAGAAGGTGTTACTTTAAAATTGGATTGAGACAGCGGCTTAAGACTGCTGCTGCACGAGGTAGCAAACAGAATAATAGCTGTTGCCAACGCTAGGGATACGTTAAATAATTTTTTGTTCATAAAGGAATAAATTTATTATAGATTAGTTTTTCATTCATTATATCCTAAATCGTTGTACAAAGCTATCGATTTTTCTTTAAAAAAGAAAGAGAATTTTTTCACAGATTGCACATTTAATTTTTATTTAGAATTTAAACTGTAAATCCCATTTGTTTTAGTAAATCTGCAACGGTTGGATCTGCATTTATGACTGTATATGCGTTATACTCGCGTCGGAGAGGATAATGTGAGCGAAAGTAATAAAATTTATCGGGTGATTTTTTTAATTCCTTTGTTTCTTTCAAAGGATCATATGTATGAAGAACCGCGCAAAGCGTTTGTTTTTCGGGGCTGACCCCTTTCAGGTCTATGATAGGATTTGGGGGAGGGGGAACAGGCGGCATAAGTTTTACGGGATCGATATCGAAATGAAAAAAATCACAAAGATTTTCGAGTGTCATTTTGGTTGCTGTCCATTTGCCGTCGGCAGAATATCCGGCAACGTGTGGAGTGGCAATATCGGCCATTTCCAGAAGTTCGGTGTCGATGTGGGGTTCGTTTTCCCAGCAATCGATTACCGATCCCGATACGAGACCCTTTTTAATTGCTTTTTTCCATGCTTGAGTATCGGTTACACTGCCACGACAAGAATTGATAAGAATGGGTTTTTTATCCAATTCGTTGAAAAAATCTTCATCGACCAGATGCCATGTTTTGTGTTTTCCTGTTTTGGTAAGCGGTGTATGCAGTGTGATGATGTCCGACTCATTTTTGATGGTTTCCAGATCAACAAACATGTTGTCGGCATTTCCTTCGCGTTCCTCTCGTGGTGGGTCGTTCAATAAGACTTGCATACCCAGTTTTTTGCAGGCGGATTCTACTTTGCTTCCAACATTTCCAACACCCACAATACCGATAGTTTTTTTTCTTAGGTCGAATCCCTTTTTCTCGGCCAAGATCAGCAAAGATGCCGTCACGTATTGCTCTACCGATCCGGCATTGCAACCCGGTGCCGTACGCCAAGCAATACCGTGCGTATCGCAATAGTGAGTATCGATATGATCATAACCTATGGTAGCCGAACAAATGAGCTTTACAGATGATCCGGCCAGTATTTCTTCGCCAAAATGCGTTACCGTTCGCACAATCAGTACATCTTTGTCTTTTACCGTTTCTTTGGTGAACCGATTCCCGGGTAGGTATTCTACTTCGCCGAAATGTTCAATGGCGCCTTTCAGATAGGGAATATGGATGTCCGTTAAAATTTTCATTGTTCGAATTGATTTATAAAGTTTTTTTCAACCAGGCATCCATTCCTTTTGCGGCTTTGCGTCCATCTCCCATAGCGAGGATGACGGTAGCTCCGCCGCGCACGATGTCGCCACCTGCGAATATATAATCTACACCGGTTTGCATGGTTTCTTCGTCAATGACTATTGTTCCATAAGGGGTGACTTCTAAGCCGGTAAAAGTAGATGGAATTAAAGGATTGGGAGAGACACCGATGCTTACAATGACTTCGTCAACTTCTATCCATACCGTGTCGCCTTCAATAGGGATAGGACGACGGCGGCCCGAAGCATCGGGCTCGCCAAGTCTCATGCGTTGCAGCAACATTTTCCGAACGTGTCCTTTTTCATCTCCTTCGTATCTCAAAGGATTGTGCAAGGTGAGAAATTCAATGCCTTCTTCTTTGGCATGTTTCACTTCTTCGATTCGAGCCGGCATCTCTTCTTCTGAACGTCGATAAACGATCATTGCTTTTTCTGCACCCAGGCGTCGTGCTGTGCGAACGGCATCCATAGCGGTATTTCCTCCGCCTATTACCGCCACTTTTTTTCCGCGATGAACGGGAGTATCGCTGTCGGGATCGGCTGCACGCATTAAATTTACGCGAGTAAGATATTCGTTGGCCGACATAACCCCAATAAGGTTTTCTCCCGGAATATTCATAAAATTGGGAAAACCGGCTCCACTGCCAATAAAGATGCCTTTATAACCAAATTCCTTTAAATCTTCTTGCGAGATGGTTTTACCTATTATGCAATTGGTTTCGAATTTTACGCCCATTTTTTTTAGCACCTCGATTTCGGTATCGACAATTTTGTTGGGCAAACGAAATTCGGGAATACCATAGCGAAGAACTCCTCCTAATTCGTGTAACGCTTCAAAAACAGTTACTTCATATCCCAGTTTTGCCATATCTCCTGCGAAAGCCAAACCGGCAGGCCCCGATCCTACAACGGCAATTTTAATTTCGTTTGTTGAAGCGGTTTCCGGGATGGAAATATTTCCGCTTTCATGTTCATAATCGGCTGCAAAGCGTTCCAGATGACCAATGGCAACAGCTTCTTTTTTGAGTTTTTGGACGTAAAAGCAGTGGCTTTCGCATTGACGTTCCTGCGGACAAACCCTTCCGCATACAGCGGGGAGTGTATTGGTTTCTTTCAGTGTTTTGGCTGCTTCAAGAATTTCGCCCCGCTCAATGTTTTTGATAAACTTTGGAATGTTTACCTCCACGGGGCATCCCATGATGCAGGTAGGATTTACACAATCGAGGCAGCGATGCGATTCGGCAAGAGCCAGTTCCGGTGTAAGGCCAAGATTTACTTCCTGAAAATTGTGAATACGGATTTCCGGTGGTTGTTCGGGCATTTTTACGCGAGGCAGGTCTGTGCGTTCTTTATTTTTCATTGTTTTACGTAACGCTTCGCGCCAAGGCTGATTTCGCTCGGCATGCAAATATTCTTTTGAAAGCATTTCAATTTGTTTTTAAACTATTGACTAAATTCAGAATTGGTGTTTCAATCGTAGGCATGCAATCGCATGATCAATTCATCAAAATTAACTTGATGAGCATCGAATTCGGGACCATCGATACAGACGAATTTTATTTTACCGCCTACTGTTACTCGGCATGCTCCACACATACCCGTACCGTCTACCATGATGGGATTTAGTGAGGCGATGGTGGGAATATTGTATTTTTTGGTGAGTTCCGAAACAAATTTCATCATAATCGTAGGACCGGCGGTGACGCATAAATCTACTTTTTTACTTTGGATAATCTCTTCCACACCTTCGGTTATCAAGCCTTTTTTACCGTATGATCCGTCGTCGGTCATGATATGGACTTCATCTGCAAATTGCCGAATTTCATTTTCCAGAATAATGAGCTCCTTGGTGCGTGCAGCCAATATGGCAATTACTTGGTTGCCTGCCTTTTTCATTGCCTCAACGATGGGCAATATGGGGGCAATACCTACTCCGCCACCGGCACAAAGTACGGTGCCAAAATTATCGATGTGCGTGGCTTTCCCCAGTGGTCCCACCAAATCGGTCACATAATCGCCAACATTGAGTTCGCAAAATTTTCCCGACGATTTTCCCACGTTTTGTACGACCAACGTAATCGTTCCTTTTTGTGGATCGGACGATACGATGGTATAAGGTATTCGTTCTCCCTTTTCCCCAATGCGAACAATCACAAAATGGCCTGCTTTACGGCTTTTGGCTATCAATGGTGCTTCAATTTCGAATTTTACGACCTTTTCCGATAAGTATTCTTTTCCTACGATTTTATTCATGACAAATAAGGGTATTGGTATTCTCTTATTTAAAAGACTGAACTTTATTTTACAAAAATACACTTTTTTGTGTGAACAGAAATCGGAATTCCAAAATAACGGCAAAATTTGGAGAAAAATAGAGTTTTTAGTTGAAAAATTGTATTTTTGTACAACAACGAAATTAAAGCAGATTGATTATCTTTGTGTTGTATCGTGTAATATAAAAAAAATTAAATTATGAAAGATTTCAGTGCAAAAGCCAATGCAATTTTTGACCGCGCCATTGAAGATTATCATCTCGTGAATCATGTAGATGCCGTTATGAAAAATCCGTTTCAACCCGGGACAATCGATTCGCTTCTTTATGAAAAGAATTGGATTGATGTGGTTCAATGGCATCTCGAGGATATCATTCGTGATCCTGAAATTGATTCTAACAAAGCATTGGAGATCAAGCGTCGCATAGATCGATCGAATCAGGAAAGAACGGATTTGGTGGAAAAAATCGATGATTATTTTCTTAATTTTTTCAAAGATGTAAAGCCCCTTCCCGATGCTTCCATCAACACCGAAAGTCCTGCATGGGCAATTGATCGATTATCGATTCTTGCCGTAAAAATTTATCATATGCGAGACGAAGTTAACCGGATCGATGCTAACGAACAGCATGTAATTAATTGCCGTAGAAAATTGAATGTTCTTATTGAACAGCGCGAAGATCTCTCACTTGCCGTGGACACCTTGCTGCAGGAAATTGGCGAAGGGAAAAAATTCATGAAGGTGTATAGGCAAATGAAAATGTATAACGATCCTTCTCTTAATCCTGTGTTGTATCGTAAACAACAAGATAATGGCTAATGTTTTAGTCATTCGGCTGTCGGCATTTGGCGATGTAGCGATGCTTGTTCCACCTTTATATTCGGTGGCAAAGGCATATCCAAACGATACCTTTTACGTTTTGACAAATAAAAATTTTGTTTTGCTTTTTGATCTCGGATTGTCCAATATTCATCCTATTGGTGTTGATCTTGCAGATTATAAAGGCATTAAAGGATTGTTTCGTTTGGGAAATTTTCTTCGAAAATACGATATCGATAAAGTGGCCGATGTGCACGATGTATTGCGAAGTAAGTTTTTGAGGACTTACTTCGCTTTTTTAGGAAAAAAAACAGTTCATATCGATAAAGGAAGAAAAGAGAAGAGAGCCGTTATTTCTCATAAAGTTCCCTTACAACCGCTAAAACATACCATTGATAGATATAAAAATGTTTTTGAAGCAATGGGATATGCCGCGGAAATGTCATTTTCTCATTATTTTTCCAATGTGTCGGATGAGATTGCATTGCCTGAAAATATTTTCTTGGATGAATCGAAAAAAAATATCGGAATAGCTCCTTTTGCCAAACATAAAGCAAAAATGTATCCGCTGGAGAAAATGGAGCAAGTAATAAAAAACTTGTGCACTCGTTCCGATATCGTTATTTATCTTTTTGGCAGTCAAAACGAAGCTGAAATATTGGAAAGATGGCAAACGAAATATAACAATGTAGTTTGTATTGCGGGGAAGCTCAATCTCGCTCAGGAGTTATTTCTGATGTCTCAGCTTCGAGTAATGCTTTCTATGGATTCGGCCAACATGCATTTGGCATCGTTGGTAGGTGTTCCGGTGGTTTCTATTTGGGGAGCTACTCATCCGTATTTGGGTTTTTATGGTTTTAGGCAGTCTATTGATGATGCGGTTCAGATCGATTTGGATTGTCGGCCGTGTTCTGTCTTCGGCAACAAACCATGTAGGCGCGGCGATTATGCATGTCTAAATTATATTGATTCCGATATTGTTATTCAGCAATTACAAAAGCATTTAGATTAATTTTCTACGCTATTTTTTGTTCTAATTAAACCTTTTATGTATTTTTGTGTCATAGTTAACGGAAAAAGAGATCATTGAAATATGGGGTTGACCGGTTTTGACAGCGAGCAGAAGAGGTTTGCAAGCATGCAGTGCGTTGACGTTTTTTGCACTTTAATCTCAAACGTCGAATCAATAACTGGCAATAACAACTATGCTCTTGTTGCGTAATCGAAGTACAGTAGATTAATCGCTTAATCTCGGCACAAGGTGCTGGGACAAGACATCACCCGGAAGCTGTGGCTCCGAAGCATTCCGATATGGTGGTGCAGATAAATCGGAGATAGGATAGGCGATGCTTCGGCGTCTATCCGAAATATAAGAAGCTAAGGAAAGAGGTTGGTAGCTTCAGCCGTTCTCTTTCCCTACAATTAAAGTGAAGCTAAGCATGTAGAAAGCAAATGGCTTCCTCGTTTGGACGAGGGTTCGAATCCCTCCAACTCCACTCTTGCATTCCCTTCAACTCCACACACCACCCATATATTAAACGTCCATCAACCGTTCGGTTGATGGACGTTTTTATTTTTCCGAAGAATACATTCTTTTCACTATTTGTTTTTTGCTCCGCGGTTGTTGGAATTGCTTTTTCTTTGATTTTCTCTGTTTTGCATGTTATTTTCTTTTCGAAAACGGCTTACTTCTTGTTGGATAAAGTTTTTTTCGGCTTGACGCGCTTTATAAAGTTTTTCGGGAGAAAGAACTTTCTTAAATTTATCTGCGTATTCTTTGTCGAGTTCGGCTTCTTTTAGTTTCACTTCAACATCGTTTTCAAGAATATTTCGGTATTCATCGTCCGTTATCTCCTTGTTTTTACGCATTTTTTCAATTTTTTCGCGATGTTGCCTGTTCAATTCGAACTTCTTTTGGTTCAATTCATTATTCAACGGAAAATATCGTTCGGCTTCTTCCGGAGTTAGACCTGCTTTTTCTTTTACATATTCCTGTTTTCTTTTTTCAAAATCGGCTATATCCATTTTTTTATTTTGCGCATGAACGAGTTGGGGAATTATGTAAAAAATACATGCACCGATAAATAAACCTATGGTCTTTTGAATTTTCATATTGTTACTCTTATTTATTCTTGATGTTTTTACATATCTTGCGTTGAATAAAACGCATTGTACATGTAATCGTAATACTCGTCTTCTGTTAATTGGTCTTCAAGATAGCGGTAAAATTCTTCTTCGGTAATTTCAACAGTCGACCAGTATTTATCGGGCCGGATGGTTGTCGATTGTATTTCGGAATCGTATGCGGCAGATGACCGGTCGGATTGATTACCTGCATTTTTTGTTAAAAATTGAATTATAAAGAATAATCCCACAAACATAGCTGCCAGATAAACCCATGGTTTTACTTTTTCCCGTAAAGGCACAGGACGAAATTCCGGCGTTTTTATTGCAGGTAAACGATTCATTATTTCTTCGTTAAACTGTTCGAAATAATTATCGGGTACTCTAAAAGGGTCTGTTTTACTTATGTCTTCCAGCCTTATCTTGGTTTTCATATTTTTTTCTTTCTTGTGCTATGCATCAACATTGACATTTTAAAGAAATGAAAGTTTAATCGACGTTAGATAAAAATTTTTCAATCTTTTTAACTGCGTGATGATAAGATGCTTTTAGTGCACCGACAGAGGTGCCCAAGATATCCGACATCTCGTTGTATTTCATTTCTTCAAAATATTTCATTTGAAATACTAGTCGTTGTTTTTCGGGGAGGGTGAGAATGGCTTTTTGCAACAATTTTTGGGCTTCGTCACCATCGAAATATTCATCGCTTTCGAGTCGGTTAATCAAAAATGTATTTTCCTCATCTATCGAAATATTATTTCGAGCTCGTAATTTATTAAGAAAAGTAATGCTTTCGTTAATGGCTATTCGGTAGAGCCATGTCGAGAGTTTAGCCTCGCCTCTGAAATTATCGATGTTTATCCATGCTTTTATAAAAACCTCTTGAAGAATATCGTTCGCATCGTCGTGTGAAAGAACCATTTTTCTGATCTGCCTATATAAGCGTTCGCTATATTTGGCAACAAGCTTGGCAAAACCATCGTGCCGGGTTTTGGGATTGCGTATTTGTTTTAATAATTCTTCCTCTGAATAATTGCTTTTTTCCATACAAATGGGAGTTCAGCTGCAAAGATAATCGTTTTTTCTAATTTTGATTACCTGGTTTCATTCTCTCCGTGTTCAAACCAGATAAAAAAATCTTCGGCTTTTGTTTTGTTGTTATTCCACCATTCAAGAGATTCCGGGAAATAGGAAACGCTGATGTAGCGGCAATAGGTTTCAAAATAATTTGAATGGAGAATTTCTGTAAAAAAAGGCACATAGAAAGTCCAGAAAGCATTTTTTTCTTTTGTTCCATCGTTTTCTTTTTCAAGAACAGCGAGAATGGCTTTACTGACTTCGGTAAAAGTGGTAAAAAGATCGGCTTCTTTGTCATGGGTTCTGAGCGAGTCTAAGGTAGTGGTAATGGCATGGTAGATATAATTTCGGTTCAATCCTTGTTCAACGGTAAGTGGAGGAATTTGGTCGGGATGAATGGCAGATGAATTTCGGTGAAGTTGTTGTTGTATGAAAGATCGTTCTACGGGTTTTTCCGAAACAGGTTTTATGCGCATAATTTGCAACATTTCTTCAAAAGCGTTTTTTGACCGTTGGCTATCCGGCTCTATCAACAAAAACATCTGGAATGATAAAATGCTTTGCACCCACAATCCGGCATCGTTTAATGCGTAAGCATTTAGCAGAAAAGCGTCACTGTTCGATTTATTTAAATCGATGGATCTTTTTACATGTAGAAGAGCATTCCCGATATCGTTTTTTTTGTAATAATTGAGTGCTAGGTTAAAATGAAGCAAATAGTTGTCGCCGTGTTTGTTGAGCGCTTCTTTTAACAGATCGATGGCTTTATCCAATTGATTCATTTCGGCAAGTGCTTCGCTTTTTACGCAATAAGCCAGCATCGATAAGTTTTCTTCATCGGCATCGATAACCCGGGTGCTATATTCCATCGCTTTTTCATAATCCTTTAATTCTAAGTAGGAAAGCGCCATTTCGTAAATGGCCTGCAAGGAATGTGGGTTAAAGGAAAGGACTTGTTGGTATTTTTCTATTGCCTGTTTGTATTCTCCGGAATCATGCAACACAACTCCTTCGTCAATAAGACTTTGTTCACTTCTCTGGGCAAATAGAGAAGTGGAAAAGAGAATAAAAAAAAGCAATAATATGGGCTGTAATTTTTTCATCGTTTCCTTTTTCGACGATAAAATTAAAAATAAAATAGCAAACTATCCTTTTTCTTTTTGGAAGAAATAAAAATTATAACAATTCTAAACAATATTGAGTCCTAAACAATATTTTTTCATAAATAAGTTGGTGTTTTTAACATGTGGATTGTGTTCTTATTCTTTTTCGACTGATTGAAGTCAATCACTTCGTTTTTTTGCAGTACTCCCATTAAGATTTTGGATGGCGAATAACCAATTTTTTGAATGTTTATTGCGGATTTATTTGTAATTTCGTATTACTTTTAAACATTATATTATAATGAAAGTCTAAGGGATACTTATGAATGACGAAGAGAGATTGGCGGCGGAAGAAAAGATGATCAATGACGAGTTTCAAGCGTTGATCAATGATTATTTGAACTCGAATCACCGACGGAAAGTGGAAATTATTACCAAAGCTTTTAATGTGGCCAAAGAGGCCCATAAAGGCGTCCGTAGGCGTTCGGGAGAACCCTATATTATGCATCCGTTGGCAGTTGCTCGTATCGTTTCACGCGAAATGGGGCTTGGGTCTACTTCCATCTCGGCGGCATTGTTGCATGATGTGGTGGAAGATACCGATTTTACGGTAGAAGATATTCGAATGATGTTTGGGGATAAAATTGCCCAGATTGTAGATGGATTAACAAAGATTTCAAGCGGGATTTTTGGCGAAAACGTTTCTGCTCAGGCTGAAAACTTCCGTAAGCTTTTGCTCACCATGTCCGAGGATATTCGCGTGGTTCTCATTAAAATAGCCGACAGATTGCACAATATGCGCACCTTATCGTCTTTGACTCCTGCCAAGCAGTTTAAGATTACGGGTGAAACCATGTATATATATGCACCATTGGCACACCGATTGGGTTTGTTCAGCATAAAAACCGAGTTGGAAGAGCTATGTTTCAAGCATGAACATCCGGATATTTATGCCGATCTTACCCGAAAAATTGAAGAAACGGCAGCCGAGCGAAACAAGATATACGAAAATTTTGCCGCACCCGTAAAAGAGGCGTTGGACAAAATGAATATCAAATACGAGATGCGCGCCCGGGTCAAATCGGTATATTCCATTTGGAAGAAGATGGAATCGAAAGGGATCGATTTTAACGAAATATATGATCTTTTTGCCGTGCGTATTATTTTTGAAGTTGAACCCGGAATGGACGAAAAGAAACAATGTTGGGATATCTACTCGGCAATTACCGATATCTACAAACTTCGTCCCGATCGTATTCGCGACTGGTTGAGTCAGCCCAAAGCCAATGGTTATCAGGCGTTACACTTGACGGTTATGGGACCTGACGGAAAATGGATCGAAGTACAGATTCGCAGTCGTCGGATGGACGATATTGCCGAAAAAGGTTTTGCGGCTCATTGGAAATACAAAGAAAACAGAGTGGAGGAAGATAATGAACTCGATAAATGGTTGAAAACCGTTCAGGAAATTTTGGCTAACCCCAGTCCCAATGCCATTGATTTTCTCGATACGGTGAAGATGAACCTTTTTTCGTCGGAAATATATGTATTTACTCCCAAAGGTGAAATAAAAACTTTACCTCAAGGAGCAACTGCTCTCGATTTTGCCTATACCATTCATACACGTATCGGGGATCATTGTTTGGGTGCCAAAGTAAACCATAAATTAGTGCCGTTGAGTTATCAACTCAAAAGTGGCGATCAGGTTGAAATTCTCACTTCGCAGTCGCAATACCCTCAACCGGAATGGTTGAATTATGCCACAACGGCCAAAGCTCGCACAAAAATAGAAGCAGCATTGCGTCGGCAAAAACGAAAGATAGCCGAAAAAGGGCAACGGATGCTGGAAGAGTTATTCGAAAACCAACCTATCGATAATGTAACTTATACCAAAATATTGAATTATTACGGATTAGAAAAAAAAGAAGACCTTCATTATTTAATAGGCGATAACGACATAAAGCTTCCCGAGAATCCCAATGTTTTTCATAAAGTGAAAAAAAGTGCCCCTAAAAGCGAAAATCTGTTTGTTCGTTATATGAAACAGGCAATGAACGTTATCAAAAAAACGCCTTCAGAACCTAAAATCGCAACCAATCTTCCTAAAAAAACAGACGATGCCATTCTTTCTT
Organism: Bacteroidales bacterium UBA4179; assembly: GCA_002381125.1. Lineage (GTDB taxonomy): Bacteria > Bacteroidota > Bacteroidia > Bacteroidales > Dysgonomonadaceae > Anaerorudis. Next base: position 472 of record DFUT01000041.1, on the reverse strand, counting down.
CAACACCGCTTATCGATACAAAATCGGTCTATCCATTGAAAGAGGAACAATTCAAGAAAAATTTCATTCCGGCTCCTTGCTGTAAACCCATACCGGGCGATAAAGTGTTTGGTTTTATCAACGATAAAAATGAGGTAGAGGTGCATAAGCGCTCGTGTGAAACGGGAATGAGGCTGAAATCGAATTTCGGAGATAGAATTGTTGAAGTGGAGTGGGGCGATTATCGGCAATACTCGTTTTTGGCTTCAATTGCTTTCACGGGAATCGATCGTATTGGGATACTAAGCAATATTTTGTCGAAATTATCGGAAGAGGTGGTTGTAAATATTCAAAGCGTGAATGTGTCTTCGAACGATGGTATTTTTGAGGGAGCGATCAATGTATATGTCCATAGTGTTGAAGACGTGAATTTGCTGTGTTCAAAAATAGCAAAAGTGGACGGCGTTACCACCGTCCACCGTTTGCTCGTATG
>DFUT01000003.1:10272-41834 GCA_002381125.1 Bacteroidales bacterium UBA4179 | reverse complement strand
TATTTATGACCTCAAAGATACAAATTCTTCATCAATTATCCCTTTTGGGAGAGTAAAGGCAAGAACGATAGAATTTTACCGGCGGATAATTTTTTCGGTACATAAAAGGTGCATAAAAATAAAAGTGCCAAATGATTTGTAATAAATTAATCCATTGTCTATATTTGTATGAATTTTTGTTTTCATATGACTGATGATCAGAGTAAGTTGCTGGTTGATTTGGAGGTGCGCATAAAGCAAGTGATGTTGCTATGCGATTCGCTCAAAGAAGAGAACGGCCGGTTGAAATCGGACCTCCGGTCTAAACAGTCGCAACTTGATCAGACAGTGGAAGAATTGCAGCAGCTGAAAACAAAATACGATAATTTAAAAATGGCACGAACGATCACCGCTGCGTCGGTAGACGTGGAAAGTGCAAAGCTTAAGTTGTCGAAGTTGGTGCGAGAAGTAGATAAATGCATAAATTTATTAAAATGCTCATTTTAGATAATTTATGTAATGGGCGATGAAAAGTTTTTATTAACATTGACGATTGACGGCAGGAAGTATCCTCTGAAAATAGACCGATCGGAGGAGGAGGCTTTCCGTAATGCCGCCAAACAGATAAATAATAAAATTAAACGGTATCGGCTTGCATTCGGAGGCAATAATTCCGAGTTGAATGCGCAGGATTTTATTGCGATGACCGCCATCCATACCGGGGTGGAAAATTTTTTTCTCTCGAAAAAAACCGATACCAAACCCATAGAAGACAAGATACGTCTGCTTATTCGAGAGTTGGACGAATATCTAAAAAAATAACCGTCGTTTTTCCCGTACCCGTATATGGGGTGAAACGTCTTCATTTGCACTTGTTTCGACATTGAATTTTGTTCGATGGAGAGATAGGTGCTTTTTATTTTGAAATGCTAAGAGTAGTAACTAATTTTTTAAAACAAATTTTATGGAAATAGTGATAGGAATTGTCGGACTCCTTATCGGTGCGGTTGTCGCATGGTATGTAACGGGTCAGATGGCAAATTCGCGAGCCAAGAAAATAGTGAGCGACGCCGAAAAAGAGGCCGAGGTGATCAAAAAGAATAAATTGTTGGAAGCAAAGGAAGAAGTGCTTTCCATGAAAGCGGAGGCCGAGAAGCAGATCGGTTCACGCACCTCGAAGATACAGAGTACCGAAAATCGGTTGAAACAGCGTGAGATGCAGATCAACCAGAAACAGGAGGAGTTGAACAAGAAAAGCAGCGAGTTGGACGAAGTGAGAGCCAATCTCGAGAGTCAGCGCGCAGCACTCGAGAAACGAAACCAAGAATTGGAAAAACTTCATCAACAGTCGCTCGTGAAGCTGGAAACCATTTCGGGTTTTTCGGCTCAGGAGGCAAAAGAACAATTGGTGGAATCGTTGAAGGACGAAGCCAAGGCCAGCGCACAGTTGTATATCGATGAAATTGTGGAAGAAGCCAAAATGACGGCCAATAAAGAAGCCAAACGCATTGTTATACAAACCATTCAACGGGTGGCAACGGAAACTTCCATCGAGAATGCCGTAACGGTATTCCATATCGATTCCGATGAGGTGAAAGGACGTATCATCGGTAGGGAGGGGCGCAATATTCGTGCGCTGGAGGCTGCTACGGGTGTGGAAATCATTGTGGACGATACACCGGAGGCTATCGTACTGTCGGCCTTTGACCCCGTACGGCGAGAGATTGCCCGATTGTCGTTGCATCAGTTGGTAGCCGACGGACGAATCCATCCGGCCAGAATAGAAGAGGTGGTGAGCAAAGTGACGAAACAGATTGAAGAAGAGATTGTGGAAACCGGAAAACGAACGGCTATCGATTTGGGTATCCACGGATTGCATCCGGAGTTGATTCGGCTGATCGGGAAAATGAAATACCGTTCGTCTTACGGTCAGAATCTGTTGCAGCATTCACGTGAAACGGCCAACCTGTGTGCCATTATGGCCGCAGAACTCGGATTGAATCCCAAAAAGGCCAAACGAGCCGGCTTGCTGCACGATATAGGGAAGGTGTCCGACGACGAACCGGAATTGCCGCATGCTATTCTGGGTATGAAGCTGGCCGAAAAATACAAGGAAAAGCCCGATATTTGCAATGCCATCGGTGCTCATCACGACGAAATCGAAATGACTTCGTTGTTGGCTCCGATTGTGCAGGTGTGCGATGCCATTTCGGGTGCACGACCGGGTGCCCGCCGCGAGATTGTGGAGGCTTATATCAAGCGGCTGAACGATTTGGAGAATCTGGCGCTCTCTTACCCGGGTGTGGTAAAGACGTATGCCATACAGGCCGGACGTGAGTTGCGCGTGATTGTGGGTGCCGACAAAATCGACGATGCGGAGACCGAAAAGCTCTCATCGGAGATTGCCCGCAAGATACAAACGGAAATGACGTATCCCGGTCAGGTAAAGATTACGGTGATTCGCGAAACGCGAGCCGTAAGTTTTGCAAAATAAGACTCGGGAAGATGATTTCTTATAAGTTTGCATAATAGTAAAAAGGTCGCTTTCGGGCGACCTTTTTTGATTGACACACACTGAAAAATGGCTTATTTGCCGCTTCTTGAACTGCGATTTTGACTCCCGTTGTTGTTCTTTGAGCTACGATTTTGATTTTCGTTGCTACTTCTTGACGGGGTTGACGAACGGGAATTTGAGGAGCGGCTTTCCGAACGATTTATGATTTTTGTGGGCTTGGAGTTGCGGGTATTGAATATGCTTTTTTCAAAAGCGGAATTTGCCGAACCTCGATTTGTGATTTCTTTGTTGGCGGAACGACCCGGATCTACCGTTTTCGTTTTTTCCTTCGTTGCGTTTTTCTTCGTTTCCTGACGGTTTACGGTTGATCTACTTACGGTTGATCTACCGGGATTTTCGGTAATGGCCGATCGGGTAGGTGTGTTTTTGTCGGCAGCACTGCTTCTTGAAATTTCCGGTCGATACAGGTTTACCGAACGATTGCTTACGGTAGATCTTCCCGGACGGGAGGAGTTTGTTACCTGATGAACTTTTACATTGTATCCCGTTTCTTTGCGATATTCGTGGGGTGCAGGTCCGCTGTAATATTTATTATTATTGTGTATGTGGATGTGGTTGATGACGGTGGTGCGGTTGTAGATGGCCGGGGTATATGGTTTGTAATATTTGTGCGCACGGGGATGATACAGGTATTTTGCGGGAAGGAATACCCAATAGAAAGATGGCAGTTGGATGCGAACACTTACCTGAACGTGAGGGCCTAAGGGAGCCCAGCCGTAAAATCCTCCGCCGTTTCGCCATACAACCCATGCCGGAGCCCATTCGTATCCGGGAATCCATGCCCAACCGTAAATGTCGTCATAATACCATCTCCCGTAGTGGAAGGGTCCCCATCCCCATTCGAAATCCGATACCCAGGTATTCCCGTAATTGGTCATTACCCAATAGCCGTTGGTTACATAGGGATGAAAGTTTTTCCCCACATTGGGAATCCAAACATGGCCGTATTCCCTGTTGTTTATCCATTTGCCATAAGGCGCCAACGCTTGATAAAATACCCCGAAGCTTATTTCGCCTGTGGAATAATTGTTTTCGTAATATCCGGGTTGGGCAACTGCTTTATTTGCGCATGGCGGCAATAAGAATATCGTCATTGCCGTAAGGGCGATCGTCAGGGCTTTTCCTATTGTTTTCATATCCTTGTATTTTTAAAAGTGGGTTACTCTTTCTTATTGATATGACAAATCGTCCGGCAAATAGTTTAAATTGCAATGAATGAAGTGAAATTTCTTTTTCATCGAAAAACGGTCAATATGCTTATAAAAAAATGCTGCAAGTTGTTTTCTTGCAGCATTTTGAAATGTATGTAGGGATTATGAAAAAATTTATTTGAAAACCTGATCGATGCCGGAGAAACCCATAAAGGCCATTGCCAAAATGCCGGCTGTGAGTAAGGCAATGGGAACGCCTTGCATGGCTTTTGGTACTTTGGTGAGCGCCAACTGTTCGCGGATACTCGAAAAAATGAGTAAGGCCATCGAATAACCGATTGCCGTGGAGATGGCATACACAATCGATTCCACCAAATTGAAATCTTTCTGGATGACCAATATGGCCACGCCCAGGATGATGCAGTTGGTGGTAATGAGCGGCAGGTAAACGCCCAGAGCTTGATATAAGGGGGGAGAGATTTTTTTTATGATGATTTCAACCATTTGTACCAATGAGGCGATTACCAGGATGAAGGTGATGGTTTGCAAGTATTCCAACCCGAAGTTTTCCAGAATGCCTTTTTGAATGAGGTAGGTTACCAATGTGGACAATGTGATGACAAAGGTAACGGCCGCACTCATGCCGATGGCTGTATCGATTTTTTTGGAAACGCCCAGGAAAGGACAGATCCCCAAAAATTGCGAGAATACGATGTTGTTTACAAAAATAGCGACAATAATGATTCCGATAATTTCCATATTTTTCTTTTTTAGACGGGGTTATTTCGTTTTCTTTTGCAATTTGTTGAAAATGGCAATAAGGTATCCAAGCACGATGAAGGCTCCCGGAGCAAGCACGAAAATGAGCGAGCCGTAATTTTCGGGATAAACGGTCATCGAGAATATTTTGCCTGTACCCAGAAATTCACGCAGCGATCCTAAAATGGTGAGTGCCAACGTAAATCCTATGCCTATTCCCAACCCATCGAAAAGAGAGGGGATGACGTTGTTTTTTGATGCAAACGATTCGGCTCTTCCCAACACGATGCAGTTTACGACAATCAAGGGGATAAAGATACCCAGCGTGTCGGCAAGCGATGGGAGATAGGCATTCATCAACATTTGCACAATGGTTACAAAAGTAGCGATAATCACAATGAATGCAGGAATACGTACCATATCGGGAATCAGATTTTTAAGTAGCGATATTGCTATATTGGAGCATGTAAGCACAAACAGTGTGGCCAGTCCCATGCTCATCCCGTTGAGGGCCGAACTTGTAGTGGCCAATGTGGGGCACATCCCCAGTAGAAGTACGAAAATGGGATTTTCTTTAATGATACCGTTTATCAATACCTTGATGTTATTGCGCATGGTTTTCTCCTCCTGTTGTTTTGGTGTTTTCGTTAATAGTTGTGTCTGAGGCTATGTCTTCGTCGTTTTCTGTTGTCGCCCCGGATGCGGCATCTTCATCGCCGGTTGTTGCTCCGGATGTGGCATCGCCGGCAATGGTGTTGGTATAGGCGGCATAAGCCTTGTTCACGGCTTCGAGAAAAGCGCGCGAGGTGATGGTGGATGCCGTAATGGCATCGATGTTGCCTCCGTCTTTCGATACAGAAAGTTTTTCTTTCGACAAATCGCGCCCGATAATGCACCGGTTGGGGTTGGATGTGTCTTTGAACCATTGCACCACTTTTGCGCCCAGACCGGGAGTTTCGGCATGCGACAATACCGAATAATTTACAATCCGGTTATTCGTATCGAATCCGACAATGATTTGGATGGTGCCTCCGAAAGCATTATTGGAATAACCGGTGATGGCAAAACCTACCAATTCATCTCCTTTTTTTGCAGGGTATACGGTGAGGGAATCTCCCGCACCATCCGGTATTTTGTATGCTTCGGCTACCGGATTGTTGTCGAAAGGCGGAACTACTTCGCGGATGGCATTTTCCAATTTCTTTGCTTTTGCTTCTGCAATGGGCTTTGCCGTTATTTTGTTGACTTGTGCCAACAGAACAGCCACCACAAAGCAGATGGTGAATAACGACAAAAACATATTTTTAAATGTAGATTTCAGCTTAGCCATTTTTTCTTACCTCCCCAAATCGTTTAGGCGTTGTATAATAGTTGATAAGTGGTGTGAACCCATTCATGAGAACGATGGCAAACGACATTCCCTCGGGATAGGCGCCCCATAGACGGATGCACATGGTGATGAGCCCGATAAAGAAACCGTAAATGAGCATTCCTTTTTTTGTTAAAGGAGATGTTACGTAGTCGGTAGCCATGAAAATAGCTCCCAACATTAATCCGCCTGAAAACAGGTGAATTAAAGGATGATGTAGTGGAATGGGGTTGACCAGATAAAGAATGCCGCTAAACAAAGCAACCGTTCCCAGAATGGCAGTCGGGATATGCCAGGTAATGATTTTTTTCCAAAGCATATACCCTAGTCCCAGTAAAAGGGCCAATGCACTTATTTCTCCCAACGATCCACCTTCTATTCCCAAAAACATGTGGGTCAAGGAGGGTAAATTGTCGGGGTTGAATTTTAAGTTTGCCAACACGGTTGCCGAGGTAACGGCATCGGTTGCGGCGGCGGTTGCCGGAACCGGCCATGTGGTCATTTGTGCAGGAAAAGAAATCAGTAGGAAAATGCGCCCTACCAATGCCGGATTAAAAATATTGTTCCCCAATCCGCCGAATGACATTTTTCCGATGCCGATGGCAGCCAAAGCGCCAATGGCAAGAATCCACAAGGGTAGATTCGAAGGGAGATTGAAAGCCAACAGCACGCCGGTCAGTATGGCCGACCCATCCCTTATTGTCGGCTCTTTTTTCAATATGAATTTGGTAATCGAGTATTCGAACACGACGCAGAATAAAACGGAAAAAAACGTAATAATTGCTGCGTCAAAACGGAATACATATAAGGATACCAGAAATGCCGGGATGAGGGCAATCAGCACTCCATACATATTTTTAGGGATACTGTCCCCGCCATGAATATGCGGTGAATGCGATACAACCAATTTATTTTCCATATCTGTCTCTTTAGTTTTTTCTTGCTTTTATGATGTCCGTTACTTTCCCTTTTCCCAATCGAATATAATCGAGTAAGGGACGATTTGCCGGGCAGGTGTAACTGCATGACCCGCATTCGATGCAATCGGTAATGTGGTTTTTTTCGGCTCGATCCCATACGGAATACTCCGAGAGATTCATAAGGAGCGTAGGGTTGAGCCCCATAGGGCAAACATGAATGCATTTGGCACAGCGGATGCAGTCACTCGGTGCTTTTCGTCTTGCTTTCGAAGAGGGAATGATCAGTATTCCCGATGTGCCTTTGGTTACCGGAATATCGGTATATGCCACGGCTTTTCCCATCATGGGACCGCCACTGATTATTTTACCGGTGTTTTGAGGTAAACCTCCGGCAAAATCGATCAGTGTTTTAAAGGAAATCCCTATCCGGGAACGCACATTGCACGGATTTTTGACTTCTTTTCCCGTAACGGTGACGATGCGTTCAACGAGAGGCTTGTTTTTTTGTACGGCTTCGTATACGGCAAATGTTGTTCCAACGTTTTGGACAATGGCTCCTACCGAGATGGGGAGTGCACCGCTTGGTACCTGACGTTTTATTAAAGCATCGATCAGTTGTTTCTCGCCTCCTTGCGGATAACGCTCTTTCAGCGGTTGAATGCTTATGCCTGCATAGGATGTTGCGTATTGTGTGAATTTGTCGATGGCGTCTTTTTTATTGTTTTCGATTCCGATAATCGCTTTTGAAACGTTTAATGCTTTCATCAAGATGGTAGTGCCTATTATTATTTCTTCGGTCTTTTCCATCATTAATTGATGGTCGGAAGTGAGATAGGGCTCGCATTCGACACCGTTGATAATGAGCACCTCGGCTTTTGTTCCCGGAGGAGGCATCAGTTTTACGTGTGTGGGGAACATAGCCCCGCCCATTCCTACAATGCCTGCGGAAGCAATCTTGTCGATAATTTCTTTTTGCGATAAATTGCATTCTTTGATTAGTGTTTCAGACCGGTCTATGGAATCTTCCCATTCATCGCCTTCGACACCGATAATTACGGCATCGCGACGGTAACCGCTGGCATCGACTACTTTGTCGATTTTTTTGACGGTTCCCGATACAGAAGAATGGATATTGGCCGAAACAAAACCTGCACTTTTCCCGATCAGTGTTCCCACTTTCACTTTATCGCCCCTTTTTACTATGGGTTTGCCGGGCACACCAATATGTTGTGCTAACGGAATACTTACTTCGGCAGGAATTTCGATGTTTTGTATTGCCTTTCCTGCAGAAAGTTTGTTCGCTTCCGGATGTACGCCGCCAATACGAAATGTTTTTAACATATATAGGTTGTTTTTTCCTGATTCAGTTTTTTATACTGTTTTCTTTATTTCTTCTTTTGGAGATGCGGATGTCTTTTCTTTTCGGGGAGGAAAGTTGAGTTCCCATATCGAGTTGGTTGGGCAAACAGAAACACATTTGCGGCATAAGCGACATTTGTCGTCATCAATATAAGCCACATTGTTTTCAATGGTAATGGCGTCAAACGCACATACCTGTAAACATTTGCTGCAACCGATACAGGCTACTTCACACGCTTTTCGTGCAATAGCACCTTTATCTTTGTTTACGCAAGAAACAAAGATACGACGCGATTTCGGACCCTGCTTGCGAAGCTCGATGATATCTCTCGGGCAAGCTTTCACGCAGGCACCACAAGCAGTACATTTATCTTCATCCACTTCGGGAAGAAGGGTTTGAGGGTTGATGTGAATGGCGTCAAACAAGCAGGCTTCAACACAATCGCCTAAACCGAGACATCCAAAAAAACAATCTGTTTCGCCTCCGTAAAGGGCTGCTTCGATGGCACAGCTACGCACCCCGTCGTATATACTGGTTTGCGGACGATATTCGCATGTGCCGTTGCATCGTACAACGGCAATTTTTTTTGATGTGGCAGGAGCCGACTTCCCCAGAATGGAAGCGATTTTATCCATGGTTTCCTGTCCTCCCACAGGGCAAAACAAACCGTCCATTGTTTCGGCTTTTACTATCGCCGAAGCAAAGCCCCTGCAGCCGGGGAATCCGCATCCGCCGCAGTTGGCCCCGGGTAAAATGTCGTTTACCTGCTCAATGAGAGGATCTTCTATTACTTTAAATTTTTGTCCGACAAAATACAGGATCGTTGCACTTACTGCACCAATGGTTCCCAATAAAGCAACAGCTATCAGAATTGCATTCATAATAAGGATTGATTTGTAGAATCGCTTTTTTTAATTGTAAAAGTAAATATTTTGGTCATTTTGTTTCTTAACAGATATAATAATACATAATAAGGAGCAAGAATGGAAATAGCCAAAAGAGCCGTTTGTATTTCATTGAGATGCCAGATATACGTTGAGAGAATTACCATTGCAACAATCAAGACAAGAGGTATGACGTATGCCCACAAAACGGCCTTATAACCCAGAGATGCTTTGCCCTCTATTGTTACTCGGTCATGAACTTTGAACCGGCCGGAAGAATCGACGATGTCAACGGTTTTTTCACTTGAGTCTGCTGCGGTACAATATCCTTTGGCGTGACAAGCACTGCATGCCGACTGCTGCAGAATGCGTACCTTGATGTGGTTTCCATCTATATGCTCAATAATGCCTTCATGTTCAATCATGAATTTAATGGCTTTTGAAATCTTTTTGGAATTTTGGGCAAAGGTAAGGATTATTTTTGATTTAGGGGAAAGGATTTTTTCAAATAAAAGTTTAATGAATTTCCTTGCCGAAAATAGCCAATCTCATGATCAATGGTTTTCAGTCGTTGTTCCAGATAGTGTAATTCGTCTTGCGGTCGGCTCTCTGATAAGGGTTTGTTGTCGTAGAGAAAGTAGTTGTCTTGGTATTGGCCGGGTGTGATATTTGGCATCAAAACATTGGCGCCGATTTGAATGGCTCTTTCACGGGCATTTTTTTCAATGGCTTGTAAAGCCGTGGTAGCGGCAATATTGATATTGTGCATCATGATGCGTAAAAGGGCAATCATTTTAAAGCTTAAATTCAATCGCTCTTTAAGGGGGAGAAGTTGGTCTTTGTAAGCATAAAGAGGTGTGTCTCGATGTTCTATATATGGCCCCATGCCGCACATGTCGATGTCGAATGTTTTCATGAAGAGAAGATCGTCGGCCAAATGTTCTGTGGTTTGAAAGGGTAAACCAATCATTACGCCGGTTCCCACCTGATATCCTATTTTTTTAAGTGCTTCCAAAGCATTCAGTCGGTTTGCGAATCGGTGCAATTTGTCCTGCGGATGCAGTTTGAGGAACAATTTTTCGGATGAGGTTTCGATGCGCAGCAGATAGCGATCGGCTCCGCTCTCGAACCATCGTCGATAAGTTTCTTCCGACTGTTCGCCGCACGAGAGTGTGATACCGATTTCTCCGTTGGTTAGTCGTTTGCTTTCTTTGAGAATCCGGTCAATTTGATTTATAAAGGTTCTTGATGAAAGTTCGCCCGATTGAATGGCAATGGAGCCGTAACCATGATGATAGGCAAATTGTACCGTTTGCAAGACTTCGTCTTCGGTGAGGCAATATCGTTGAAGCAAGTTGTTTGAGCGACGAATACCACAATAATAGCAATTTTTCCGACAGTTGTTGGAATATTCGATGAGCCCTCTCAAGTATACGATATTGCCGACATGCTGCTGCTTGATTTTTCCGGAAAAGTCGAACAACGTTTGTTCTTCTTTTCCCTTTGTTTGGAGAAGAAAAATCAAATCGTCCTTCGATAGCGTGGGTTTTTGTAAAATGAAGTCGAGAGACATGGTTGGGGTTACTGTTCTTTTGAAGAAAAATCCGTTTTGTTTTTCACAAAAGGTTTTATGGCTCTTTCAAAAATCCCGTTGACGTAGGCCAATGTCATGCCGTAATTGGTGACGGGAATACCTTTTTCGATAAACGACCGTATTCGGTTAAGCAGTTGTTTTCGAGTAATCATGCAGCCGCCACATTGAATGACGAGGGCAAAGTTTGTTGTTTTTTCCGGCATTTCCGATAATCCCGATATAAAGGAAAAATTTAATTTTTTCCCCGTGAATTGCTGCAATAATTTTGGAATTCTTACCCGCCCGATGTCGTCGCAACTTATCTGATGAGTACAACTTTCGAGAATAAGAATATTGTCGCCATCTTTCAGCAATGGAATTTGGGATATTCCTTTTATGTATTGGTCGAAATCGCCTTTCATTCGCGCAAATACGATACTGAAACTCGTTAGAGGGATTTCTTCCGGAAGGATTTTGGCGACATAATCGAAAACTCGACTATCTGTGATTGCCAGTGTTGGTTTTATGTTGAGTTTCAGGAAATCTTCCAGTTCGGTCTCTTTCACCACGATCGTGATGCAATGATTGTCCAACGCATCACGGATAGTCATGTTCTGAGGTAGAATCATACGTCCTTGGGGTGCTTCACTGTCAATAGGTGTGATAAGCAATACGATATCCTTGGGTTTTACCAGATCGCCGATGAGGGACGTTTGTTGATAAACGTTTTCGGGAATGATTTCCTTAATAGCTTCGATCAGTTCTTCTTTGTTGGTAGGATGAAGTGTGCTGAAATCGATAATTTTAGCGTTGGTGTATTGTCTAATGAAGATTTTTGTGTATGTCGCTATTTTCGAAATATCACTTTTGTTGTGAACGATAAGGTAAGGTACGTTTGATTTTTCGAATTGGCGGATAAGGTCTATCTCGTAGCTGCCAAACTGATTCCCTGCGATTAACAAAATGGCACAGTCAACTTTTTTGATAGCTTCGATCGACTTTTTAAACCGTTTGCTGCCCAGCGTGCTCAGATCGTCGATCCCTGCGGTATCAATTAACGTAGCCGGCCCGATTCCGAAAATCTCAACCGTTTTGGTTACAGGATCGGTTGTTGTTCCGGGTTCGTCCGACACAATAGCAATCTCTTGACCTGTCAGCAGATTGATAAGTGAACTCTTTCCGATATTTCCTCTGCCGAAAATTCCGATATAAACCCTTTCAATCCCCTTTCTCGATTGAGAGACGAACTTATTTTCATCTTTGTTTTTATTCATTTTCAATAAAGACTTAGAAATACAAATCTCTTTCGCCCTGTTTTATTTTTTCGATCTTTTCACGGATCTGTTTTTGTCGGGTTTCGCTCAATGCACTAAGATTTTTATCAATTACTTCCCAGCCTTTTTGGGCAGTTTCGGCAGGTGCATAATCCGTGAGATATTCTGCTAATGTGAGGATGGCATTGGGTGTGCAGAATTGTTTGATAAATCCCGGTACCGAAAATTCCATAAAATGCTCACCTGTTCGTCCTAACCGATAGCATGAGGTACAGAAAGATGGCAGCATTTCCTGATTGAGCAGTTCGTCGATAACCTCATTAAGAGAGCGGTCGTCGTTAATTTTAAATTGCCCTTTGTTGAGGTTGTGGTTTTTTTCTTTTTCTACATAGCTGCCTATTTCGATTTTTGTTCCACCATCAATTTGAGATATGCCGTATTGAATGATTTCGTCGCGAAGTTTTTCGGATTCACGTGCAGTGAGAATCATTCCCGTATAAGGAACGGCAAGACGAAGGATGGCAATCAGGCGTGTGAACTCTTCGTCTGAAACAAAATATGTGTCGTTGATGTTTAGGGCAGAAGCATTTTTTATCCTTGGGAATGAGATGGTATGTGGCCCAACATTGTAACAGGCTTCCAGATGATTGGTATGGCGTACGAGCGCCATTACTTCGAAACGCCAGTCGTACAAACCCATGAGTGCACCGATACCTACGTCATCCAACCCTGCTTCCTGGGCGCGATCAAGTGCAGTGAGCCGATAATCGTAATCGGCTTTTTTGCCCCAAGGATGGTAGCCTTTGTATGCTTCGCGATGGTAGGTTTCCTGAAATATTTGATAAGTACCGATTCCTGCTTTTTTTACGGTCCTGAACCCTTCGATATCGAGTGGAGCAGCGTTGATATTGACTCGCCGGATTTCGCCTTTGCCTTTCTTTACGCTATAAGCAATTTCGACGGTATGTGCAAGGTACTCCGCATTATATTCGGGGTGTTCGCCATAAACGAGAATCAATCTTTTTTGTCCGTTATCTTCAAGTGCTTCGATTTCATGTATGAGTTCTTCGTCGGAGAGGGTTTTCCTGATTTGTTCTTTATTTGTAGCTCTAAAGCCGCAATAGAGACAGTTGTTGGTGCATTTATTGCCTACATATAGGGGTGCGAAGAGTACGATGCGATTGCCGTAAATGGTTTTTTTGAGCTGTTTGGCGCCTTCTTTGATTTCATGAATGCTTTCCGGGTCATTGGCATTGATGAGTACGGCAACTTCTTCCAAATTCAATCGTTGTTTCGATAGCGATTTGGCAATTACTTCTCTTACACGTTTTTTTGTTGAAACGGTATTGTGTAGATATTCCCAAATTTCGTCTTCATCAATGAAAGGTTGCATGGGGATATCGGGAATTTTGTAGGTTTCAGGAGTAAATTTCATTTTTTTATTCGTCAGTTTTTTTAAAAATTATGATGATATTCCCCTTATTCTGGTCTATCTATTTTTCCTTACAAAAATAAGGATTAATGAGTTAAAAGTCAAACTTTTTCGTTTTTAATTGGAACCGGAAATACAGGCGAACGATTTTCACGGCTAGATGATATTGCTCGCATCTAAAGCACCGTATTTTTGTTGTGATTCCGGCTTGGGTTGTCGCATGTCAATATTTATCGGAATATTTTTGTGCGAAAAATGTAAAATTTCATACCTTTGCAGGGTACTACAGGATACTACAGGGTACAAAGATAAATAAAAGCGATATTTTGTTTAGATTCCCGGTAACTGCTGAGAAAAATGTAAGAAATAAATCATTTTATGTTGCAAAATAAATTTTCGGGAATGGGGGTAGCATTGATTACTCCGTTCAAAAAAAATAAAAAAGTTGATTTTGAAGCTCTGGAACGGTTGATAGATTACCAGCTTTCGAGTGGGACAGATTATATTGTGGCATTGGGAACCACAGCCGAAACCCCGACATTGGAAGAAAAAGAACGCGAAGAGATTGTTCGCCTTGTCGTCAAACGCGTAGAAGGGAAAATACCTATAATCATGGGGGTTGGGGGTAATAATACTGCTCAACTGGTTCATACCCTGAAAACATTCGATTTTACAGGAGTAAGTGCTATACTTTCGGTTACGCCTTATTACAATAAACCTACGCAGGAGGGACTTTTTCAACATTATCGTGCATTAAGCGCGGCTTCTCCTTTACCCATTATTCTTTATAACGTGCCCGGGCGTACGGGAGTAAATCTTTTGGCTGAAACAACATTGCGTATTGCACGTGAGTGTAAAAACGTAATAGCAATTAAGGAGGCATCCGGCAATATAGAGCAAATAAATCGGATTATAGCGGCTAAACCCAATGGTTTTTCGGTTATTTCAGGCGATGATGCCATGACTTTACCTATCATTAAGGCAGGAGGCATAGGGGTGATATCGGTATTGGGGAATGCTTTTCCTAAAAGATTTGTTCAAATTGTTCATTTGGCCTTAAATGGCAATATAAAGAAAGCCGAGGAAGATGTTGCCGTTTTTTCGGAAATTATCCGCTTGTTGTTTGTGGATGGAAATCCGGCCGGTGTAAAATGCATGCTTCATGAAATGGGATTTATCGAAAACGAGTTGCGTTTGCCATTAGTTCCTGCCTGTGATGAAACTGCCGCTTGTATCAGAAGAGAAATAAGCCTTTTATAATTCTATAATAAAGGACTAAGTTTAAATTAAAGAAAGTATGTTTTATGTGATCTCCCGATTTTAATTTTATTATAGTGGAATAAAGTTGTTATTTTTGCATATCCAATTTTGAAACAATTTTTTATTATGAACCGTATCCCTTTTTTATCACTTGTATTGCTTGCGACCTTTTCAACCGGTTGTTTACAACAAAAGTCTTCAAACAATAAGATGCATTCTACTCTAGACATAGCCAATTTGGATACTACGGTTGCTCCGGGAACCGATTTTTATCGGTATGCCACGGGTGGCTGGCAAGATGCGAATCCGCTTCCACCTGAATATTCACGTTACGGTTCTTTCGAAAAACTGGCTGAAGAAAACCGGAAACAAATTCAACGTCTGATTGATGAACTCGGCAAACGGCAAAACCCAAAAGGTTCAAATGCTCAGAAGGTGGGCGATCTTTACAAGATAGGCATGGATAGCATAAAGCTGAATGCAGACGGCGCAACGCCAATAAAGCCGTTTCTCGACGAGATTGCTGCGGCCAAAGATAAAAAAGAGATTGTCCGTTTGATGGCAAAAGTAAGCAAGTATGCTTCCTATCCGTTTTTCGGTTTTTACGTGGGTCCTGATGATAAGAATAGTGCGATGAATATCGTGCATCTTTCACAATCGGGTTTGGGTATGGGCGATCGTGATTTTTATCTCGAGCAAGATGATCGTTCCGACATGCTTCGTCACGAATATTTAAAACTGATGAGAACCCAATTTCGCAATGCCGGTTATTTTGAAGAAAATGCTCGAAAAGCTGCCGAAACGGTGATGAGAATCGAAACCGAACTGGCAAAGTCACACGTGACAAAAGAGATGCGCCGTATACCCGAGTTGAATTACCATAAATTGATGGTGAGTGAGCTCAATACCAAAGTTGCCCCTTTTGATTGGGAATACTATTTCGAGCAAATGGGGGCGAATGGGATTGACAGTTTGAATGTGTCTCAGATTGAACCTATTCAAACATCGATTGCGATTATTGATCGGGAACCCATTGAAAATCTCCGACAATATTTGAGTTGGAAAGTGATTAATTCGGCTGCCGCTTATCTGAGCGATGATTTTGTCAATGCCAATTTCGAATTTTACGGAAAAGTCATGAGTGGCAGCAAAGAGCTCAAACCTCGTTGGAAAAGAAGCATCGATGTGGTGAATAGCGCTTTGGGCGAAGCGGTCGGGCAGTTATATGTTGAAAAATATTTTCCTCCCGAAGCAAAAGAGCGTATGATGGGGTTGGTGGATAACTTGATGAAATCATTGGGTGAACGTATCGATGATTTGGAATGGATGAGCGAAACCACAAAAGCCAAGGCGCAAGAAAAATTAGCCGCTTTTACCGTAAAAATCGGTTACCCCGACAAATGGAAAGATTATTCGACGCTCGAAATCGAAGACGATTCATACTGGGCGAATATAATGCGTTGTTCCGATTTCGGATATAACGATATGATTAAAGATCTCGGTAAACCGGTAGACAAAAGCAAATGGTTTATGTCGCCTCAAACCGTGAATGCGTATTACAACCCTTCGTCCAACGAAATATGTTTTCCGGCAGGAATTTTGCAACCTCCCTTCTTTTATATGAAGGGCGATGACGCAATTAACTATGGAGGTATTGGGGTTGTCATTGGCCATGAAATGACGCATGGTTTTGACGATCAAGGACGCAAGTACGATAAGGAGGGGAATTTGAACGAGTGGTGGACGGAAGATGATGCTAAACGCTTTGAGGAAAGAGCAGGTGTGCTGATAGATTATTTCAACAATATTGTCGTTTTGGATACCGTTCATGCCAATGGAGTTTTTACGTTGGGAGAAAACATTGCCGATCATGGAGGTCTTCAGATCGCTTATCATGCATTTTTGAAAACACCACAAGCAAAATCGGAGGAAAAAATCGATGGTTTTACTCCGGCTCAGCGTTTTTTCCTTTCTTATGCAACACTTTGGGCAGGCAATATTCGTGATGAGGAAATTCTCCGTTTAACCAAGCTCGATCCTCATTCGCTTGGTAAGTGGCGTGTGAATGGTGCTTTGCCGCATATCGATGCATGGTATGAGGCTTTCGATATCCAACCCACTGACCCCATGTATCTTCCTAAAGAAAAGAGAGCTTCTATTTGGTAAAAGCAAAAAATAATTTGGACGATTTCTTGTAAATCGAATTCTAAAGACGAATAAATGAATTTTTTTCGAACGATTTAAAAAGTTAAATAATTATGTTTTCGGGAATTATAGAAGAAGCAGCCACTGTTGTGGCTTTAAATAAAGAGAAAGGGAATCTCCATATTACATTGAGATGCTCTTTTGTAGATGAATTAAAAATCGATCAGAGCATCTCGCACAATGGTGTTTGTTTAACGGTTGTTTCTATTGATGGAGACACCTATACGGTTACGGCTGTTAAGGAAACCTTGGATCGTTCTAATCTCGGTTTATTGAAGGTAGGCGATAAGGTGAATTTGGAACGCAGCATACTGATGAACGGTCGTTTGGATGGGCATATCGTTCAAGGACATGTTGACCAAACAGCCGTTTGTACCGAAGTTGCGGAAGCCGACGGAAGTTGGTATTACACTTTTGAATATGAATTTGACAAAGAAATGGCCAAAAAAGGGTATTTGACGGTCGACAAAGGGTCGGTGACGGTTAATGGTGTGAGCCTGACGGTAGTTGAACCGACCGATAATACCTTTAAGGTAGCGATTATTCCTTATACGCATGATGTGACCAATTTTTGTCAGATTGAGAAAGGAACAGTCGTAAATATCGAATTTGATATTATCGGCAAATATATCAGCCGATTAATGGGGTTAACCGAATAGATGGATTTTATTGAATTTGTAAAAACGCGACAGAGCGATCGGGCATTTGATCCCAATAGGCCTGTAGAAAAAGAGAAGATCGACCGAATTATAAGGGCGGTACAATTGGCTCCTTCGGCGTGCAATGCTCAGCCGTGGCATTTGATTGTGGTTGACGATCCGGAATTAAAAAACAAAGTTGCCGATGCTACTTCTACACGGGTGTTGGGAATAAACCACTTTACCAAGCAAGCGCCCGTTCATATTTTACTGGTAGAAGAAAAAGTAAATTTGATGTCGGGAGTAGGAGGATGGATTAAAAATAAAGATTATGCTCAAATCGATTTGGGTATTGCGGCCGCTTATGCCGTGCTGGCTGCTCATGCAGAAGGATTGGGCTCCTGCATTTTAGGTTGGTTCGACGAAGGGAAAATAAAAAAGTTGCTCTCTATTCCCCAATCAAAACGAGTTTGGCTCGATATCGTTATCGGTTACAGTACTCAACCTCTTCGTGAAAAGAAGAGAAAACCCATAAATGAAATTGTGTCTTTTAATGGATATGGTAAAACAAAATGAAGTTCCTTCTTTATTTTCCAAATCTTTTTTGTTTACTTTGTAGCATATAGAGAAGTGAATCAACGTATAAATGAAGCAATTTTATACTTTCGCGCATTTTGCAGAGAACAAACTTTATTCTTTTTAACATGAAGAAGGGAAGCGAATTGTTGGTTGCAATGTAAAAATATGTCATCTTTGCAATTTCAAATCAGTCTTGTGAAAGTTAATGAACTAAAGTTTGTCGATTAGATAGAAACAGAATGAAAAAAAGAAGAAAACGTTTCTTTTTATTATCGGTAGTCTTATTTACGGTCACTCTTGTTGCTGTTGCCCAGCAAGTAGGTTCTAATTCGCCTTATGGGAGATATGGTTACGGATTGTTGTCGGATCCCTCTATTGGAGCATCCGAAACAATGGGTGGCATCAGTTACGGATTAAGGAGAAGTCAACAGGTTAATCCGGGTAATCCGGCTTCCTACTCAGAACTCGATACGCTTACGTTTATATTCGATATAGGTGTTTCGGGACATTACGCGACCTATAATGACGGGATGTCCAAACAAGATTTTTATAACGGAAACTTGGATTATATAGCAATCCAATTCCCTATTATGCGAAAAATAGGTGCCAGCATTGGATTGCTTCCTTACTCGAAAGTTGGGTATAAATTTGGTCAATCTCGATCCTTATCCGATATAGCTTATAGTGAGATATATAGTGGTTCCGGTGGATTAAGTGAGATCTACGGCGGAATAGCCTATGAGCCTTTTAAATACTTGTCTTTAGGTGTAAATGTGGCTTACTTTTTCGGAAATATCGAGCACAACAAACAATTGCCTTCTATCGACAATACTACTTTGGCAAGAATAGCTACCGATAAATTTTCGATCCGCGATATCAAATATGATTTTGGAATTCAACTCACGTATCCTATCGATCGAATGCAGTCGGTTACGATTGGATTGGTTTATACACCGAAAATAAACGCCAAATCGCCAATTTATTCTTACGATCAGCTATTGGATGCCGGTGGAAATGTAAAACAAATCCTTAAAAGCGATACGATTCCTTCGCAAGTATTTCATTTTCCCCATTCTTTTGGATTGGGTGCAACCTATTCCAATCAGAATTGGTTGGTTGGAGCGGATGGTACTTTCCAGAAATGGGAAGGAATGGAATATCCTTCGGCTTTTGATGGGATGGATCAGGATACGCGATTTAATAATCGGTATCGGATTGGAGCAGGAGCTGAGTACGTGATTGATCCGCTGAGCCGCGATTTTTTCCGCAGAATACGTTTTCGTGGCGGATTTTCTTTTGCCAATTCATACAATAATGTAAATGTGTATGATCCTATAAATAATTCCAATCTAGGAACAGGAGGCTTCAAGGAATATGGGGTAAGCATTGGTTTTGGTTTGCCTTTTAGGGATACCTATACCGGTAGGGTTTCTTTGTTGAATATCGGATTTGATTATTCGCTTCTTCAACCCGACAATGATTATATGATAAAGGAAGAAATGTTTAAAATAACGGTAAATATGAATATCAATGAATTCTGGTTTTTTAAACGTCAGTTTGAGTGAGTCGAACGATTTTTCATGAAAAAATAATAAAGATGAATGTTAAACTTTTATTTTAACAAATTGTCTGACTAATACATCAAATATAATTTAAACATCGATAAAATGAAAAAAATAGTATTATCCGCTTTTCTTGTTTTAGCAACAATGGTGGGAGTTAAGGCGCAAAAAGCAGGTTACGATCCTGTCAATGCGCCATATGGACATGGCGAAGATAGTGTGAAATGTCTGATAAATTTAAGCCTTATGTCGACAGCTGCAAAAGCAGAGGTGTACCAAGATGCATTGGAACCCTGGGAATATGTATATAAAAATTGCCCTGCATCGAGTAAGAATATCTATATTTACGGGCCTCGCATATTTAAATTTTTGCATGCCAAAGAAACAGATCCGGCAAAGAAAAAAGCCTTAGTGGATAAAGTAATGGAAATTTACGACACTCGACTTAAATATTTTGGGAACGATGATCCAAAAGGCACCATTTTGGCCTACAAAACTTACGATTACATGGAAATGATGGGTGATGAAGCCGATTCCAAAGTAATATACGAATGGTTGAAAGAAGCTATTCTCGACATGAAAGATAAAATGGATCCTCCTGACGCTTATGGTTATTTTATGGTAGCATCTTTGACGGAATTTTTAAAAGATGAGGCTAAAAAAGATCAATATTTGCAAGACTATTTCATGGTTACGGGATTTCTCGATCAAGCAATTGCAAATGCCAAGGCAAGAAATGACGAAGAAAACGTCAATTATCTGGCTGCAGTCAAGGATGGAATCGTACAAGGGTTTATAAGCAGTGGCGCAGGTGATTGCGAGACTCTTACTCAATACTATGCGGATAAGATTGAACCAAACAAAACGAACAAAGAATTTTTAAATGAAGTAGTTATTGCTTTGAAAACGGTAGGATGCACTGAGTCCGATATTTATTTTACAGCAGCTGAATATCTTTATAAACTCGAGCCATCGGCCGATGCGGCTATTGGATTGGCAAATCGGAGCTTGAAAAATAAAGATTATGATACAGCAATCAAGTATTACGAAGAAGCAGCTAAATTGGAGCCGGATAAGGACAAAGCATCCGAATATTTGTATACTTTAGCTGCCGTTTTGTGTGCTCAGGGGAATTATTCAAGAGCTAGACAAATAGCATACAAATCGTTGGAATATAATCCGAATAACGGTAAAAATTATATTCTTATTGCACAAATGTATGCTGCCTCTGCGGGGAACATTTTTCAAGAACCCGAAAAACGCGGTTTGGTATATTGTGCAGCGGTAGATAAATTACAAAAAGCCAAAGCTGTTGATCCAAGTGTGGCAGCAGAAGCCAATGAGTTGATCAATAAATATTCCGCTTATTTTATGGACACGGAAACAGCATTTATGATGGGTATTAAAGAAGGGGATACCGTTTATATTCCGGGTTGGATTGGCGAAAATACCGTTGTTAGACTCAAATAACTTTTTTGCTCGATTGAGTGACGACATTGTTTGATAGGAACAAAAGGGAAAGAAAAATTTTGTATCCGGCAGCTGTTACCTTCGCAGTTGCCATGTTCCTTTTTATTGGATCATGCCAAAATAAGACAGAGGAACTGGTTGATGTCATATTTAATCCCGATTCAGTCCCTACGATGACCACTGACAGTGTGATTACACTGATCTCTGATTCGGGAATTACTCGTTATAAATTGATAACAAAGAAGTGGCAAGTTTTTGATGGGGGAAAAGAATCGTATTGGTTTTTCCCGGAAGGTATTTATCTTGAACGTTTTGATTCTTTGTTCAATGTTGAAGCCGTTGTTTTTGCCGACACTGCATGGAACTATGTCGATAAACAGTTGTGGAGACTTAAAGGTAACGTTAATGCGCAAAATATGGCGGGTGAAAAATTCTTCAGTGACGAGCTTTTTTGGGATCAACGCCAGCAAAGAATTTACTCCGATAAGTATATTGAAATCCTAAAAGGAGAAACCGAATTGAAAGGATATGGATTTGAATCGAATCAGGAAATGACGGAATACAGGATATTTATGCCGCATGACGGACGTATTCCTTTAAAGGAAGATTCTGTTGGTCTCGATACATTGCAGAACAACAATGACAATAATGTAGAGGAGTAATTATGATTTCATCAACGGCAATAGTTTGGTGGATTGTTTTTCTAGCGGTGTCTGCTTTTTTTTCGGGTATGGAAGTGGCGTTTGTTTCATCCGATAAACTCCGTTACGCTTTGGATAAAAAAAATAAAGGCCCCTTTAATTATTTACTGAATACCATTTATGGCCATCCAAGTCAGTTCCTGGCAGTTTTATCGGTAGGAAATCTCATTGCATTGATTTTGTTCGTTTTTTCTACTTTATTGATTTTCCAACCCTTACTTGACCGATATATTAGTGGATTGCCTCTTCTTAATTATCTGATACTAATCCTAATTTCCACTCTTATTATTTTATTGACAGGTGAATTTTTCCCACGAATTTTCTTCGAAAAGAATCCTGATATTTGGGTAAAAATTTTAGTTGTTCCCATCTTTTTCTTTTGTGTATTGCTTTACCCGATAACTAAATTTTTTACTGCAGTTTCACGTTTTTTATTGGGTATATTTGGATACAAAACCATTATATCTGATGAAAAAATTTTAGACAGAAGCGATTTGGATTTGTATGTAAAGCAAAGTATCGAAGAAATGCCCAATGAAACGGATATGGATTCAGAGGTGAAAATATTCCGTAATGCGCTCGATTTCTCTACTCTCAAAGTGAAGGATTGTATGGTACCGCGTGCCGAAATTGTTGCGGTAAGTAGAGATACCGATATAAATACGTTAAAGGAAAAATTTATTGAAACAGGGTTATCGCGTATTTTGGTATATGATGATAATATCGATAACATTATTGGTTATATTCATATTTGGGAAATGTTTGACAACCCACCCGATTGGACAAAAAAAATAGCTTCTGTTTCCTTTGTCCCCGATAGCATGCTTGCCTCTACGCTTATGAGTGAGCTCATGCAGGAGCATAAGAATATAGCTGTTGTAGTGGATGAATTTGGCGGCACTTCGGGTATCGTGACATTAGAGGATTTGGTAGAAGAAATATTTGGCGATATTGAAGACGAATACGATGTGGAGTCGCGATTTGCCAAACAAGAAAAGGAAAATGAATATGTGGTTTCGGGGAGAATGGAAATTGACCAACTCAACGAAATGTTTGGATTGGATTTGCCCGAATCCGAAGATTATACCACTGTTGCCGGATTGATATTACATTATACCCAGCGTTTTCCGAAGACATATGAAACAATTGTTATCGGTAAATTTACTTTTAAAATATTAAAAGCCTCGACTCGAAAAATAGAGGTTGTACGATTGATTATAAATAAAGTTTTGGATAACTAAAAATTGTTTTCATTTTAAATTTATACTTTTCTTTTTAAAAAAAGGATTATCTCTTTTATTTTTGCTAACTTCGTGCCCTTGAAAGAAAAATTTTTAACGATCAAATCTATTAAATATTGATTATCATCAATGGCTACTTTACAAAAAATTAGGAACAAAGCCGGATTACTTATAGCGGTCATCGGTATCGCTTTGTTGGCATTTATTTTGGGCGATCTCTTGACATCCGGGAGTACTCTTTTCCGCAAATATCAAGATAAAGTTTTTGAAGTAAGTGGAAAAGTTATTTCGACCGAAGAGTATTTTAACCGTGTGACGGAATGGGAAAATTTTCAAAAATTGATGAGTGGCGAGAGCTCTTTGGACGAAAATATTTCCCTTCAAATCAAGGAGTTGGTTTTTCAGCAGATGGTTAGAGAACGCATATTGGATAATCAGGCTGAGAAGCTAGGATTAACGGTTTCAAAAGAAGAAATAAACGACCTTGTACATGGTGAAAACATATCCCCCCTTCTTATGCAGTTGCCGCTTTTTGTGGATCCAAAGACAGGAATTTATGACAGGGAAGCGTTGGCGAATTTTTTCATGGCCATTAATACGCCGGTGGAGACTCTTCGACCGGAAGAACGAGCTCTTGTCGAACAGTATAAGTCGTTGTGGCTGTTTATCGAAAATCTAGTCAAATATCAGCGTCTCGAAGAAAAATATAGAACACTTTTGGCAAGTGCGGTCATGGTAAACGATATGGAGGCCGAGACTTCATTCAATTTATCGCAACGAAATGCAGACTTAACTTATGTGGTGCAGAATTACTATACCATTCCGGACACATTGGTTACTGTTGAAGAGAGTGAAATAAAAGCATTTTACGAGAAGCATAAGAAAAATTTCAAATTGAATTCCCCTATTGCAAAGATTACTTATTTTATTCGGGAAATAACACCAAGTGATGAGGATTTTGCCGAAATAGAAGCACAGGCAATGGAAGCCGCAGAAAAACTTGCGGAATCGACAAATCCCGCGGTAGTTGCCTCCGAGTATTCGGCTACCCCGTATCAAGATGTATATGTGGCGGCAGATGTGTTGACAGAGAGTCAACTTTCTTTTGTTTCGTCGGCCAATATTGGCGACATGTATGGCCCTGTTCGTGAAGGGAATTCTTTTCAGATTTATAAACTGATCGATAAAATTTTTGCTCCCGACTCGGTACGTTTGAGAATGATAGTTGTACCCACATCCGGAATAAGCGAACAAGATTCATTGGTAAGGAATTTTGTCGATAGTGTTTTCACTGTTATCAAAAGCGGGAAACCTTTTGCTCAAGTAGCTAACGAATTGAATCCTCAATCCAATGGAGGTGATGTCGGATGGGTGAGGGAAATCGATATTGCATCGGCCGGAAAAGATTTTGTGCAAACGGTTTTTTCCTTGCCGGTAGGAGAAGTAACCAAAATATCGGTTCCGGGACAATACATTATTGTGCAAGTGGAAGAGAAAACAAAGCCTGTGACAAAATACAAATTGGCAGTGATTAATATGCCGGTAGTGGTAAGTGAAAGAACATCGAACAATGTTGATAACGAATTGAATCAATTTTTGTCTCTTCCCGATGTGAATAAAAAATTCACTGAATTGGCCACAGAAAAGGGATATGCTGTTGTCCCCAATTTCACGATATCTTCTACCGATTTTTCTGTTGCACAAATACCCGGTTCGCGTCAAGTAATTCAGTGGGCATTTAATGAAAAAGAAAAGGGTGTCGTGAGAAAATTCGATTTGACAAATTTACGAATCGTTGTACGGTTGGATGACGTGATCTCTGCGGGAATAGCTCCTTTGTCGGAGGTGGCAACCGCAATTCGAGGTCAACTTATGCGTGACAAAAAAGCTGAAAAGGTTATTTCCGAGCTGAGCGCTAAAAATTTAACGTCTTTGTTCGATTATGCCGAGTCAATGAATGCACGTCCCGATACGGTAAGATTTGTGAACTTCAATACCCGCAATATTGCAGGTTTAGGGTTTGAACCCATATTGAATGCTTATTCGGCTTTTGCCCCACTCAATGAATTGATGGGGCCTGCGAAAGGCAACATGGGTGTATTTGTCGTAAATGTGAATGATCGTACGCAAGGCACAGAAACTTACGATCCAAAAGTTCAGAAAAAAACGATTCATGGAGAAATTGCTTACCGTTTGCAGATGCAATCGTTGGAGGTATTGAAGGATAAGCTTTCGGTAAAAGATTATCGCTATCGTTTTTATTGATATGATTTGCGATCATGCCATAATATAAAAAAAGCGGGAAATTCAATCCCGCTTTTTTTCATACTATGAAAGAACTTTCATTTATAGTGTTCCTTTTTGTTCCAGTTGCAGTGTCTTTGTGGGTTGATCACAAACCTCGCTAGGACCGAAATATTGAATGGGACCGGGATAAACATAATCTGTTTCGATTGCCCAATTTTCTCGCTGACTTTTAAAATAATTGAATGGAACACCTTCCAAATCCACCAATGTTTTTTTGATCACCGGTTTCATTTTCCCGCTCCGACGTTCCATGTTCATCATCATGGTTATGGGAATCCCACCTGCTACCCATTTGTCGGCAGGAGCCGTTGTATTCTGTATAGATGCCATATAACCTGTTTTTCCGCCTGCAATAAGCATGGAAGCTGCATATCCCAATGAATAACAATAATCGGCATCGTAATTTGATGGAGCTGCCGAACGACCTTCGTAACCAAAGAAATGATGAACAGGGGAGAATTTACCTTTGTATTTTCCTTCTTTTGCCCATTCTTCTAATTTTCTTCCTATCATTTTCGACAGTAATTCCTCGGTTTGTATCATGGATACTTGTACATTGCCGTGAGGATCACGATCGAGTGCCAGCTGTCTGGCCACTTTTTCGGGAAGGCCGGCATATACCTTTGCATTTTTCGGCGAAAGTTTGCTGATGATATATTCGCGCTGTTGCGACCGGCGAACAAGATTAAACTCATCCGATGAGTGGGCGAAAAAATCGTTCAACTCTTCAATGAGGTCTTTTATTGCAGGGATAAATTCGATCAATCCTTCGGGGATAATGATCGTTCCAAAGCCAAGTCCTTGTTCTTCTCGGTCAACTATAATACCGGCAATGTGTTCGACAATATCGTCGAGTGACCATTTTTTTGCTTCTATTTCTTCAGAAATGATGCAGATGTTGGGATGGGTTTGCAATGCACATTCCAGTGCGATGTGCGATGCCGAACGTCCCATTACTTTTATGAAATGCCAATATTTACGTGACGAATTGCAATCGCGTTCGATATTTCCGATAAGTTCCGAATACACTTTGCAAGCTGTATCGAACCCGAAAGATATTTCAATTTGTTCGTTTTTCAAGTCGCCGTCAATTGTTTTTGGGCAGCCGATTACTTGTACGCCGGCATTAATCGATTGATAGTATTCTGCCAGAACGCATGCATTGGTATTTGAATCGTCGCCACCGATAATCACCAGTGCCTTTATATTCAGTTTTTTTAGAATTTCCAATCCCTTGTCGAATTGTTCTTTGGTTTCCAATTTTGTACGTCCTGAGCCGATGATATCGAATCCTCCGGTATTGCGATATTCGTCGATAATATCGCCGGTGAGTTCTTTATATTCATGATTGATCAATCCTGCGGGTCCCAAAATAAAACCATAGAGTCTGCTTTCGGGATGCAGACGTTTAATTCCATCATAGATTCCGGCTATCACATTATGTCCGCCCGGCGCTTGTCCGCCTGACAAAATTACTCCTACATTGACAGGTGTGTCTAGTCCGGCTTGGCCTTCAGCTTCAACAAAAGTAAGGATAGGCAAACCGTAGATATGTGGGAAAAGTTTTTTTATTTCTTCCTGATCATCAACCGATGCGGTTGCTGCTCCTTCTTTTATTTGAATGTTGCCTTTGAATACGGTGGGTATTTTGGGTACATAACTCGCCCTTGCAATTTGTAAAGCACTTTTAGTCATTTACTTTCGATTTTTATGTTATTTAATTCAAATTATTTACAGAATGTTTATAGAACATGCAAATTTCGCAATTTTTTTTGAGATATAGAAATAGAAAAAATTTTTTAAGTTTTCCTTCGGAAAGAAGAGGTGTATTTGTTTTATAAAGAAACGGCTGTGCATAATTATAGATCTCCCAGTTCCTCAATTTTACTTATATCGTAAGGTGTGGCCTGATAAACAAAATAATTCAGCCAGTTGATGAATAGCAAATTAGCGTGGCTTCGCCATAATACAAGGGGAGGTTGGGAGGGGTCGTTGTTTCGATAGTAATTTTTAGGAATCTCCACCGAATCTAATCCTCTTTCTTTGTCTCGCATGTATTCGTTATGAAGGGTGAGGGGTGAATATTCGGAATGCCCTGTAACGTAAAATTCTCGACCACCACGTGAAGAAATAATATAAACACCTGCTTCGTCGGATTGCGATAAAATGGTCAATTCCGGGTGTTTTTCAATTTCGTCGATACAGACGGTTGTGTGTCTGCTGTGGGGAACATAGAATTCATCGTCGAACCCTCTGAAAAGAGGGAAAGAAGGATCGTTTATGTTGTGTTTGAAAACGCCAAATAATTTTTTTTCCAACGGATATTTGTTGATTCCATAAAAGTGATACATAGCTGCCTGTGCTGCCCAGCAAATGTAAAACGTTGAGGTTACATGGGTTTGTGCCCAATTAAAAATATCCGTCAGTTCTTGCCAGTAGTTTACTTCTTCAAACGGTATTAATTCCACCGGTGCGCCGGTAACGATGAAACCGTCGTAAAAATTTTTTTTAATTATCGAAAAAGGTTTATAGAACTCTATCAGATGTTCGATAGGCGTATTTTTTGGGAAATGGGTTTCCAACTGAACGAAATCGATCTCTATCTGCAATGGTGAGTTGGAAAGTAATCGTATCAAATCGGTCTCGGTCGTTATTTTTAGCGGCATCAGGTTGAGAATCGCTATTTTTAGCGGGCGAATATCCTGTGTGGATGCACGCAAATCGCTCATCACAAAGATATGTTCTTTGCTCAAAATATCTATGGCAGGCAAGTTGTGAGGTAAATTCAGAGGCATAATTTCAAACAGCTTGATATAATCAATAAATTTCTAATTGAATATAGCTAATTGTATCTGTTTATTTGTTGGATTCTTTCTTTTGTATACTCCATCCCGATTTACCGATAAATTGGCCTAATCCATAATATTTATTCTGCACATAAACAAGTGGTCTGGCACGTTCCAAATCGAATTTTCCGGTTTCCGGATCAAAATATTTCTCATCGGCTTTAATGTTGACCACCTCCGAAATAAACATGTCGTGCGACCCTAGCGAAATGATTTCTTTTACCTTGCATTCAATAGACAGGGGTGCTTCTTCGATAATCGGAGCATTGACCACTGTGGCTTTACCGGGTGTAAGCTGCATTTCTTTGAATTTATCATGATTGCGTCCGGAGCGGTTACCACACCAGTCGGTTGCTTTTGCCAATTTTTCGGTTGTGAGATTAATCACATATTCTTTGTTTCGTTTGATAATATCGTGCGAGTGTCTTTCGGGACGTATGGATATATAGCACATGGGAGGATTGCTGCAAATGGTTCCTACCCAGCTTGCGGTAATAATGTTATATTCTTCCGGTGTACTTCCACAACTAATCATCACTGCCGGCAGGGGATAAATCATTGTTGCCGGTTTTAGGTCTTTTTTCATCATAAAATAATCTCCTCTTTTTTTATTTTAATTTCACAATAGTGGCATTGTAGCTCTACTTTCTCTTTGTCAATGATATGAAAACGAGTTTTCATCGGTTCGTTGTTGGTGATGCATTTCGGATTATTGCATTTTACGATTCCAATAATTTCATTGGGTAATATAACTTTTTTCTTTTCAATTACCTCATAGTTTTTTATAATATTCAGTGTTACGTTGGGTGCTACTAAAGCGATACGATTAATTTCGTCTTCTTCGAAAAATTTGTCGGCCACTTTAATGATGCCCTTTTTCCCTATTTTGCTGCTCCTTAGATTATTCCCAATAGTAATTCGATTATTGAGCTGTTGCAACTGCAATAACGACACCACTTTAAATAATGCTTGTGGCGGAATGTGGTCAATGGCGGTGCCATTTTCGAGAGCAGCTACTTGTAATGCTTTTCTCATAGGTTTCTATTTTTTGTCTTTTTTCTGTGTATTATACCACTTCAATCCTCATCAGATCGCAAATTACGGCCTGGCGTGTAAACATGCCGTTTCTTGCTTGTTGGAAATAATATGCTTTGGGATTATCGTCCACATCCTGGTCAATTTCTTTTACTCGTGGAAGCGGATGCAATACTTTCAAGTTGTCTTTTGAATTTTTCAGCATATCGTTGTGGAGCACATATACATTTTTTACTTTTTCGTATTCCATGAGGTCGGTAAAACGTTCACGTTGTACGCGTGTCATGTACAAAATGTCGGCACTATTGATAGCTTCGATTGAAAACTCGGCAAATTCCTTGTACCGGATGCCTTTTTTATCGCAGAACGTTTTATATTTCTCGGGGATTTTAAGCTCTTCCGGAGCTACAAAATTGAAGGTCGGATTAAAGTAAGACAACCCCTCGATCAACGAATGTACGGCACGACCGTATTTGAGGTCACCAACAACGGTGATGGTGAGATTTTCGAGTGTTCCTTGCGTTTCGTAAATGGAAAACAAATCGAGCAACGTTTGTGTTGGATGTTGATTGGAACCGTCGCCCGCATTGATAATGGGAACAGGTGAAATTTCGGAAGCATATCGTGCCGATCCTTCCAAATAGTGACGCATGATGATAAGATCAACATAATTGCTGACTATCATTATGGTATCTTTCAATGACTCGCCTTTGGTCAAACTACTCGTTGCCGTATCGGAGAAACCGATAACGCGTCCTTGTAGGCGATTGATTGCTGTTTCGAAACTTAGACGAGTACGCGTAGAAGGTTCAAAGAAGAGCGTTGCGCAAACTTTTCCTTTTAAAAAATCTCTATCGGGATTGGCTTTGAATTTAGCAGCATTGTTAAGTATGCGCAAAATATCATCTTTGTTGTAGTCGTTAATATCAACCAGACTTTTGGGTTTCATAGGGAGTATTTCCATTGAAGTGGATTTTTGTCGACCACAAAAATAGAAAAAAAGAGGGTGTATAAAAAGTCGTAATTCGTTGAATAAATAATATTTAACATTACAGGTTGTCGGATGTGCGATTTTTTCTGTCGCGCAACACACTGTTTCGTTCGCTGTTCTTCTACCCAAGCTCCTTGTGGTTTCAGACGAACGGGGTTATTCTTTGTATAAAATGTTTAATGATTTTTGAAACGCGCAAGATAACCGTCACCCATTGTTTTTAATAAACCGTTGTATGTTGGATTAATAGACAGGGTATAAGCGCGATATTTGATTGTTATATAAAACTTAACGATAATGTAATTTTTTCTTAATGGGTTTGTAACAATAAAAACCGAGCTTTGCAACAAAAAAAGAGAAGATAGAATGTTTAAGAGAAAATCAACATTATCGAAATTAGCTGTCATCCTATTGTGTTTTGTAAGTGCGACAGACATTTTTGCTCAAACCGGAATCATAAAAGGAAGAATTGTCGATTCCAAAACCAACGAACCGCTGATAGGCGCTTCGATTCTTGTCGAAGGTACTACAAATGGTACAGCATCCGATCCGGATGGCAATTTCGTTATTCATAATGTAGGTGTAGGGAGGGTGCGACTTAAGGCATCGTATGTAGCATACCGTTCCCAAATCAAATCCGATGTAATTATTAAACAAAACCGGGAAACGATTGTCGACTTTGCATTGCTCCCCAACGAATATGCTCTGAATGAAGTGGAAGTGGTAGCAAAGGTCAACCGCGAAAGCGAGAATATCTTATTGTTGGAACAAAGAAAGGCGCTGGTCGCCACTCAATCCGTAGGCGCAAAGGAACTCTCGAGGAAGGGTTTGGGAAACGCAGAAGCAGCAGTAACCACCCTATCCGGAATATCTAAACAGGAGGGGGTAAAGAATGTTTTTGTACGTGGTTTGGGCGATCGCTACAATGTTACTACACTTAACGGTTTTCCTGTCCCATCGGAAGACCCTGAATATAAAAATATTTCACTCGCTTTTTTCGGTAAAGATGTCATTCAAAACATCGAAGTTGGCAAGGTGTTTAGAGGAAGCAGTTATGGAGATGTGGGAGGTGCAATTATCGATATATCGACCAAAGAGCAGGTTATCGATGCTTCATTTGCTTTGGATGTTTCCGGAGGGGTTAACACAAAAACCATCGGATCCGATTTGTTGAAACAACATGGTGTGAATTATGCGGGGATATCCAATAAAAAACGACCCTCGCCAAATTTACAGGTTTACGACTTTTCGAATAGTCTCGATCCTTCGTCGGTGAGTGTGCCGCTGAATCACAGCTACGGTTTTTCCGGCGGTAAGCGATTCTTGATTGGGAACAAACGCTACCCGTTTTCATTTTTTGTGACGGCTGTTCATTGTTCGGATTATTCCTATACAGATGAAACGGTGAGAAATACCACATCTACGGGTGTCGTCTATCAAGATATGGCAGG
>DFUT01000003.1:0-10107 GCA_002381125.1 Bacteroidales bacterium UBA4179 | reverse complement strand
TAACTTCATGCTGATTCACAATAATGATCAGTATGTGGGCGAATATACAGGCGTGCATACCGATAAATTCCAATCGGGAAGCGTATACGATTCTCAAGGATATCTTCGGAGACAGCAAACGAATGACAATCTGCTCATTACTAATCAGTTCATTGTAAATAGCATGTTTTCTGATGCCTTTGTGCTTGATGCCGGCGTGTCATACAATAACATTAAAGGAGTTGAACCCGACAGACGGTTGAATCATTTGTATCGAAAAACCGAAACAACTTACGAGTTATTGGCCGGAACAGGTAATCAGCAGCGATATTTCTCAACCTTGACAGAAGACGATATAAATGTAAAAGCCGGGTTGAAGTATAATTTCCCTGCGAAGTTTTCGGAAGATGTCTCCGGTTTGGAAGTAGGTTATAGCGGGCGGTTTTTTGGAGATGCTTTCGAAGCCGTCGAATACGACATGACTGCTGTCGGCAGCGAAACCGTTACGTTGGATAATTTGAGGCTGGATGATTTGTACAACCAACAAAATTTTAGCGACGGATTGTTTAATCTGGATAGGAATGTCGATCGATATGATGTTACGAAGAATATTCATGCTGCTTATACTGAACTAACCTATTGGTTTTCACCGCACTTCATGGTGAATTTTGGGCTGAGATTCGATGATGTTTATCTCGTGGTAAATTACGATGTCGATCGAGGCGGAACACGAGGTCAAGCAAAAATAGATAAATCTTATCTCCTGCCGATGTTGAACCTGAGATACGATTTTAACGATAAACAAATTCTTCGTTTGGGAGTTGGCAAAACCTATACTTTGCCGCAATCTAAAGAAATATCGCCTTACAAATATATTGGCATCAACTTTAAGAGTCAGGGTAATCCCGATTTAAAACCATCGGACAATTACCATATCGATCTTAAGTGGGACTACTATATCGGTCCATCCGAAGTGATCACCTTTGCGGGATTTTACAAATACATAAAAAATCCGATTCTGCGTATAGAAGCCAATAATTCAGCCGGTTATCTTACCTATAAAAATATAAGCGATTATGCAACGGTTGGCGGTATCGAAATGGAACTGAGAAAAAATTTAATTAATCGAGTAAGTACCGCAGTAGAAAGAACCAATCGATTATCGGTTGGACTTAATGCTTCATATATTTATTCCCATCTGAAGGTGACGAATGTGGAAAATACACCCGAAAAGGATTCCAAACTTGAGGGTGCGGCTCCTTTCCTTTTGAATGCAGCTATTTCCCATACGTATGCTTATCGCAACAAGTCGTTGACCAATTCATTGGTATGCAGCTATTTCAGTGACAGAATATATACTATCGGAACCACGGGTTTTCAGGATATTGTCGAACAGGGAATTCCAACGTTGAATTTCGTTTCTTTGGGCAAATTCAATCGGAATTTCGCTATCAAATTTAAAGCTACAAACATATTGAATCCCACTTATAGATTAACACGTCGAGGAAACAACGGCGGAGACAATGTGGTCCTAAGCGAATATAAAAAAGGTGTTGACATAAGTTTGGGAGTGACGTGCGATTTTTAGAATAATATTACTCAAACGATTGAATGTAAATTGTTTATTGTTTCATTAATTAAAATTTTATTTAAGATGAAAAGATTTTTTTTACAAATTATGATTTTTGCCGCATTGGCGGCGCCGGTAGGCTTGGCATCATGTGGCAGCGATAGCGAAGAATTGGATACCGATCCTGAAGTAAATAATGAATTATCGGGATCCATCACAGGCGTGCGCACCTTGGATCCATCCATCGAATACAAGTTGACCGGTACTTTGATAGTCGAAGAAGGTGGCGTACTGAATATTCCTGCGGGAACTGTCATCAAGTCTCAAAAGGGCTTTAGCAATTATATTTTGGTATTGCAAGGCGGCAAAATCTTTGCAAAAGGAACAGCCGAAAAACCTGTCGTAATGACGGCAGATGTTCCTGATGCCGGCGCCGGCTATTGGGGTGGATTAGTCATTAACGGGAGAGCCAAAATTTCCGGTGTTTCCGGTCAGACTGCCACAGGAACAACCGAAATAAACCCTGCCTATCTTTATGGGGGCGATAATGATTCCGACAGTTCCGGCGAACTGACATATGTAAAGTTGGCCTATTGCGGTGCTCGTTCAAGTGCAGATATAGAACACAATGGTCTTACATTGAACGGCGTGGGTAGTGGAACGAAAATCGAGAATATTTATATTCTTGAAAGTGCCGACGACGGAATCGAATTTTTTGGCGGTGCGGTTGATGTAAAGAATTTGTTGGTTGTCAATTCGGATGACGACATGTTTGATATGACGCAGGGTTATTCCGGGACGATTGATAATTGTTACGGCATCTGGGAAACAGGGTATACCAGTACCGAAAGCGATCCGCGAGGCGTGGAGGCCGATGGTAATCTCGATGGCAAAACGCCTGACGATGTGAACCAATCCGATTTTGCCATTACCAACATGACGATTGATTTGAAATTGGCTCCGAGTGAAAATACCAACGCCATTATGCAGGATGTAATCAAAATACGCAGGGGTGCTGCTGCCGACATTGCCAATGCGTTGGTAAAAGGAACCGGGACCGTTCTGGATTTGGTAGATTGTACCGATGGAGCAGGTGATGCCGATGCAGCCACCACTATTAGCTTAACAAATCGGTTGAGTACGCCTATTAAGGAAAAAGAGACCAAGCCCGGAGTAAATAATGCGACAATTATTATCGAAGACAACAACACAGGGTGCCCAACGTCAATTTTTTCATGGACCGGCTATACATGCTTCTGATTGAATTTGTCTGAGGTAAATCACAAGAGAGATATCGCGAATTGCGACTGTCTCTCTTTGTATTTCATTTTACACTTCCAAATCGATATCGAAGAGTTCGTTCCAAGGGAGTCCCTGTTTGTTGAGTTGTTCCATAAAAGGATCGGGATCAAATTCTTCTACATTGAAAACGCCCGGTTTTTTCCAGATGCCTTGCAGGAATAGCATGGCACCAATGGTTGCCGGTACGCCTGTCGTATAACTTACCCCTTGTGCTCCGGTTTCACGATATGCCGCTTCATGGCTGCAATTGTTGTAGATATAATAGGTGCGTTCTTTGCCGTCTTTTATTCCGCGGATTCGGCATCCGATGGATGTCTGACCGGTATAATTTTCGCCCAGTTCGCCGGGGTTGGGAAGAACGGCTTTCAAAAACTGAATAGGAACGATTTTCTGACCGTTAAATTCCACTTCGTCGATGCGTGCCATCCCAATATTTTGAATTACTCGCAGGTGAGTGAGGTATTCGTCACTAAAAGTCATCCAAAAACGTGCACGCCGTATGGACGGAAAATTTTTCACCAACGATTCGAGTTCCTCATGATAAATCACATACGATTCTTTTGGACCAATCTCAGGATAAGTCAGTGGTTTATGAATTTCGTGAGGCTCGGTTTCGATCCATTTTCCATTTTCGTAATATCTTCCTTTTTGGGTCACTTCCCGGATGTTGATTTCGGGATTGAAGTTTGTGGCAAAAGGTTTGTGATGATCTCCCGCATTGCAATCTACGATGTCGAGATAGTGAATTTCGTCGAAATGGTGTTTTGCCGCATATGCCGTAAACACGTTGGTTACTCCGGGGTCGAAACCACAACCCAAGATAGCGGTTAATCCTGCTTCGCGAAATTTATCCTTATATGCCCATTGCCAGCTGTATTCGAAGTGTGCCTCGTCTTTTGGTTCATAATTGGCCGTGTCTAGATAATTTACGCCACATTCGAGACATGCATCCATGATAGTCAAATCCTGATAAGGCAATGCAACGTTGATCACTATTTCCGGTCTGAATTCATCAAACAGTTTTACCAGTTCCGGAACACTGTCGGCATCCACCTGTGCTGTTTGGATGTCTACGCCCGTGCGTCGTTTAACATCTTCGGCAATATCGTCGCATTTGCTTTTGGTACGGCTTGCCAACATGATTTCCGTAAATACGTCGTTGTTTTGTGCAACTTTGTTGGCAACCACTCTACCCACACCACCGGCACCGATTATCAATACTTTTCCCATTTCTTTTCGTTTATAAAGATTTATAATTCAACTTTTTCCGCAAAAATACAACAATTCTTTCAAATGTGGTGGGAATTCCCGGTCAATTCGCACTTCTAAGTTGAACTTACGTTGTTTTTACTGTTTATGTTTTTTGCGTGCCCTATTGTTTGGTTACAGGAAAAAACGGCAGCGGTACCCAAATCGCCTTTCACCATCTATCGATGCCCGAAGACATTTGGCATTGGCAGAAGGGCATTTCGGCTGCCCTGCACATTTATCCCGGCGGAGGGAACGGATGATGGATTTGGGAGTCGTTTAAATACCGTATCGGGATGCTGATGAAATTTTCGATAAAAAAATCAGCGCTTTCTCCCGGTTGGTTATTCCGATAGTACTCGGGCAAGCTTTTATCGGATTCGTGGCAACGGTGACGGTATTGTTCGGGAATAGCGTAAATTTGCGCTTGCCGGTTGACGCTACAAGATCAATAAAAGCCGAAAAATATTTGGATTCACTTGAAAAAGTTGTACTTTTGTGTTCTGGAAAATTTCCATAAAAATTCAGGTCTGCTCGGATGGTGGAATCGGTAGACACGCAAGACTTAAAATCTTGTGACCAAATGCGGTTGTGCGGGTTCAAGTCCCGCTCCGAGTACAGAATAAAACCAAAAAAGAGTGTCTCATACAGGCACTCTTTTTTGGTTGATCGCGTCAAATAAGTTTCTCGGTTATTGCATGCTTCCCCCAATAATATCCAACAACTCATTTGTAATGGCTTGTTGACGAGACTTATTATATTGCAAAGTCAAATCAGAGAGCAACTCGCCTGCATTATCGGTAGCTATTTGCATTGCAATCATGCGTGTAGCATGTTCTGACGCACTGGCATTCAGCAATGTGAAATACATATTGCAATACAACAAAAGGGGCAATAACGTTGAAGTCAATTCCAAAGGCGATGGTTCTACGATATATTCCAGGTTGTTTTTTTCATTTTGTATTAGATCTACCATTGGCAAGAAAATTTTACGTGTTAAAATAATTGAACCTTTCGACTTAAAATGATGATAAACTATTTCTACCCGATCGATGTTTTTATCGTTAAATTGTTTTATCAATTCTTGTGTCAATTCTTGTGTTTCAGCATAAGTGGGATTGTCCGCTAAGTTTTGATAGCTTCCTTGAATTGGGTAATCCATTTTTTTTAGGGCATCCTCCACTTTTTTGCCTATGGGATAAATTAAAATATTTTCTTTCCCTAGATTTTCGTAGGAGCCGAGTATTTTTTCCAAAAACTGAACCAGATTAACATTAAAAGATCCACAAAGTGAAGTATTGGAAGCAACAGCAACAATGGCTACACGTGAAATTTTTCTTTTCATAAGATAAGGAGAAGGAAATGGAGAAACACTATTAAAATAGCGAGTAGCCATAGTGTATAATTTGTTTTGATAAGGACGTACTTTTTGAATAGCATTTCCACTCCTTTGCAATTTGGCTGCCGATACAAGCTTCATTGCTGAGGTTACCTGCTGAATATTTTTTACGGATACTATCCTATGTTTGATTTCTTTTAAAGGGGGCATAATTAAAGTTGTTTAATTATCAACCGGGCTGTTTCTTCAATGATTTTTATTACATTGTCGTTTATTTCTCCCGATTTCAATATATCTAAAACATCTTCTTGATGATTGACTTCCAGAAATTTCAAGAATTTGTCTTCGAATTCCGTAACCTTTTCCAAAGACAAATCTTTTAATAATCCATGTGTGCCGCAATATAAAATTGCAATTTGTTTTTCGACGGGCATAGGCGTATATTTTGGTTGAATTAATAGACGAGTATTTTTTTGCCCTTTATCGATAGTGAACTTTGTTACCGGATCCAGATCTCCACCAAATTTGGTAAATATTTCCAATTCCCTAAATTGTGCTTGGTCTATTTTTAAGGTGCCGGCTACTTTTTTCATTGCGTCAATTTGTGCATCGCCTCCAACGCGTGAAACAGAAATTCCAACATTAATAGCAGGGCGAATTCCTTGATTGAACAGATCGGTATCAAGAAAAATTTGCCCATCGGTAATCGAAATAACATTAGTTGGAATATAGGATGAAACATCTCCTGCCTGAGTTTCAATAATCGGCAGGGCTGTCAATGAACCACCGCCTTTTACTTTATCCTTTAAATCCGCAGGCAGGTCATTCATATTACGGGCTACTTCTTCTTGTACAATAATTTTTGCCGCACGCTCCAAAAGGCGAGAATGGAGATAAAAGATATCTCCCGGATAGGCTTCACGACCGGAGGGTCTTCGCAATACGAGTGATACTTCGCGATAGGCTACTGCTTGTT
This sequence comes from Bacteroidales bacterium UBA4179, assembly GCA_002381125.1. GTDB lineage: Bacteria > Bacteroidota > Bacteroidia > Bacteroidales > Dysgonomonadaceae > Anaerorudis. The sequence goes on along the minus strand of DFUT01000003.1, from coordinate 3,693 downwards.
TCGACAAATCGTCGAAAACTACCAATGCATGGCGTCCCGTATCTCTAAAATATTCCCCGATAGCCATTCCTGCGAAAGGAGCAATATATTGTAAGGCAGCAGGTTCGCCGGCACCTACATTAATAACGGTTGTGTAGTCCATAGCTCCAAATTTTTTTAAATTACGTACAATGGATGCTACGGTTGACGATTTTTGGCCTATGGCTACATAAATACAATATACGGGATCTCCTTCTTCAAAATTTTTGCGTTGATTGATAATGGTATTTATTGCTATGGACGTTTTTCCCGTTTGTCGGTCGCCAATAATTAATTCTCGTTGTCCACGACCGATGGGAATCATTGCGTCGATTGCTTTTAAACCCGTATATAAAGGTTGGTTTACAGGTTGACGAAAAATAACGCCGGGAGCTTTCCTATCCAAAGGCATTTCTATTAAATCTCCTTTTATGGGTTCTCCACCGTCTAAAGGTTCACCCAATGGATTAATCACACGTCCCAATAGTTGTTCTCCAACATTTATAGAAATGATACGCTTCGTTCGTTTTACAATATCACCCTCTTTTACCTTGTCGGTATATCCAAGCAATATGGCACTTACACTGTCGTTTTTCAAATCCATAGCAATAGCTTTCATGCCATTTTCAAATTCCAACAATTCGTTGGCACCCACATTATTCAATCCATAAATATGTACAACACCATCTTTCACCTCGATTACCTCCCCAATTTCATCGAATTGGACTTGCATGTCAATGCCTTCTAATTGCTTGCGAAGAATTTCTGAAATTTCGCTTATCTTTATATTTTCCATCATATTTCCCTATACAATTTTTGCATCACTTTCAATAAGTTGTTTTCTAATCTTTTTTAATTGGGTAGATACACTTGCATCAAAGCGATAATTATTATTTAAATCCAAAATAAAACCGCCCTGGATGGAAGGATCTACAATTTGCTCCATCATTATTTGCGTTTCCAGCTCCTTTATGAGTTGTGTTCTAATTTTTTCGACAATTTCAGTACCTATTGAAATAGCAGTAATAACCTTGACGAGAACAATATTTTTATATTTTCGGTATAGATCGAGATACATTAAACTGATAGACAATAGATACGGTTCTCGTTTTTGATTTAGAACGAGATTCATCGAACGAATAAAATCTTCGGATGGAGAATCATTCCCGGCAACTGCTACGCAAATAAGTTTTAGTTTTTTGTCTTTTGAAATAAGCGGATTTTCGAGTACCTCACGAAGATCCCGATTTGTTTTCAAAATGTACGCCAATATGGAAAATTCTTCATACAGAATATTTTCCGTATTTCGTTCAAGGGCATATTCCATTAAAGCCTTTGCATACCGTATTGAGGGTGATCCGAGGTGCATGATTCAATATTAATTTGGGCTATATTCTTCTAATATATGGTTGATCAATTCAATTTGTTCGTTTTCGTCTTCTAGTTTTTTGAGAAGCACTTTTTCTGCAATATTCAACGAAAGCTCTGTTACCTGTTTGTGAATATCACGTACGGCATTTTCTTTTTCGATACGGATTAATTCATTGGCTTCCATTAATTTTTTCTGAAGTATGTTTTCGGCTTCTTCCTGTGCCTCTTTGATTATCTTCTCATACCTCTGCATCGCTTCTTTCAAAATACGTCCTTGTTCTTCCTTGGCTTTTGATATTAAATTATCTCCTTCTGTTTTTAGTTCAGCCAAGATAGTTTCCGCATTGTTCACTTTCTGTAAAAAATCGTTAATCTTGTCTTCTCTGTCTTCTACTTTACGCATTATTACGGGGAAACCGTATTTTGCCAATATTGCAAAGACGATTCCGAATGAGATCAACATCCAAAACACTAGCCCTGAATCGGGCAATAATAAAGACATATAATGTGAATTTTAAAAGAAAAATGCCATTAAACAAACAATTACGCCGAATAAAGAAACTCCTTCGATTAATGCTGCGGAAACAATCATAGTTGTACGAATGTCGTTTGCCGCTTCGGGTTGACGAGCCGTAGCATTGATAGCCTGAGTGCCGATTTTGCTGATACCGAAAGATGCAGCAAAAGCGATAATGCCGGCGCTGATGGTGGCCCCCAATCTGTAAATTTCTGCTTTAACAACAGCTTGTAATAATACTAAAAGTAACATAGTTTTTAATTTTTTAAATGGTTAATTTATAATATAACGAATTTCTATTTTTTTTCCTGAGCAAATCCGATAAACATTGATGACAACATCGTAAATATATAGGCTTGGATAAAAGCTACCAACAATTCCAAGAAAAGCATAAAAACACTGAAAAGAATTGATACTATGGCCATTCCTGCATTGATGGCAAATCCAAGAGTTGCCGTAATAAAAATCAGTGATGATAATACCAAAATAATCGTATGCCCCGCAAATATGTTGGCAAACAAACGTATCATCAGAGCAAACGGCTTTATAAATATGCCAAAAAACTCAATAATAGGGAGTATCGGAAATGGAGGTGCTTTCATCCATATCGGCACGTCGGGCCAGATGATTCCTTTCCAATATGCGCGACTGCCAAATACGTTAATCGCAATAAACGAACAAAATGCCAATACAAAAGTAATAGAGATATTTCCCGTAACATTTGCACCACCAGGGAAAATGGGAATCAATCCCATGATATTGTTTAGCAATATAAAGAAAAAGAGAGTCAATAAAAAAGGTGTGAATTTTCGATAATTGTCACCTATTGTCGGTTTTATTATATCGTTGACAAGGGCGGTAATAAACATCTCCATAAAACCGACAAATCCTTTTGGTGCTTCGACATGATTCGATGATTTATACCAATGGGCTACCGATAAAATAATTACAATTAACAATATGCCGTTTATAAAGACAGAACAAGCTGTTTTGGTAAATGATAAATCCAAGGGACGAATTTCAATTCCCGAGGCATCGTATTCAATAATTTTGCCTTCATAATTGCTGCCTTTGGGTGCAATTGAGAAGCCTTTGTATGTTCCATTATTTTTTCTGAATTGTGAAGATAGGAATAGATGCCAACCTGTTTGTTTGCTATGCAAAATAACGGGTAATGGTATGGAGATTCGTTTATCCCCTATATTGGTTATATGCCACTCATAGCTGTCTTCCAAATGTCCAAATATAAATTCTTTCAAATCCAAATCTATTTTGTTTTCTTTTGCAAAAGAACTTTGAGAAGCAAAAAACGAAAACAACACTATGAAAAATAAATATCTACTTATTTTTTGCATAAAAAACAATCGTTTCCACAATTAAATAAATAATATAAAAAAGGAAAAAAGTAATCAGGAAGGCAAAAGTTTGTTCGGCAACGATAAAACAGTACAACAATAATACCATCAAAGATATAAATAGTTTTATTGCTTTTAATTGCATGAATTTATTTGTCATTGTCACGAATTCTTTTTCCTTATATTTAGATAGTATTTCTATTTCCAATAGAGTTAATAGAAAAAATAAATTGGGATGAGCGGGTAAAGGTTAAAATAAATTTTGGGGAAAAAATAAGGGAAAATTAAAAAAACGACTATAAAACAAAATAAAGGCCAAGCAAAAAAGCCGACCAATTCAATTGGGTTTTGTAATTTCCTTTTCCCCAATTTCCTCATTCAATTAATTTATCTTACCATTATGGAACCCTTGCTTTTATTCACATCTCCGAG
>DFUT01000033.1 GCA_002381125.1 Bacteroidales bacterium UBA4179 | reverse complement strand
ATATAATCGAAAAAACAAAAAGTACACAAATATAAAACAAATTGTACAAAAGAATACTGAAATATAGTCGAAAGTGATTATTTCAGTATTGTCAGTTTCCCTCCGCAATATGTGGTTGGTGTTTTCATAAAAAAATTCGTATTTTTTGTTCATTTATTATTTTGTTTTCATATATTTGTATTCCTACGTTGCGACAAAAAATAGGTGCATACACACCGAGTTGGCTATATTAGCCTCTGTCGTGGTGTGTATGCACCTTAGTCGAATCAACCCGCAGCGTAGGAACTCGGTTGAGGAGAAGACGGAGGCTTTTTTATTGGCCAGCGTCTGATATTAAAATTTATTTTATACCTTTATAATCATTATTTTAATTTCAATTGTAATGAAAAAATTAATTTCTCTCTTATTCATTTTCGGATTGCTGCTTAGCTGCGACCCGAATCATACGGAAATCGACAAAGGTCAGCTCGACCCGAATGCAATGATCACGATCCGTCCTGCAGAAGGAGTTAAGCTCCGCTCTATTGTTCCTAATCTAACGGCTTTGCAAATAGTTCAAAATGCCGTGAATATCAAATGGCAGTCGCATTGGTCAAACAATCTTTATTATGAAACTCCGAAAGATATTGCCAGAACCTTCCTGGAGTCGCAAAAGGATTATGAAATCCCGGCACTGAAAATGCTCGGTATTGACGTCATAACCTCGGAAGGAGAATATTATCGCGACCTGACATATGCTTTCAACGTCGTCATAACCGACGTAAACAACGACACGATAGCCTATGTGCCGGACGAAGTAATCGATACTGCCCGCCCGCTCATCGAAACGGCTTTTGAAGACGGCAATTACGCCGAGGTTTACCGGCTGTTCGATGAAGCTTTTACTTTTATACCTGCAGAATAATCTTAAAAAAGAACGCTTCTTAAATGCCCAGATCGTTGGGCATTTTTTATTGATAGTTTTTACCGTGAATTGAAAAAGCAAAAGCCGAATCTGCCAAAGTTCCGCTCAGGTTTTTAAAATACACGGTAAAACTCGACGTACCAAGCGACGAGACGTAAAACACGCGCTGATCCGTTTCTGGAGTTATCTGTACACTGTAATCCGAATGCCCGACGCTGTGATAGACGGTATAACTACCTGCACTGTTTCTTGTTGCCGTAGACGATGCATGTACTTTCGCTCCCCAGATGCTATTAAAGCCGCCGTTCATGTTGACACGACCGGAAAGCAATATACCCGGAATATTCATTGCACCCCGCACGTCGAGACCTCCGGCTTCGGAGAAATACATGTGATTATTCTGATAGAATGCCATAAACCCGTTGCGAGCAAATTCGAATCGCCTAATGTCTTTAATAAAAGACCATGATAGCGTTGACGTCCCGGACAGCCCAGCATAAAAATCATCAGCATTTATATTTATGCGGTGAATCTCAACGCGGTACGTACCTGCGTCTACATTGTATATCGTTTGGTCTATTCCCGTTGTGTTGTAATAACTGCTTTCGTACATGAAATCAAGTACTCTACCGTCAGTTATGCTGTATATTGCTTCCAAGGTCGCCTCATTTACTATCATTACTGTAACCTGTATTTTCCCTGATGAATAGCCTGGCGCATGATATCCGGCTTTCTCAAGAAAGCCGGATATCATGAGATTTCCTGTAAAGTGTACATCTGCTCCCGACTGCGTCACAGTAATTTTGTTTGGAAGAATTGTAATAGATTCGGTGCCTAATGCGCCTGTATTTGTAACACTTCCACCGTAGATATTGTCGTCAAGCATTGACTGTAACACCGGGAGGTTGTTTTTTGAAAACATCAGACGTAGAATAGTCGGATCAAGAGGGTCGTAAATTTTAATATTACCGAGATCGTCTATCACGAATATGCCTATTCGTCCTGTTCCGTCGTGACAAATTTCAACCTTCTTTTTTTCTGATGTTGTTCCGAAATTTTCCACTCCGGCTGCGAAAGCGGCCGGATTTGCATCCGGGTCGCCACTCTGGTAGCTCCTCACAACTCCGCTAGCATCCCGTGTTGCGAGAATTGAGGACAAAAGCAACCCCCCGGAGATATCTGTATCCTGCTTAAGCGCCTGCTTGAGATAATTCGTTTCAGCAGCCTTCGCATCTGCGTAATTTTTCGCTTCCTGTAGCTTTGCCTGCGCGTCGGCTATTGCCCGTTGCTCTTCGGCGTCAACAATGCCGTCCGCATACGCCTTAGCTTGTGTCTCGGCTAAATTAGCTTTTGCTTCGGCAACTGCTATTGCGGATTGCTCTGCTTCATCTGCAACCCCGTCGGCGTAGGCGTTGGCAATCGTTTTAACCAATTCGTCCTGTGCATCAGCATAAGCCTTAGCAGCATCCAACTTTGCCTGCGCGTCGGCTATTGCCCGTTGCTCTTCGGCGTCAACAATGCCGTCCGCGTAGGCCTTGGCTTGTGTTTCGGCGAGAGCTGCTTTTGAATCTGCGTACAGTTGTGCTGCTTCTGTTGCTTCCTGTTTAGCCGCATCGATACTTTGTTCCGTACTTTCCGCCCACAGCCCCAAGTCCTCTTCAATTTCTGATGTAGAAAGAAATTTTATCCGGCCGCCAATGACAGAATTATCAAGATCGAAATAGGTTTTTCCGTCCGTAGAAACGATTTTGTCTGTCGTGATACGTCCAGGTAGAATTTCCGTAAATCCGTAAAGCGGGGCAAATGATCGATCGTTGTCCTGTTGGCTGTTTAATATTCCGACAAGAAAATGATAATACCCAGATACTTGCTCCATTCCGATTGCCGTTTCCGAGAGCAGGAATATTCCTGTTGTTCCGTTTTTATCGCATTTCAAGTATAAATAATATGCTTTTTCATGTTCGAGAATAGGTGAAGTATAAGCAGCAATATCCCAATACTTATATTCATCGGCAGCATGAAAACTTTTTATATCTGTTATTCCAAGCGTCATATGCTGAATAATACCAGCCGGAGTAGTAAATTTTCCCGTTTGCTTATCGAATATAAAAGAGTGATCAACAGCAGTCGGATTCGTTTTATTGTTCACGAACCTGAATTGTAAACTTTCGTCGCCGACGATCAGCTGCATAGTTTGTACGGTGATCGGAGTTATTCCTTTGCTGAAATTCAAAAATGCCTTTTGCAATAAGTTCATCGTTTCTGACAGATCGCGCCAGTTGCGACGCGGATAGTTCGGATTCGATATGCCGGTGCGCTCGATTACATTTTCCACTTCCTCGATCTTTCGATCAATCCTTGAAATAGGATTTGAATAGACAGTGTCGGATACTTTCACGCTATCATATCGATGAGGTTGATTTAAATACCGATTAAACCCTGTTATACGGATATTTAAACCGTTTTTCAACGCTTCGATATATTCATGCTTCAAAATAATTTCTTCGCCTGGTTGCAACGTCAGTCCATTGCGTGTGAAATATACTTCATCGAGCGCAACATTAAATGAAAGTTTATCGTTCTTTATCTTATCGAAATACGCCTGCGCCTTTTCTTTTAATTCGTTTTCTGCTGCGGTTACATAACTTTGCGGCATCGCAATATTATAGATGATATATTTATCACCTGCTGAAGGTGCAAGTGTTGCCGATGGTAATACTTCTCCGGACGGTTCAGTATATTGAATAATCTCGAATTCACCTGTAGCGGCGTTATAATTTACCTCGAAATCGTATCCGACAAGCGCACCGGACTGAAATATTATGTGTTTAGCCAGCCCCTCGATCTGGCAATCGTTCGGGTTGAAATCGAGCGCAGAATCCGTGAAATAAAATATGCCTTGCGAAGTCTGCCGAACAGATGAAATCGTACCGAGCCGATGCGGATAGATATCGTCGAAAACAACAATATCTTCGAATATGTCCGCTCCGGATACTTCAAGATACGGTACATCCATTTTTAAACGTGTCGATCCATAAGTTGAAGGCAAATTTTTTGTTCCTCCAAGTGCATATAATCGTGTAATCGAAGTATTTCCAAGCGCTTCTTGCTGTACCGACAATAAACCGGTTCCGATGGATAGTGTTTTTATCGGATTATCCTGATAGGTTCGTTTCGCCAAATTTATGGTATGACCTTCGACATACCATTCGGTATCCCATTCTGAAGCGGCAGATGCTAACAGGTCTAAACAACTCTGATTCGATATTGTAATCGTCTTTGCCTCGCCGACTATTACATTTCCTACCGACCAAATTCCGCCTTGTACGGAATTCATATTATCGACAATAAGTTGGACTATATCCGATGGCGTGCAAGTGAACGGGAATTCGGATTTCGATAAATCTCTGGCGGTATCGTACAGAAAAACCTTTACCTTTTCAAGTTCCTTATAGGTATTATACAGTTTGATATTGTAATGTAAAATACCTTTGATCATTTCCGGCACCGGTTTTTCGATAAGAGAGAAACGTTCGCCAAAGGCGTTGCAATAGTCGTTTTTTTCGAAATCTATTTCGGTTTTGAGATAAAAATCGAGTACGACATAATCGTCGCCCATGATCGAAAAACTGCGATAAGACTGATCCGTTATCAATACATCCGCTATTGCCGTATCTCCCCTGTATATTTTCATTTCCCGGTTATTTGCTGAACCTCTTTTGCAGTAGGCTCATGATCAAGAGTGACTTCATTATATTCATAATGCGTTTTGATTTCGCCTTCCGTTTCTTCTTCGATTTCACGGACGTTCCAGCGAACGTGCCACTTTCCGAGTCCAATATTTTCAATAGACATCGGATATTCATCCCGCATTTCTATTCTTGTTTCCATATTGTGTGTTTTTAAGTAAATTGATAAAATCCGTTTGTTTCTACAATTGTCGTTTTGAAAGGCAACATTTCTTTTTTCACTTTTTGTATTGCATTGACAAGTAAAGATGATCCGGTAAAAATAACCCTTAATTCGCCTTCGAATCGGATTTGTAGTTTTAGACATTTTCTGCTCTTTCCGGATTGAAATTTACTTTCATTCAATTCAAAATCGATCACTTCGATTTCCTTATTCAATACTCGGTTTATTTTTATTTTATCGCCAACAAACGGCGCCGAGTCAATTTCGATTCCTAAATCACTGAATAAATTCATACCTGTTAATTTTTTATATAAATTGATACAATTCCCATGCATGCGC